>NZ_JBMSEF010000010.1:0-213438 GCF_049446235.1 Enterovirga sp. CN4-39 | reverse complement strand
CGCCACGGGCGCCGGGTTCTGCGCGGGAGCCGGGGACGGCGCCGTCGCCGGTGCGGCGGAGGAGGGAGCGGGAGCCGCGGAGGGCGCCGGCGCGGTCGCGCCGTTTGCGCCCGGTTGAGCCCCGTTCGGAGCCTGGGCGGAGGCGGCCGCCGCTCCCAGGGCCAGGATCGTGCAGGCCGCGAGCACGCGGAAGGGTCGGACGAGGTTCATCGGGCCAGCTCGGAAAATCTGTTACTCTGTAACATGTGAGAGGATGCCAGGCTGCGGCGACGATGCCGGGCTGCGATGCGCGTCACGCAGGTTTTCGGCCGCGCGGGCCGATGAGCCTGCGCAGGAGGCCGGGCGTGTTCGAGGGAGGAGCCTCGTCCTGCTGCGGGATCCCGGCTGCCGACGCCCTATCGAGCGCGATGCGGCCGATCTCGGCGAGCGCCCGGTCATCCTGCCGGACGAGTTCGCGCCCGGCTTCCGCCAGGTAGTTCGGGGTCCCGGTCTCGAGGGAGCGCCTCAACCATCCGACCGCGCCGTCGAGGGTGCCCGCCTCGAGGAGGTGCATGGCGAGGTTGAATTGCGCCCAGCAATCGCCGGCCTCTGCGGCCCGCCCGTACCAGGACAGGGCCGCGGCCTGGTCCGGTCGCGTACCCCACCCTTCCTCGTGGCAACGGCCCACGAAGCCCATCGCCTTCGCGTTGCCGCGTCCGGCGCTGGCCAGGAACCAGCGCAGCGCCTCGGCCAGGTCGTGCTCGATCCCTTCGCCGTAGAGGAGCATGCAGCCGAGATTGTAGGCGCCCCAATCGGAGCCCTTTTCCGCCGCCTGCCGGAACCAGCGCGCGGCTACCCGATGATCGACCGGCACGCCCCAGCCGAGCTCGTGGCATCGGCCGACCATGTTGATGCCGTCGAGGCTGCCCAGCGAAGCCGCGCGGCTGAACCAGCGGAAGGCCGCAGCCGGATCGCGCGGCACGAGCTTTCCGTCGAGCAGGATCTGAGCCCAGGTCACCTGCGCGGCCCTGAAACCGTGCTCGGCGGCCGACCGCACGTAGCGCACGACGACGCGCGGCTCGGACCGGAGCACCTGCGCCCAGTCCGTGTCGCTCATCCGGCGCAGCGTTATGGCCGAAATCGTCTCCTCCGAGGTCAGACTCGCTACCGACATCTCTGATGGTGCATCCGTGCCGTGCCCTTTGGCCGGGCCTTGCCCGCCCAGTCCTGGCGCGAAGGTCGTGGTCTGCCCGGGACCATTAGAGCATGTCGGCAGGAGGTCAAGATCAACGCCCCTGAATAGCTAGCTTAGAAAGACTTCAAACTGCATCTAAGCTGTCAATCTTCTTTCTTTATAACAGGTCTAAACGACGCGGATTCCCAGTTTAGCTTGGTTCTAGAATATAATCCTTGCCTGCAAGCTTCGTTTGCTCATACAACGCGACAAGAGTTGGGGCAGAGCTGATGAACGAGTCGTTTTCGTTGCGGGATCATGGCGGGCATGCGGCGCTGGGCGCGAGCCTTGCGGCCGGCCTCGGGGCGTTTCTTCCGGCGGATGCCTGGGCCCAGGAGGCCCCGGCCACCGACCTGCCCCAGATCAGCGTGGAGGCAGCCGGCGGCTCGCCGGCGAACACGAACCTGACGCCGATCGGAACCTCGCGCTTGACCGGCAACGTCCAGGACACGCCGCAGACCATCAATGTCGTTCCGCAGCAGATCCTGGAGCAGCAGAACGTCACCACGCTGGAGCAGGCTCTGCGCAACGTGCCAGGCGTCACCGTCTCGGCCGGCGAGGGCAATGGCGGCCTGAACGGCGACCAGTTCCGGATCCGCGGCTTCCAGGCGAAGAACGACCTCTTCGTCGACGGGCTGCGCGATTTCGGCGTCTACCAGCGCGACAGCTTCAACACCGAGAGCGTCGTGGTCATCAAGGGGCCCTCCTCGGAGACCTTCGGCGTCGGCACGGTCGGCGGCGCCATCAACCAGGTCTCCAAGCGCTCCTTCCTGGGCAGCCAGATCAATGTCGACGGTTCCTTCGGGTCCGGCTTCCTCGGCCGGGGCACCTTCGACGTGAACCAGCAGATCGACGCCACCACGGCCATCCGCATCAACGGCATGGTCAACCAGCAGGACATCACCGACCGGGACAACGTGAAGTCGGACCGCTGGGGCATCGCGGCCTCGCTCGGCCTCGGGCTCGGCACCGACAAGCAGTGGCACATCAACTACTTCCACCAGTACACGGACCGCACGCCGGACATGGGCGTGCCGACGATCCTGGCGCCGGGCGCGCGCTATGCACTTCCGGCGACCGAGTTCGGCCTGCCCCGGCAGACGTCCTTCGTCCGCTCCACCGATCGGGACAAGGCCGACACGGACCTCCTGACCTCGCTCATGAAGTGGCAGGTCAATGACTGGTTCACGGTCACGAGCGACACGCGGCTCGCGTTCTATTCGCGCGATTTCTCGCAGACCAACCCGGCCGGCTGCACGCTCGCCTGCGCGACGAGCTTCCTGGCCGGTGGCAATCCGCTGGTCACCTATGGCGCCGGCGGCGGGATGAGCTTCAAGCAGACCGACTGGGGCGTCGAGAACGTCACGGCCGGTACGGCCAAGTTCACGACCGGTCCCTTCCGCCACGAGGCGGTGTTCGGGGTCAACTACTTCTACCAGGACAGCGAGCGCCAATCGCTGACGGCCGTGGGCGGGCGCCTGCCGCAGAATATCCGCACCCCGGTCTTCGCGAATGCGAGCACCTTCGTGCCGAACCTCGCCGGGCGCCGTCTGTCCGACAACGAGGATATCGGCCTCTTCGCGCAGAACCGCGTCTGGCTCATCGACCAGCTCTCGATCCTCGGCGGCATCCGCTGGGACAACTTCTCGAGCACGCTGCGCACGAGCAATGCGGCCGGGCTGCTCGGGGCGACCACCAGCAACAACAACGATTTCGTCAGTCCCAAGGTCAGCCTGATCCTCGAGCCCACGAAGGACCAGACCTTCTACATGACCTACGCGCAGTCGACCTCGCCGACGGGGCAATATGCTGCGAGCGCGACCGGCATCGAGGTTCCCTCGACCTTCCTGCCGCCGGAGCGCAGCGAGCTCTACGAGGTCGGCGCCAAGATCAACGTCTTCGACGGCAAGCTCGGCCTCACGGGTTCGATCTTCCGGGTCAACAAGGAAGGCTCGTTCGACGTCGATCCGGTCACGGGGATCGCGGTGGCGGGGCCGCTCGACGCGGGCGAGAGCCGGCGCGTCAACGGCTTCGAGATCGGCGCATCGGGCAACATCACCGAGCAGTGGAACCTGCAGCTCGCCTATGCCTATCTCGACGGCAAGGTGACGCGCACGAATACGGGGGCGAATGTCGGCAACGTCGCGCCTTACGTGCCGGAGAACAACTTCTCCGTCTTCACGACCTACAACATCGCCCCGCATCTCTCGGTCCCGGGCAAGCTTCTGGTCGGGGGCGGCGTCTTCTATTCGTCCGACTACTTCGTGGCGAGCGACAACCTCGTCCGGATCCCGGCGACGCTCTCCGTCGACAGCCTGATCTCCTACGAGATCGACAACATCCGCATCGCCCTGAACGGCTACAACCTGACGGACGAGCTGAACTACAGCGCGGCCTTCAACGGGCGCGCGACCCCGACCTCCGGCCGCACCTTCGTGGGCAGCCTGGGCGTCCGCTTCTGACCAATCAGGCAGTCCGCCCACCCGGGCGGACTGCCGCATTTCTGGATCAAGTCTCTTGCTCGTACATGTTCGTGGCGTACTGACAGCCGAGGAGGTCGCGCATTGCCGCGCGATCCTCGAGAGCTCGTCCTGGATCGACGGAAAGGCGACCGCCGGCGAGGTCGCGGCCAGGGCCAAGCGCAACCTCCAGGTGCCGGAGAACTCGCCCGAGGCGCGTGAGCTCGGCGACATCATCCTGAAGGCGCTCGGCCGCAACCCGATCTTCAACTCGGCCGCGCTGCCGCTCCGCGTGCTGCCGCCGATGTTCAACCGCTACGACGAGGGAATGTCCTTCGGGGCGCATGTCGACGGCGCCATCCGGGCGGTCCCGGGCGCGGGGATGCGCATGCGGGCCGACGTCTCCACGACGCTCTTCCTGACCGACCCGGCCGATTACGACGGCGGCGAGCTGATCGTCGAGGATTCCTACGGCAGCCATTCCGTGAAGCTGCCGGCAGGCGACATGGTCGTTTATCCCACGACCTCGCTGCACCGCGTGGAGCCGATCACGCGGGGCTCGCGCTGGTCGTCCTTCTTCTGGACGCAGTCGATGGTGAAGGATGACGGCAAGCGCACCCTCCTCTACGACCTCGACCTCGCCATCATCGAGACGCGCAAGAGCCTGCCGGATGACAGCCGTGCCGTCGTGGCGCTCACCAATTCCTACCACAACCTGCTGCGCCGCTGGGCCGAGCTGTGAGCCGGCGTGACGACCGCAAGCAAGAAGAAGCGCCGGTCGTACTGGCTGAAGCAGCTCCACCTCTGGCACTGGGTCTCGTCGGCGATCTGCCTCGTCGGGCTCCTGCTCTTCACGGTGACGGGCATCACGCTGAACCACGCCGCGGAGATCGAGGGGAAGCCGAAGGTCTTCACGCGCGAGGCGCAGCTGGCTCCGGCGCTGGCGGGCGCGCTCGCGCCTGCGCCGCAGAAGGGCAGGGCGCCGCTCCCGGCCGAGGTCGCGGCCTGGCTCGGAGCCGAGCTCGGGCTCGACCTCCGGAGCCGCGAGGCGGAATGGTCGGCGGGCGAGGCCTATGTGTCGCTGCCCCGGGCGGGCGGGGATGCCTGGCTGACGGTGGCGCGCGACACGGGCGAGGTCGTCTACGAGCGGACGGACCGCGGCTGGATCTCCTACCTGAACGACCTGCACAAGGGCCGGAATACCGGCACCGTCTGGAAGTGGTTCATCGATTTCTTCGCGGTGGCCTGCCTCGTCTTCACGCTCACCGGGCTCGTCCTGCTGCAGCTCCATTCGCACAACCGGCCGAGCACCTGGCCCCTCGTGGGCTTCGGGCTGCTGGGGCCGGTCCTGCTTCTGCTCTTCTTCATTCACTGAGACGCTGACCGATGCGCCTTCTCGTCTATGCCGCCGCGGGCGGCCTTGCCGCCACGCCGCTCGCCGCGGCGGAGCTCCTGGTCTCGGTCGAGATCCCGCGCCTGAACGTATCCGAGTACCACCGGCCCTATGTGGCCGTCTGGCTCGAGGGCGCGGGCCAGAAGGTGACCAATCTCGCCGTCTGGTACGACGTCGACATGAAGAACGGCGAGGGCACGAAGTGGCTCAAGGACATGCGCACCTGGTGGCGCAAGTCCGGCCGCGAGCTCGAGATGCCGGTCGACGGCCTGAGCGGCGCGACGCGCCCGCCGGGCAAGCACCAGCTCGCCTTTGCGGGCGACAAGGCCCCGCTCGCCGGCCTGCAGGCTGGCGAATACACGCTCGTGATCGAGGCTGCCCGCGAGGTCGGCGGGCGCGAGATCCTGCGTGTCCCCTTCCAGTGGCCGCCCTCCGGCCCGGCCAAGGCCGACGGCAAGGGCGAGACCGAACTCGCGGCCGTCGCGGTCGAACTGAAGCCCTGATCGAGGAGATCCCCATGCGCAACCGCATCAAGCTCGCCATCCTGGGCCTCGCGGCCGCGACCGCCCTCGCCACGCCGGCGCTCGCCCATCGGCAATGGCTGCTTCCCTCGGCGACGATCCTGTCCGGCGACGACCAGTGGGTCACGGTCGACGCGGCGGTCTCCAACGACCTCTTCTATTTCGAGCACGTGCCCCTGCGGCTCGACAACCTGGCGGTCTTCGCCCCTGACGGCTCCCCCGCCAAGGCCGAGAACCAGTCGACGGGCAAGTACCGCTCGACCTTCGACGTCCAGCTCTCGAAGCCCGGCACGTACAAGATGGCCGTCACCAACGAGGGCGTCTTCGGCAGCTACAAGCTGAACGGCGAGCAGAAGCGCTTCCGCGCCATGGGCGGCAAGGTGCCGGAGATCCCGGAGGGGGCGACGGATGTCCGCCTGTCCCAGAACATGGGGCGGCTCGAGATCTTCGTGACCGCCGGCAAGCCGACCGAGACCGTGCTGAAGACGACCGGCAAGGGGCTCGAACTCGTCGCCGAGACGCATCCCAACAACCTCGCGGCCGGCGAGGAGGCGAAGTTCGCCCTCGTGCTGGACGGGCAGCCGGCCGCGGATGTGGAGATCGAGGTGGTGCCGGGCGGCAACCGCTACCGCTCCAAGCTCGGCGACTTCAAGGTAAAAACCGACAAGGACGGCAAGTTCACGGTCAAGTGGCCGGACGCCGGCATGTACTGGATCTCGGCCTCCGTCCAGGACGACAAGGCGACCATCAAGAACGCCCGCCGGCGCGCCAGCTACACGGCCACGCTGGAAGTCATGCCGCAATAATGGCCACGGAACCGGCGCGCCGTCCTTCGCGGCGCGTCCTCGTTCCCGCCGTCTCCGGTCCCTTCCTGCGCCCGGCCGGTCCCGTCCGGACCTTCGCGGGCGACACGATGGGGACCGGCTGGTCGGTGAAGCTCGCCGGCCGCCCCGACGTGACCGACGCGGCCATCGAGGCGGCGATCCGGCAGGCGCTGGACGGGGTCATCGCGGAGATGAGCGGCTGGAACCCGGCCTCCGACCTCGTCCGCTACAACCGAGCTCCTCCCGGGACCTGGCACGCGCTGCCGGACGGGTTCCTGGCGGTCCTCCGGTGCGCCCTCCGCATCGCCGAGCTGAGCGAGGGCGCCTTCGACCCGACGCTCGGCGCCCTGGTCGAGAGCTGGGGTTTCGGACCGTCAGGGCCGATCGCCGGATTTCCCGAGCCGGCCGCCCTCGACGGTCATCGCCGCGCCTGCTTCTGGCGCGGGCTGCGCCTCGAGAGCCGGAGCCTTTTCCAGCCGGGCGGGCTGAGCCTCGACCTCTCGGGAATCGCGAAAGGCTTTGCCGTGGACCAGGTCGCGGCCGCGCTCCGCGGCCTCGGTCTCTCGAGCGTCCTGGTCGAGATCGGCGGGGAGCTGCGCGGGGAGGGCGTGAAGCCCGACCTGTCCCCCTGGTGGGTCGCCCTGGAGCAGCCGCCCGGGACCGTCGGGCTGCCGGAAACGCTCGTCGCCCTCCACGGTCTCTCCGTCGCCACCTCGGGCGATTACCGCCGCGTCCGGGAGGTCGGCGGCAGGCTCATGTCCCACACGATCGACCCTGCGACCGGTGCGCCGACGAACTCGGCCCTCGCGTCGGTGAGCGTGCTCCACGAAAGCTGCATGGAGGCGGATGCCTGGGCGACCGCCCTGACGGTCCTCGGGCCGGACAAAGCCATGCAAGTCGCCGCGAGACACGGCATCGCGGCTCACTTCCTTCTCCGTGAAGGCGGTGGTTTTCGCGAGATGTGCAGCCCCGCGCTGGAAGCCCTTTCCTAGCGAAAACGCGGCTCTGATTGACGCACGCCCGTCGCCCCGGTCTAATCCTTGCAATGCGGATGTCGTGGCCGTGACCGGGGGGATGATCAGACGTGAAGCGTAGTATTCTCGGTGTCGTTTCCGTTGCGGCCCTCCTGGCCTTCTCGGGGTCGTCAGGCGCTCAGCAGCCCACATCATCGGGCACGCCCAAGAAGGGCGGCGCATTGCAGGTCGTCGTCACGCCCGAACCCCCCATGCTGATGCAGGGCCTCAACCAGAATGGCCCGACCAACATGATCGCGGGAAACATCTACGAGTCGCTGCTGCGCTACGACGAGAAGCTCAATCCCATGCCTTCGCTCGCGAAGAGCTGGGAGATCTCGCCCGACCAGACCGCCTACACGTTCAAGCTGCAGGAGGGCGTCAAGTGGCATGACGGCAAGCCCTTCACGGCCGACGACGTCGTCTTCACGCTCGACAAGTTCCTGCGCGAGGTTCACCCGCGCTGGCGCCCGATCGTCAACGTGCAGGTGAAGGCGATCGAGAAGGTCGACGACCTCACGGTCCGCGTCTCGCTCAAGCAGCCCTTCGGGCCCTTCATGCTGTCGCAGGAGGTCGCCTCCGCGCCCATGATCCCGAAGCACATCTACGAGGGGACGGATTATCGGGCGAACCCCGCCAACAACACGCCGATCGGCACGGGGCCGATGAAGTTCGGCGAGTGGCGCAAGGGCTCTTTCGTCAAGCTCGTCCGCAACGAGGAATACTGGGACAAGGGCAAGCCCTATCTCGACGAGATGTACTTCCAGTTCATCCCGGACGCGGCGGCGCGGGCCGTCGCGTACGAGACCGGCAAGGTGGACGTGCTCACCGGCGGCGCGGTCGAGATCTTCGACGTCGCCCGGCTCGCGAAGCTCCCGAACTCGTGCGTGACCACGAAGGGATGGGAGATGTTCGCCCCCCATGCCTGGATCACCCCGAACACGACCCGCGGCATTCTCGGCAACAAGACCTTCCGCCAGGCCATGATGCACGCGATCGACCGCGACTTCGGCCGGGAGGTGATCTGGTCGGGCTACGGCAAGATCCCGACCGGGCCGATCTCGTCCAAGACGAAGTTCTACTCGGCCGATGGCGTGAAGACCTACAAGTACGATCCCGAGACGGCCAAGAAGCTCGTCAAGGAATCGGGCTACAAGGGCGAGAAGCTGCAGTTCCTCGGCCTGCCTTATGGCGAGACGTGGCAACGCTGGGCGGAGGCGATCAAGCAGAACTTCGCCGATGTCGGCATCAACATGGACATCGTGTCGACCGACGTGCCCGGCTGGACGCAGCGCACGTCGAACTTCGACTTCGACATGACCTTCAACTTCCTCTACCAGCTCGGCGATCCGGCAACCGGCGTCGCGCGCTCCTACGTCTCGAGCAACATCGTCAAGGGCAATCCCTTCGGGAATGTCGGCAGCTACTCCAATCCGGAGGTCGACAAGCTCTTCGCCGAGGCCGCGATCGCCCCGTCCGAGCAGCGCCAGGCGATCTACACGAAGGTGCAGCAGATCCTGGCCGAGGAACTGCCCGTCCTGTGGCTGCTCGAGCTCGACTTCCCGACCGTCTATCGCTGCAACGTGAAGGACCTCGTCACGACGGCGGTCGGCATCGACGACGCGGCGAAGAACGTCTGGAAGGAATGACGCCAGGCGGTGCCCGTCATTCCGGGGCTCGCCGCTGTCCTGGCCGGGCTTGTCCCGGCCACCCCGACCCGTAAGGTTCGGCGCGTCCCTTGTACTGGCTCTACATCCTGGCAAGCCGGCCTGGCGGGGCCCTGTATGTTGGCGTGACGAACAATCTTCCGCGGCGCGTGTGGGAGCACAAGCAGGCTCGGGGCGGCCTGCACACCCGCCGGTATCGGATCGATCGGCTGGTCTACTACGAAGCCTATGAGGACGTCCGCGCAGCCATTCAGCGCGAGCGGAACATCAAACACTGGCCCCGCGTATGGAAGTGCAACCTGATCCTCGAAATGAACCCTACCTGGCGCGATTTGTACGAAGAGCTGAACGGCGCGCCTGACGCGCTGCCAATCGGGGTGGCCGGGACAAGCCCGGCCAGGACACCGTAGTGTTCCGCTTCCTTGCCTCGCGGGTCGTGAAGGGCGTGGTCGTCCTCCTGGCGATCGCGGTCCTGAACTTCGCCCTGATCCGGGCGGCGCCCGGCGATCCCGCCACCGTGATGGCCGGGGAGGCCGGGGCGGCGGACGAGGTGTTCGTGCAGCAGCTGCGCGAGCGCTTTGGGCTCGACCGGCCCATGATCGAGCAGCTCGGGCTCTACCTGAAGGGCATCGTGACCTTCGATCTCGGCTTCAGCTACCGCCAGGGCCGCTCCGTCGCCTCGCTGATCGGCGAGCGCTTGCCGGCGACCCTGCTGCTGACCGGCTCCGCCTTCGTGATCTCGCTCCTCTTCGGGACGGCGCTCGGGGCTCTCGCCGCGCGACGGGCGGGGACTTGGTCGGACACGGCGATCACCACGACGGCGCTCCTCTTCTACGCGACGCCGCTCTTCTGGGTCGCCCTGATGAGCCAGATCGTGTTCTCCCTGAAGCTCGGGCTCGTGCCCAATGTCGGGTACGAAACGATCGGGGCCGGCTATACGGGCCTGGCGCGCGTGCTGGACATCCTGCACCACCTCATCCTGCCGGCGCTCACCCTGGGCCTCTTCTTCACGGCGCTCTATGCCCGCATGATGCGCGCCTCGATGCTCGAGACGGCCGGGGCGGACTATGTCCGCACCGCGCGGGCGAAGGGTGTCGCGCCCGGCTTGGTCACCCGGCGGCACATCGCCCGGAACGCGATCCTGCCGGTCGTCACCCTGGCGGGCCTGCAGGCCGGGCAGATCGTCGGAGGCGCCATCCTGACGGAAACGGTGTTCGCCTGGCCGGGCATCGGCCGGCTCATGTTCGAAGCCTTGGCCCAGCGCGACTACCAGGTGCTGCTCGGGGTCTTCTTCGTCTCCTCCGCGATGGTCGTCCTGTTCAATCTCATCACCGACATGGTCTACCGGGTCGTCGATCCCCGCATCCAGGTGGGTGGCTGATGACCTTCCTCGGCCGCTTTGCCCGCAACCGCGGCGCGCTGATTGGGCTGCTCGTCCTGGCCCTGATCATCGCGGCCGCGATCGCCGCCCCGACCCTGTATCCGACCTCGCCCTGGCGCATGGTGTCACGGCCCTTCATGGCGCCCTTTGCGCTCGACCGCTTTCCGCTCGGGACGGATGCGCTCGGGCGCGACGTCGCCTCGGGCCTGATGCACGGCGCGCGCGTGTCGCTGCTGATCGGCCTGGTCTCGACGCTGGTGGCCCTGCTGATCGGCGTGCCGCTCGGCGCGGTCGCGGGCTATTTCGGCGGCGTCGTCGACGACCTCGCCATGCGGTTCACGGAGCTGTTCCAGACCGTGCCGAGCTTCGCGCTCGCGATCATCATCGTGGCGATCCTGCAGCCGTCGATCTACTCGATCGTGCTCGCGATCGCGATCGTCTCCTGGCCTCCGGTGACGCGGCTCGTGCGCGGCGAGGTGCTGTCGCTGCGCTCGCGCGATTATGTCCACGCCGCGATCACGGTCGGACAGCGCACGCCCCGCATCATCTTCGGCCAGGTGCTGCCGAACACGATCGCGCCCATCATCGTGATGGCGTCGCTGATGATCGCCTCCGCGATCCTGCTCGAATCATCGCTCTCCTTCCTGGGACTCGGCGATCCGAACCTCATGACCTGGGGCTACATGGTCGGGGCGGGGCGCACGCGCCTCATCGACGCCTGGTGGATCTCCTTCTTCCCAGGGCTCGCGATCTTCCTGGCGGTGCTCGCCCTCAACCTCGTCGGCGAAGGGCTGTCCGATGCGCTCAATCCTCGACTCGCCCGCGAAGGTCGGTAGAATTCCGGTCCAGATGCCACCTTCCCGTGCCGGCGGAAGCCGGATCCCGTCATTCGCACCGTTTGTCCTGGCTTTTGCCGTCGTAAGCGGTGAATAGGCGCTCATGTCCGTACTCCAGATCGAGAACCTATCCCTCGCGCTGCCTGCGATGGCCGACAGGCCATACGCCATCCAGAACCTGTCGCTCTCCATCGCTCCCGGCGAGACGCTTTGCGTCGTGGGCGAGTCGGGGTCCGGCAAATCCCTGACCGCTCTCGCCACGATGGGCCTCCTGCCACGGGCCGTGAAGCCGGCGGGCGGCTCCATCCGGCTCGCCGGCCGCGACCTCCTGGGCCTCTCCGAGCGCCAGATGCAGGACATCCGCGGCCGTGAGATCGGCATGATCTTCCAGGAGCCGATGACCTCGCTGAACCCCGTCATGCGGGTCGCCGACCAGATCATGGAGACCTTCGAGGCGCATGGCGCGCTCGACCGCAAGCGGCGCTACGACCGCACGATCGAGCTCATCACGGAAGTCGGGCTGCCCGACCCGGTGGCCATCGCGAAGGCCTATCCGCACGAGCTCTCGGGCGGGCAGCGCCAGCGCGTCATGATCGCCATGGCGCTCGCCATGGAGCCGAAGCTCATCATCGCGGACGAGCCGACGACGGCGCTCGACGTGACCACCCAGGCGCAGATCCTGAAGCTCATCGACGCGCTGCGGAAGAAGCACGGCACCGCCGTGATGTTCATCACGCACGATTTCGGCGTGGTGGCCGAGATCGCGGACCGCGTCGCCGTGCTCCAGCATGGCATCATGGTCGAGGAGGGCCCGGCGGCGGCCGTGCTGCACATGCCGCAGCACGACTACACCAAGCGCCTGCTCGCGGCAGTCCCGTCCCTTGTCCCGCCCCCGCCCAAGGACCTTTCCGCCGCCCCGAAGGCCTTCCAGGTCAAGGACCTGACCAAGACCTACAAGGGTCGCGGCCTGTTCCGGCGCGGCCGCGAGGTGAAGGCCGCGGACCACGTCACGTTCGAAATCCAGCGCGGCGAGACGCTCGGCCTCGTCGGGGAATCCGGCTCGGGCAAGTCGACCGTCGGGCGCTGCGTGATGCGGCTCATCGAGCCGGACGAGGGCTCCATCCGGATCGGCGACCTCTCCATCCGCGAGCTCAGCCAGTCGCAGTTCCGCCCGATGCGCAAGCGCATCCAGATGGTGTTCCAGGACCCCTTCGCGTCGCTCAATCCGCGCCGCACGGTCGGGCGCATCATCGCCGAGGGACCGATCGCGCAGGGCGTGCCGAAGAAGGAAGCCCTGGAGAAGGCCCGCAAGCTGCTCGACCTCGTGGGCCTCAACGCGAATGCCGCCGACCGGTACCCGCACGAATTCTCCGGCGGCCAGCGCCAGCGCATCGGCATCGCGCGCGCGCTCGCGCTCGAGCCGGAGGTGCTGGTGGCGGACGAGCCGGTCTCGGCGCTCGACGTCTCGGTCCAGGCGCAGATCCTCGCCCTGATGCAGGACCTGCAGAAGCGGCTCGGCCTCGCTATCCTGTTCGTCACCCACGACCTGCGTGTCGCCGCGCAGATGTGCGACCGGATCGCCGTGATGCAGAAGGGCAAGATCGTCGAGTTGCAGCCGACGGCGAAGCTCTTCGAGAACCCCCAGCACGCCTATACCAAGGCGCTGCTCGCGGCCGTTCCGGGCGGCCGCGAGGTCGGGGCGACGCTCGGGGCGCAGCCCGCCTAACTCGGCACCGTCTCCGCCTGTTCGAGCGCGTCCGCGGCGCGCTCGACGGCGCGGACCGCGATCGTGCCCTCGCGGCCGTCGAGCTGCAGTTCCTGCAGGGGCGCGTCGGACCTGTAGCCGGCCGTCCTGTAGACGGCGTCCGAGATCGCGGCCTCGACCTCCAGCCGCTTGGTCGCGCTCTGGAGCCGCGCCGCGACGTTCACGGCATCCCCGATGGCCGTGAAGACGGGCCGGCCGCTCGCCCGCCCGCCGATCTCTCCCAGGATGACGGTGCCGCAATGGATGCCGATCCCGAAGCGGATCGGCTCGCCGACATCCTGGGCCATCAGGCCGTTGAGGGTCGCGATCTCCTGGCCGACCCCTGCGGCGGCCGCCAGCGCCTCCCGTGCGGCGCTCTGCGCGTCGCTCGCCAGCCCGAACAGGGCGAGGAGCCCGTCGCCCAGGAACTGGTTCGGCACGCCGCCCGCGACGAGGACGGCCCGGGACACGGCGTCGAGAAAGCGGTTGATCAGGAACACCGTGTCGTAAGGCAGGTGCGTCTCGGCGAAGCGCGTCGAGCCGCGCATGTCGACGAACATGGCGACGACGAAGCGCTCCTCCCCGAAGGCGCTCGCGATCCGGCGCGCCTCGAGCGGCCCGGCCCAGGGCGCGATGAGGGGCGCCACCTGGACGTCTCCCTTCGGCCGGAGCTGGCAGGCCAGCCTGACCTGCGGCCCCGCCTCGATCCGCTCGAGCACGGCCCGCTCGGCCGCGCTCGGCGAGGGCAGCTCGTTCGAGCCCGGGCCGAAGACCCGCACGCGGCAGGTCGAGCACCGGCCCCGACCGCCGCAGACGCTGGCGTGCGGGATCCGCCCGATGCGGCTCGCCTCCAGGACCGTCGTGCCCCGCGGCACCTCCAGGCTGCGGCCGTCCGCATAGGTGACCCGAACGAGCCCGCGCCGGCGCTGGGCGAGATGCCGGAGCCCCCGGGCCGCGACGGCGCCCGCGAGTGCCAGCAGGAAGCCATAGGTGACCGTATCCTGCCATCGCTCGAGCACCGCGATGCGGGCCGCGGCCTCGGCCGACAGCGGGCCCGTCGGGTACCCGTTTGCGACGCGCCAGCCCTCGTCGGCCGCGAGCGAGGCCACCTCGCGGCCGCCCTGGATGATGCCGAGCAGCGCCAGGAGCGGAACGAGGATCGCCACGCAGAGCAGGGCGGGCGCGATGGCCGGGAAGCGCGGCTTCAAGCGGAGCCAGAAGTAGAGCCCGATCGAGGCATGGATCCAGGCCAGCACCAGGCTCGTCATCTGGCGCAGGCCCGTCGCGGGCGAGAGCTCGAAGAAGAGGTGGAGGAGCTGCGAATAGGTGCGGCCTTCGCCGAAGAGCTCGTAGCCGAGCCGGGACGCGACGACGTGGCCGGCGAGCAGGAAGGGAAGCGAGAGGCCGATCCCGAGCTGCAGCACCTCCAGGGTCGTCCAGCTGTGGCGCGGGCGGGAATAGATGGACCAGAGCGCAAGCCCGGCATGGATCGTGAGCGCGCCGTAGAGCAGCGTCCCGATGCCCGGCAGGCCCCAGAACCATGCGACCCAGGCGAGCGCCGCTTCCATCGCGGCGAGCGAGACGTTCCCGAGCGCGTGGTTGAGGAAGTGGCTCGTCACATAGGCGAGGAGGACGAGCCCGCTCGCGAGCCGGACATTCCGCACGGTCAGCCGGCGCCGGGCGGAGCGCCACAGGGAGGGGGATTCCGCGGCGGCGCTCATGAGCGGAGGCTACATGGGAGCGGGTGGATGGTCATGGCGAGCCCGGCACCTTGGCACAGACTCGGTCCGGCCGCGATAATTCCCCCAAGCCATCATCGAGGACCGGAAAACCACCCATGCCCCAGCATATCGGCATCGTCGGCTGCTCCGCCGAAGGCGCGGCGCTCTGCTATCGCACCATCTGCACCGAAGGCGCGGCGCTTCTCGGGCCGCATGCGCATCCGGAAGTCTCCATGCATACGTTCTCGCTGGCCGAGTACATGGAGCCGATCTATCACGGCGAGTGGGAGACGGTCGGAGCCCTCATGCTCGCCTCGGCCGAGAAGCTGGCCCGGATCGGCGCGGATTTCCTGATCTGCCCCGACAACACCATCCACCAGGCGATGGGTTTCGTGGCGCCGCGATCCCCGCTGCCCTGGCTGCACATCGCCGAAGTGGTGGCCGACGAGGCGGTGCGGCGCGGATACGGCCGGGTTGCCCTCACGGGGACGAAATGGCTCGTCGAAAGCGAGCTCTACCCCGAGAAACTTGGCGAGCGCGGGCTCGCCTGCATCCGGCCCCAGCCGGATGAGCGCGAGGAGATCAACCGGATCATCATGGACGAGCTGGTCTATGGCGTCTTCCGGCCGGAGGCGGTCGCCGCCTTCCAGCGCATCATCGGCCGGATGAAGGGCGAGGGCTGCGAGGGCGTGATCCTGGGCTGCACCGAGATCCCCCTCATCATCAACGACGACAACGCGCCGCTGCCGGTGCTCGATTCCACCCGGCTCCTGGCGCGGGCTGCCTTGCGCAAGGCCGTCGCCTGATCTGTTGCGGCGGCGTTGCGGCAGGTTATCCTGAAGTAGAGAACCAGGGAGGAAGCCGATGTTGTCGCGTAGATTGTTTGTAAACTGCGCCCTGTGCGCGATCACGCCTGGGTTCGCGGCGACGGCCGTCCAGGCGCAGGGCCAGCCGGCGCAGACGTCCGGCGTCACGCGCAAGATCCTCGGCACGACCGAGCTGCCGGACGGAAAATACGTCACCGTGCAGGTGGTCGCCGAAATCGCCCCCGGTGCCACGGTCGCACGGCACACCCATCCCGGCATTGAATCGGCCTACGTGCTGGAAGGCGAGGCCGACCTCCTGGTCGACGGCAAGGGCACGGTTCCGCTCGCGCCCGGCACCGGCGTGCAGATCCCGGCTGGAACGCCGCACAGCGTCAAGAACGGGGCGAAAGCCACCAGGCTGGCCATCGTCTACACGGTCGAGAAGGACAAGCCGCTCGCCTCGCCGGCCTGAAGACAAACTACGCCGTTCATCGGAGCTTCATCACCCTCACCAAAAGGTCACGTTCCGCTCATCGCCGGGTAACGCCGGCGAAGTCGAAATGGGCGGGACCCGAAGGTCGCGTGGGCCGTTGTCGGGGGGTTCGAGGGAGAATCGAATGAGCTTGAAATTCAAGATGTTCGGTGCGGCCGTTCTGGTTGCCGGGGGAATGGGGTTGGCATCGGCGGCGAGTGCCGCGCCTGCAGCTCCGGTCTCGGGTCTCGCCGGTGCGGGGCTGATCGAGCACGCCGCCCAGGGCTGCGGCCCGGGCTTTGCGCGCGATCGCCGCGGCTTCTGCCGACCGATGCGCGCCTATGGTCCTCCCCGCGCCTACGGCCCCCCGCGGGGCTATGGCCCGCCCCGCGCCTGGGGTCCGCGCCGTTGCTGGGTCGAGCGGACGCCCTGGGGCCCGCGCCGCGTCTGCCGCTGAGCCTCCACGAGAGCCCCCGAAAGGGGGCTTTCTTTTTTTCCAGGCCGCGTTCGGGCCGACTTGAGCCATCCTGGGTTTCATCCGCTAAGAAGGCGGAATGGCCTCCTTGTCTGACGGGCGTCGTGCCCGGTTCGCCTTGCCGCTCGGGGCGGCGGCCGCCCTCATCTTCGCCGCGATACTGGTCGCCACCTCCGTGGCGATCATCGGGGTCAATCATCTGCAGCTGACGCGGGTCGCCGAGCGCGAGGCCCGCGAAGATTTCGATACGCTCGCCCTCGCAATTCGCGCCGAGGTGGCCGGCGCTTCGCGGGCTGCCGCCGCCTTGCTGGGTACCGCGAGCCTGACTGTCGGGCCTGCCGGCCTCGACGATGCGGAGCCGCTTCTGCTGCGACTGCTGCAGACGGCCGAAAAGCGTGTTCCCGCCATCTCGGGATTGTTCATCGCCTTCCCGGATGGCCGCACCATCGAGGTCCAACGGCTCTCGGGCGACCTTCCGCCGGAGGTGAAGAAGCTCGCATCGGCGCCGGCCGCCTATGCCACGATGGTGATCGAGCCACACTCGGAGAGTCCGAGCGAGTTCTGGCGCCTTCTCGGCCCGGACGGCGGTCTCCTCGCCTCGACCGAACCGAAGCCGACGGATTTCGACCCGCGCAAGCGGCCGTGGTTCACGCTCGCGCTCGCGCAGGAGGGCATGGCGGTCACCAAGCCCTACCGCTTCGCCAACGTTGCCGAGACCGGCATCACGCTCGCGCAGCGGTCCGACCGGATCCCCGGGGCGGTGCTGGGCCTCGACATCACGCTGTCGGATCTCGACGATCTCCTGGCGCGGCGCCGGGCGCCCCCGTCGCTCGAGCCCGTGATCTTCGCGGATGACGGCATGCTGGTCGCGCATCCCGAGGGCGGGCGCCTGCGCACCGCGCCGGATGCCTCGGGCCCGCGCAACGCGGCGCTTCTGGAGGCCATGCGTCGCGCGGCGCTCGCCGGAACCCCGAGGGACACCGAGCTCAGCGTGGACGGAACCCGCTATTTCACGCGGTTCGAGACCGGTGGAGACCTGCTGGACGGATACGTGATCGGCGCGGCGATCCCGTACGAGACGATGCTCCAGGATGCCTCGCGCATCCGGACCGGGCTGCTGGCGACGAGCGTCGTCGGCGTCCTCTGCGCCGTCCTCGTGATCCTGGTCGCCGCCCGCAACCTGACTCAGCCGCTTCGGCGCGCGACGGATGAGCTCGGGCGCGTGACGGCCCTGCACTTCGAGGACAGTCCAGCGGAGGAATCCCGCATCCGGGAGGTTCGGGAGCTGTGGTCGGCCCTCGGCACGCTCGAGCTCGCCCTGCGGAACTTCGTCCGCTACGTTCCCTTCGCGCTCGTGCGCGGGCTCGTCGACCGGACGTTCTCGCCCCGGCTCGGCGGGACGCGCCAGCCCGTCACGGTGCTCTTCTCGGATATCGAGGGGTTCACGGGTATCGCGGAGACCGTCGATCCCGAGGAACTGACGGCGCGGATGTCCGCCTATTTCAGCGCAGTCGGCGAAGAGCTGCTCCGCTCGGGAGCAACGATCGACAAGTATATCGGCGACTCGATCATGGCCTTCTGGAATGCGCCCGAGGCGCAGGAGGATCATGTCGCGATGGCTTGCTTCGGCGCCCTTCGGGCGGCTCAGCGGGTCGCGGCGCTGAATGCGGAGCTGCTGGCCGAGGGCGCGCCGCCGTTCCGGACGCGCTTCGGAATCCATACCGGAGAGGCGGTCGTCGGGAATATCGGCTCGGTCGACCGGATGAACTACACGGCGCTCGGCCACACCGTGAACCTCGCTTCGCGGATCGAGGGCATGAACAAGCGCTACGGGACCACCATACTGGTCAGCGGCGCCGTCAGGCATGCCGTCGGAGACCGGTTCCGCTTCCGCCTCCTGGACCGTGTGGCGCCGGCCGGCGCCACCGAGGAAGTGGAGCTCTACGAGCTGATCGGACCCGACATTTCGCGTGAAACAGGTCCGGAGTTCCGGCGCAACACGGAGGAAATCCTTCGGGCGTAGCTCGGCGCGAGCGGGGCTTCGGCTCCGGTCCCAGGAGATGCCCATGCCGACGCTGATCGAGACGCTGCTCACCAACCGGGCCGTCGCCGTGCTTGCCCGCGTCATCCTCACCTTTCCGTTCTGGGGAAGCGGGCTCGACAAGCTGATCAACTTCTCCGGCGGCGTCGCGGAGATGCGCCAGTTCGGGCTCGAGCCCGCCTTGTTCTTCAACATCGCCGTCTTCACCACCCAGCTCGTGGGGTCGGCTCTCATCATCTCGGGGCGCTATGTCTGGCTCGGCGCCGGGGCGCTCGGCATCTTCACGGCCCTGACCATCCCAGTCGTGCACCGGTTCTGGACCATGGAGGGCGCGGCGGCCCTGCACGCCTTCCACACTGCGGCCGAGCATATCGGGATGATCGGCGGCCTGATCACCGTATCCATCCTGGCCGCGCGGACCCGCTCCGCGCGCTCGGGCGAGATCACCATGCCTCGGATCGTCATGGCGCGCTGAACCGCGGCGTCTCTCCGGGGTTACGGCTGGAGGCGCTTCGGCTAGGCTGCCCGCCTGCGGCGGTCCCGGTCGGGGCGCCGGTTCACGAGACAGCCATGCCCGATTTCGCCGTCCAGGTCGTACCCGTCACGCCCTTCCAGCAGAATTGCTCTCTCGCCTGGTCGCAGGAGACACGCCGCGGGGTCGTGATCGACCCGGGCGGCGACATCGCCGTCATCCGCCAGGCGATCGAACGTGCGGGTATCACGGTGGAGGCGATCCTCCTCACCCACGGCCATATCGACCATGCCGGGGGCGCGGCCGACCTCAAGGATGAACTCGGCGTCGAGATCATCGGCCCGCACGAGGCCGATGCTCCCCTTCTCGCCCGGCTCGAGCAGCAGGGCCGGCAATATGGCCTGGACGATGTCCGCAACGTGACGCCGGATCGCTATCTGCAGGACGGCGACACGGTGACCATCGCGGGCGTCACCTTCGAGGTGCTCCACTGCCCGGGACATTCGCCGGGCAGCGTCGTCTTCTTCTCGCCGACGCTGCGCTTCGCCTTCATGGGCGACGTGCTGTTCCAGGGCTCGGTGGGACGGACCGACCTGCCGGGCGGCAGCCACGAGACCCTGCTGCGCTCGATACGGGAGAAGATCATCCCACTCGGCGATGACGTGACCTTCCTGCCCGGCCACGGACCAGGCTCCACGATCGGCGAGGAGCGGGTCGGCAACCCCTTCCTGAGGTAACACCGGGCTCGCGAGCGGTGCCCCTCGATCGGGAGCTGCGCAGATGAGCGGGACCTCTCTCCCGCCGGACTTCCGGGGCCCCGAGGACGATCTGTTCGAATCCGTCCTGCAGCTTCGTCACGCGTTCCTGCGGGCCGGGCTCGAGCCGCCCCACGTGATCGAGCTCGCCTCCTGGGAGGAGGGCATGAAGGTGCTGCAACTCGCCCGTACCCGATATGCCGACCGCTACCGGCGGACCCTCTATGCTCACCGCGGCATCGACGAGGCGATCACGCAGATCGACGTCTCGGGCATAACCCTCCGGTGGCCGGCGAGGCGCTGGACGCGCCCTGTCGGGCCGGTGGAAGACATTTGACAGCTGTTAACGCGGACCATTGCCCCGCCATGCGAGGGTGACCGGATGTCCGCCCGCATCGCCTTCGTCATCGCAGAGGATCGACAATTCACCGCGCGGGGGCTGCCCCTGCTCAGGGCGGCGCAGGAACTGCGCCTCGAGGCGGATGTCGTCACGGCCGTGACCGGCAGGGCCGAGATGATCGAGCGATCCGGCGCAGGCGTGCTGTCCGTCAAGGCGAACCTGGCCAGCATCAATCCGATGACGGCTGGCTACGCGGCGGGCCAGGTCGCGGCCAGGCTCAAGGCGGCGCGGCCGGATATCGTCCATTGCATCGGGCTCGGGCCGACCCTGATCGGCGGGGCCGCCTGCGTCATGGCCGGGATCGAGCGGCGGGCCTATTCCCTCGGGCCGCTCGGGCGGCTGGCGCTGCCGGACGATCACCTGGGGTGGCTCGGCCGTCGCGCCGTCGGCAGCCTGCTGAAAGGTCCGCTGGGAAGCGGCCGGACGCGGCTGGTTTTCGAAACGGCGGCGGATGCCGAGCTCTTCGGCCAGGGGCCGGCCTCGATCGTCCTGAACGGCTTCGGGGTCGACACCGATCGCGTCCGGCCGCTTCCGATGCCGGCAGCCCCTCCAGTGAAGATCGCGATCGTGGCTCCGATGAGCTGGGGCAAGGGCATCGACATCGCCGTGGAGGCCGTGCGCATCGCGCGACTTCAGCGGCCCGAGATCGAGCTGTCGCTGTTCGACGCGCCTGAAGGGCGGCGGTCGCAGCCTTTCGCTCCCGAGACCCTGCGCGGATGGGCCCAACGCGACGGGATCCACTGGCATGAGGCCGCGCCGCCCCCCGCCGCGGACATCTGGACGAACCATCATGTCGCGTGCCTGCCGTCCCGCGGCGGGGAGGGGACGCCCTATCACCTCGTCAAGGCGGCCGCCTGCGGGCGCCCCCTCGTGGCCACGGACGTGCCGGGCTGCCGCGAACTCGTGACCGACGGCTCGGAAGGCTTTCTCGTTCCTCCGGAGGATGCGCCTGCCCTGGCCGCGGCCTTCGTCAAGCTGGCTGCCGATCCCGTGCTGCTTCCCACCATGGGGGCGGCTGCCCGTGCCCGCATCCTGCATGGCTATCTGGAGCGGGACATCACGGAGGCCGCGAAGGCCCTCTATTCGGAGATGCTCGGGCCAGGTGGGCGGCCGTGAGCCGGATCGTCGACCGCGCCGCCTTCATCCGCAGCGAGACGCGCCTGCTGCCGGTTCCGCATGCGCCAGAGATCCGGCTCCACGTTGCGGAGGAAGCGACGGAGCTGTGGCAGAAGACCGAGGAGGAACTCGGCGAGATGGGCCTGCCGCCGCCCTTCTGGGCTTTCGCCTGGGCGGGCGGACAGGCTCTGGCCCGCTACATCCTCGACCACCCGGATTTCGTACGCGGCAGAAAGGTGCTGGACGTCGCGTCCGGGTCGGGCCTCGTCGCCATTGCAGCCGCCAAGGCCGGTGCCGCCACCGTCGAGGCCGCCGACATCGACGCCTTCGCGGCCGAGGCGATCGCCATCAATGCCGAGGCGAATGGCGTGCGGGTGACACCACGCCTCGCCGACCTCGTCGGCACGGACGAGGGCTGGGACGTGGTCCTCACGGGTGACATCTTCTACGAGCGCGACATCGCCGAGCGGATGTGGCCCTGGCTCGCTTCGCTCGAGCAGCGCGGCGCCGGCGTGCTCATCGGCGATCCCGGCCGCTCATACCTGCCCAAGGACAAGGTGGAGCAGGTCGCGCAATATCGCGTCCAGGTCACGCGCGAGCTGGAGGATGCCGAGATCAAGCTCTCGCGCGTCTGGCGCATCCGGGACGACTAGCGCGGGGCCGAGCGTCTTCTGCTAGACTGACGCCATGGACCGCCGAACGTCCTACGACGACGACATCTATGCCTGGTCGCAGGAGCAGGCGGCGGCCCTGCGCCGCCTCGCCGAGACCCGCCGCGACCTGCCGAACGAACTCGACCTGGAGCACGTGGCCGAGGAGATCGAGGACGTGGGAAAGGCCGAGCTGCGCACCGTCGAGAGCTTTCTCGAGCTGATGCTCCGGCATCTCCTCAAGATCGCATCGGCTCCAGACGCCCGGCCTGTGCGCCACTGGCGGGACGAGGTCGTGCTTCAGCGGCGCGCTCTGGATAAAGACTTGAAGAATTCCATGCGGCAGCTGCTGGACCTCGACGAGATGTGGGATACGGCCGTGAAGCGGGCCGACGCGGCGCTCGACGAGCACGGCGACGCATTGCTGCCCGAGCTGCCGCAGGCCTGCCCGTTCAGCCTGGAGGAGCTGACCGCCGGCAGCTTCGAGATCGACAGCGCCGTGGCCCGGCTGCAGGAGCTCTCGGCCAAACGCGCGGGCGGCGCCTTCTAGGCCAGCCAGCGCTTGCGGCGCTTGTAGCTCTTCACGTTGCGGAAGCTGCGCTGACCGCCTTCTGCGACGCCGAGGTAGAATTCCTTCACGTCCTCGTTCTCGCGCAGGCTCTCCGCCGAGCCGTCCATGACGACCCGGCCCGTCTCCAGGATGTAGCCGTAGGTCGCGTAGCGCAGGGCCATGTTGGTGTTCTGCTCGGCGAGCAGGAATGACACGCCCTGCTTGACGTTCAGGTTCCGGACGATCTCGAAGATCTCCTCCACGATCTGAGGCGCGAGCCCCATCGAGGGTTCGTCGAGAAGGATCATCTTCGGCTTCGACATCATGGCGCGGCCGATCGCGCACATCTGCTGCTCCCCGCCCGACGTGTAGCCGGCCATCGAGGAGCGGCGCTGCCGCAGCCGCGGGAAGGTCTCGTAGACGGATTCCAGGTCCCGCTTGATCGCGGCGTTGCCGTCGCGGCGCGTATAGGCGCCGGTCAGGAGGTTCTCCTCGATGGTCAGGTGACCGAAGCAGTGCCGGCCCTCGAGAACCTGGATGCAGCCCCGCCGGACGAGGTCGTCCGGCGAAAGCCGGTCCACCCGCTCGCCCGCAAAGCTGATCGTGCCCTTGGTGACGTCGCCGCGCTCGGCCCGCAGCAGATTCGAGATCGCCTTGAGGGTGGTCGTCTTGCCGGCCCCGTTGGCACCGAGCAGCGCCACGATCCCGCCCTGCGGCACCGTCAGCGACACGCCCTTCAGAACGAGGATGACGTGGTCGTAGACGACCTCGATGTTGTTGACCGAGAGGATGCTCTCGGCAGGCTGGGCGGCGAGGGCAGCGCTCATCGCGGGTCCACGCGGTCCTGCCAGCGGGCGAAGAGCAGAACGAGCACAACGCCGGAGGCGAGCACGATCAAGGGAAGGAACAACTGCAAGGTGCTCATTCGCGCAAGCCTCCGAGCACGACGCGGGCGATGAGGTGCATCGTGATCCCGAAGATAATCCACCCGATGCTGAAAACCGAGACGACCGGCACAGATT
Source organism: Enterovirga sp. CN4-39 (assembly GCF_049446235.1). NCBI lineage: Bacteria > Pseudomonadati > Pseudomonadota > Alphaproteobacteria > Hyphomicrobiales > Methylobacteriaceae > Enterovirga > Enterovirga sp. CN4-39. The sequence continues at coordinate 189,907 of NZ_JBMSEF010000010.1, read as the reverse complement.
GTGCCGGTATGCCCGTGAACAATGGCGCGAGTTGCGCGAAGCCACCGACCGCAATTGATGCGGCCGATATCGCGTTCAACCAGTTGGCCGTGAGCTTGACCCGCTCGTTGTGGACCAGCGACATCGGCCGGGTGAGGTGGCCGCAACCCGGCAGGTTGCGGCCGATCCATTTACGCTACGAGCTCTTGTCGCAGGGTTCCGTCCGCTTTGGCCAGCCGGTGTTCTTCTCGACATAGTCCTTGGCGGCGGCCTCCTGGATCGGCTGCACCTTCGCGGCCATCGGCTCGATCGGCTGCGTGACCTTGGCCCACTTGGTGCCGTCCCATTCCTGGATGAAGGCGGCCTTGTGGCCATTGTGGTCCGAGCACGTCAGCTTGAGCGGATCGGCAAAGCCCTCGAAGCCGAGTTCCTTCAGCCGTGCGGCCGAGAGATCGAGGCTTTCCAGCCCGCGCCGCACGTCCTCGCCGTTCACGACCTTCTTGCCCGTGATCTTCTGTGCCTGGGCGATGCCTTCCGCGATCAGCATCGAGTTGTAGACGCCCCGATTGTAGAGCACCTCGCCGACCTGATCCTTGGGCGACTGGCTCTTACCCTTGTCGACCACGTGCTTCTGGATGTCCTGGATGGCCGGGAAGTTCGTGCCCACGGCGTGCCAGTTCAGCGTCTTGAACCCCTTCGCACCCGGGCCGGCGCCGCGGGCGTCATCCTCGGACGGCCACCAGATCGAGATGAACTTGTTCATCGGGTAGTTGACCTTCACGGCCTCCTTGATGGCCGTCGGGTTCATGGCGCCCCACCCGTACATCACCATGTAGTCAGGCCGGTCGCGGCGGACGCCGAGCCATTGCGACGACTGGTTCTGCATCTCCGTGCCGGCGACCGGATACATCTTCAGCTCGAAGCCGTAATCCTTGGCGAGTTGCTCGAAGAGCGGGATCGGCTCCTTGCCGAAGCCGGCATCCAGATAGATGTAGCCGATCTTCTTGCCTTTCAGCTTCTCGAGGCCGCCTTCCTGGTCGCCGATATACTTGATGATCATGGCGAGCCCGTCCCAGTAGGTGTTGGGCGGGTTGAAGATCCAGGGGAAGCGGTTGCCGTCGGCAGAGGCCGAGAGGCCGTACGCCATGGAAAGGACCGGGATCTTGTCAACGGCTGCCCTGGGGATCAGGGGCAGCGTGATGCCGGTGGACCACGGATTGACCATGACGGGCTTCTTGTCCTTCACGGCTTCGTAGCACTCGACGCCCTTCTTGGTGTCGTAGCCGGTCTCGCATTCCTCGATGATGAGCTTGACCCCGCCAATGCCGCCGTCGCGCTCGTTGAGCATCGTCAGGTAGTCGCGCTTTCCATTGGCGATGAAGATCCCGGAGCCGGAGAATGGGCCGGTGCGGTAGGTGAAGAGCGGAACATAGATCCCCTCCTGTGCCGAGGCCGGAAGGGGGGCGGCTGCCAATGTGGCGGCGGCCAGGCCGATTGCGATCGCGCGCTTGAGCATGAATTTCCTCCAGGATGGCCGCCCTTTGCGGACTGTTGCCGTTGGTCTGCCGTATTCTCCGTCGGACGTCATCGGTCCGATGCCCCGACTTTAGTCGGTGCCGGGGCGACCCGCCATGCGGGCCGCCCCAGCGGTTCGATCAGACGCCTTCCTGCGCCGGAATAGCCGCCCGGCCTCCGTCCCGGCGCGTCCGCCAGAGCGAGTAGCCGACGCCCGAGGCCAGGATCGCGAAGGTGATGCCGAGCGACCACTCCGCCGGGAACTTCGTCCACCCGAGGAGGTCGGCCACGAAGATCTTCGAGCCGATGAACACCAGCAGGATTGCGAGCGCCTGCTTCAGGTAGGCGAAGCGGTGCAGCACCGCGGCGAGGGCGAAGTAAAGGGCGCGCAGGCCCAGCACGGCGAAGATATTCGACGTGTAGACGATGTACGGGTCCGTCGTGATGGCGAAGATGGCCGGCACGGAATCGACCGCGAAGATCACGTCCGCCACCTCGATCAGCACGAGCGCCAGGAAGAGCGGGGTCGCGAAGGTCGCGACCGCTCCCCGGGGGCCATGCGGCAGGCGGACGAAGAAGTTGCTCCCGTGCAGCCGGTCCGTGACCCGCATGTGCCTGCAGACGAAGCGCAGGACGGGGTTCTTCGAGAGGTCCGGCTCCTCGCCGCTCATCCAGAGCATCTTGATCCCGGTCACGACCAGGAAGGCCGCGAAGACGTAGAGGACCCAGGAGAAGTTCTGCACCAGGATGGCGCCGCCGCCGATCATGATCGCGCGGAGCACGATGACGCCGAGAATGCCCCAGAACAGCACGCGGTGCTGCAGTTCGCGGGGGATCGCGAAGAAGCCGAAGATCATGGCGATGACGAACACGTTGTCCATCGCCAGGCTCTTCTCGATGACGAAGCCCGTCAGGTACTCGATGCCGGCCTGCTGCCCGAGCTGCATCCACAGGAAGGCGCCGAACGCCAGCCCGAGCGCGATGTAGAGACCGGAGAGCATGAGGCTCTCGCGGACATCGATCTCGCGGGTCTTGCGGTGAAGTACGCCGAGGTCGAAGGCGAGCAGGCCGACGACCAGGACAAGAAAGGCCGCCCACATCCATAGCGGTTGGCCGAGAAACATGACGCTTGTGAACAGATCCATCGCTCCCTCTCACGTTGAGAGGACGGCTCGATGGCAGGCGCGGTGAGACGCATTCAGACCCCGGCATCGAGCTCGCCCGATGCGGTCCGACATCACGACGCTGTCAGCACGTCGTCAGAGGGGCCCGTCCCGCGGGCAGGACATGGGGACGCTCTCCGAGCTCCGCAAGCCCGCCCCGATCAGTAGGGGAACGGCCAGACGCGCAGCTTCTGCTTGGCCGTCTGCCACAGCCGGGCGAGCCCGTGCGGCTCCGCGATGAGGAAGCCGATGATGAGCGATCCCACGATGAGGAATTGCAGGTGCTCGACCGTGGAGGGCTGCACGTCGATGCCGATGGCGGGGAGGAAGGCCCGGAGCCCGATCGGCAGCATGTAGATGAGGCCGGCCCCGAGGAACGACCCGACGAGCGAGCCGAGGCCGCCGATGATCACCATGAAGAGGACCAGGAACGACTGGTCGATGCCGAACACGTCGGGCTCGGCCGAGCCGTACCAGAGGAAGACGAGGAGCGCGCCCGCGACGCCGCAGAAATAGGACGAAACGGCAAAGGCCAGGAGCTTGGTGGGCAGCAGCCTGATGCCGATCAGCTCGGCCGCGATGTCCATGTCGCGCACGGCCATCCACATGCGGCCGATCCGGCCGTGAACGAGGTTCGACGCGATCCAGGTGAGGAACACGACGATCCCGAGGACGACGAGGTAGCGCGTTTCGGGGGTCGCGTTCGGCCCGGTGACGGGCACGCCGAAGAAGGTCCGGGTCGGCACCTCGATCGCGCCGGACACGTTGTAGTTCACCAGCCACGGGATGCGGATGAAGCACCAGGACAGGAAGAACTGGGCGGCGAGCGTCGCGACCGCGAGATAGAAGCCCTTGATGCGAAGCGAAGGCAGTCCGAACAGGACGCCGACGGCGCTCGAGAACAATCCCGAGGCCAGCACCCAGACCACGATGTTCACGCCCGGGAAGACGCTCGTCAGCTTGTAGCAGGCATAGGCGCCCACACCCATGAAACCTGCGGTGCCGAGCGACAGGAGGCCCGTATAGCCCACGAGGATGTTCAGCCCGATCGCCGCCAGCGCGAAGATCAGGAACGGGATCATCACGACGTTCAGCAGGAAGCCCGACCCGAAGACCGGGATCACGACCGCGGCCACGAACAGGATGAGCGCAAGGCCGATCCGGTCTTCCCGCAAGGGGAATACGGCCATGTCGGCCGCATAGCCTGTCTTGAACTGGCCGGCCTCGCGGTAGAACACGGCGCCCCTCCAGACCGCCTCTTGTTCGCGGGCGGTCACTCCTGGCCTAGCGCGTGCCCGGCGCCGCGCCAAGCTCGCCGATGGGCCAATGCGACGCCCTTTGCCGAGCACGGTCTTGCGGCGCTAGATTGTCTGACGAACAAGCAGGAGAGAACGCCCCATGATCCACGTCATCGCCGTCATCACGGCCAAGCCCGGCATGCGCGAGGCGGTGCTCAAGGAGATGCACGCCAACATACCGGCCGTGCTCGCCGAGGATGGCTGCATCGAATACGGCCCGGTGATCGACGCGGAGGATGTCGGGCCGTTCCAGACGAAGATCGGGCCGGACGCCTTCATGGTCGTCGAGAAGTGGGAAAGCCTCGATGCCCTCCGGGCGCACGCGGCCGCGCCCCACATGCAGGCCTACGGGGCGCGCACCAAGGAGATGCTGGCGAGCCGGGTGATCCACGTGCTCACGCCGCATAAAGCCTGAGCGCTGCTGCCGCTCATTTCGGCGACGGCCGGTTTGCGACCGGCCGCCTTCCCGCATAAGCCTTAGGGAACTCCGCAAGTCGGAGGCTGGAGACACGATGCTTCTTCCGGAAGACCCCGCCCGCGCCTTTGTTCCCTACCCGGCCGCTCCGGTTGCCAGCGCGCAGGACGGGCCGCTCGCCGGGCTGACATTCGGGGCGAAGGACCTGTTCGACGTGGCCGGCTATCCGACCGGCGGTGGCTCCCCGCACGTGCTGGCCATGTCGGGCATCAAGGGGACGACCGCCCCGACGGTGCAGCGTCTCCTGGATGCCGGCGCGCGCTTCGTGGGCAAGACCCACACGGACGAGCTTGCCTTTTCCATGAACGGCAAGAATGCGCATTTCGGCACGCCCGTGAACGGCGCGGCGCCGGACCGGATTCCGGGCGGCTCCTCCTCCGGTTCGGCTTCGGCCGTGTCGAACGGCCTGTGCGACTTCGCGATCGGGACCGATACGGGCGGGTCCGTCCGGGCCCCGGCGAGCCATTGCGGCCTTTTCGGCATCCGTCCGACCCACGGGCGCGTGAGCCTCGAGCGCGCGCTCGATCTCGCGCCGTCCCTCGATACCTGCGGACATTTCGCCCGCGACGGCCAGACGTTCCAGCGCGTCGGCGAGGTCCTGCTCGGCCCGGACGCGAACCCGCTGCCGGACAGGCCGCGCCTCGTCCTGGCGGCCGATTGCTTCGCCATGCTCGACATGGACGTGCGCGGCGCACTCGCGATCGTCATCCAGGCGTTCGAGCGCAGCCTTGGCCAGGCCGGGATGGTCGAGGTCGCCGCCAATGGATTCGAGCCGCTCTACTGGGCGTTCCGCCGGGTCCAGGGCCGCGAGGCCTGGCTCACCGACGGGCCGATGATCGAGCGCTACGCGCCCCCGCTCGGGCCGGGCGTTGCGGAGCGCTTCCTCTACAGCCGGGCCGTGACGGACGACGAGGTCGCGGACGCCACGCGCTGCCGGGCGGAATTCCGCGATCGGCTCGACGGCATTCTCGGGTCCGACGGCGTGCTCGTCCTGCCGACCATGCCGGACATCGCACCGCTGGTCGCCGAGAACGAGGCGGTGCTGGATATCTACCGCAACCAGGCCATCAACCTCCTCTGCCTCGCCGGCCTTGCGGGCACTCCCCAGGTCTCGATGCCGCTCGCTTCGCGCCAGGGCGCGCCGCTCGGGATCTCGATCATGGGACCGCGTGGCTCCGATCTCTCTCTGGTGAAGCTCGCGGCGCGCCTCGCTGGCGAGGCGGCGGAACCGCTCGGCTGACGGGCCGTTCCGTTGCCGATGCGCAGCGGAGCTTGCCTGTGACGAATCCCTCCGTCTTCCCGGGCAAGCACCGGATCGCCGTCGCCTGTGGCGCAGCGCTGGCAGAGGGTCCGGTCTGGGATCCGCGGAGCGGGACCCTCGTCTTCGTGGATATCAGGGGGCACGGCGTCTGGCGCTGGCAGCCGGGCAAGGATCCCGCCTGCATCGATGTCGGCGAGCCCGTCGGGTTCGCGGTCCTCACGCAGGAGCCGGACAAACTCCTCGTCGGGCTGAAATCCGGGCTCGCCCGCCTTGATCTCGGCACGGGCCGTACCGAGCCCCTCCTGCAGCCGGAACCCGGCAAGGCCGGCAACCGGCTGAACGATGCCGCGGTCGGGCCCGATGGATCGCTCTATTTCGGCTCGATGGACGATGCCGAGGTCGAGCCGAAAGGTGCCTTGTACCACCTGTCCGAGCGCGGGCTCTCGTCCTTCGGCGAGCCTGCAATCATCACCAATGGCCCCGCGATCGATCCGGAGCGGCGGCTCCTCTATTCCGCCGATACCACCGCCGGGCGGGTGTTCCGCCACGCGCTCGCACCGGACGGAACGCCCGGAGGGCGCGAGCTCTTCGTCCAGTTCGAGGAGGGCTGGGGACATCCCGACGGCATGACGGTGGATGCCGAGGGGCATGTCTGGATCGCCCATTTCGGCGATTCCCGCGTCACCCGGTTCTCCCCCGAAGGCGCGCCGGAGCTGATCGTCCCGGTGCCGACCGCGCAGGTGACCAAACCCGCCTTCGGCGGGCCGGATCTGAAGACCTTGTTCGTCACCACGGCCGCGAAGGGACGCGACCCGAACATCGACCCAATGGCCGGCCACGTCTTTGCGTTCGACCTGGAGATTTCCGGGATCCCGGCCGAGCCTTGCCGGGTCCTCGGCTGAAGCCTCTCCTCGTCCGTGGCTTGAACACCGCGGCCGAACCGATACGAGGGGCGCGACATCCTGCATCGGGAGGCAGCTTTGGCACCCAAGCTCAACGTCATCATCTGCTCGACGCGGCCAGGCCGCGTCGGCAAGGCCGTGGGCGACTGGTTCGACGGCGCCGCGCGGCAGCATGGCGGGTTCGATGTCGAACTCGTCGACCTGGCCGAGATGAACCTCCCCATCTACGACGAGCCGAAGCATCCGCGCCTGAAGCAGTACGAGCACGAGCATACGAAGCGCTGGTCGGCCAGCGTCGATTCGGCGGACGCGTTCGTGTTCGTTACGCCCGAATACAATCACGGGCCGCCGCCCTCGCTCGTGAACGCGCTGAACTATGTGTATGTCGAGTGGACCTATAAGCCCGCCGGCTTCGTGAGCTACGGCGGCGTGTCGGGGGGAATGCGGGCCGTGCAGAGCGAGAAGCTGGCGCTGACGTCGTTCAAGATGGTGCCCATCCTGGAGACGGTCCTCATTCCGATGGTGCCGCAGCATATCGACAAGGCAACCGGCGCCTTCCAGCCGAACGACATCCACCAGAGCTCCGCGACCATGATGCTGGACGAGCTGCTGCGCTGGGCGAAGGCCCTGAAGCCCCTCCGGCAGGAGGCCTGACCCGGTGGCGCTCGATCCCAAGCTGCGCGACGGCATCATCGCTTCCGTCGAGGAGGGCTTCGCCGAACAGGTCAGCTACACGCAGGAACTGATCCGCTTCCGCTCGATCCGAGGCGAGGAACAGGCGATCCAGGACTTCGTCTTCCGCGCCTTCCGGGATCGCGGCCTCGCCATGGACCGCTTCCCCATGGACCGGGCCGCCATCGAGGCGCATCCGGGCGGCTCGAAATTCACGGCGGAGCATTCCGAGGCGCCGATCGTCGTCGGCATCCACCGGCCGCGTGAGGAAACGGGGCGTTCCCTCATCCTCCAGGCCCATGTCGACGTCGTGCCGGCCGGCCCCGAGGACATGTGGACCCATGCCCCGTTCGACCCGGTGATCGAGGGCGACTGGCTCTATGGCCGGGGCGGGGCGGACATGAAGGCGGGCCATGCGGCCAACCTCGCCTGCCTCGACGCGCTGCGCCGCATCGGCCTCCAGCCCGCCGCGACCGTGACGGTGCAATCCGTGGTCGAGGAGGAATCGACCGGCAACGGCGCGCTGATGACCCATCTGCGCGGCTACAAGGCCGACGCCGTCCTGATTCCCGAGCCGGAGGACGAGAAGCTCGTCCGCGCCAATACGGGCGTGCTCTGGTTCGAGGTGGAGGTGCGCGGCATGCCCGTCCATGTCCGCGAGATGGGCACGGGCCAGAACGCGATCGACGCCGCCTATCGCGTCGTCGGGGCGCTGCGCGAGATCGAGGCGCGGTGGAACGCCGACAAGGCCGGCCGCCCGCATTTCGAGGGCGAGGAGCACCCGATCAACCTGAACATCGGTAAGATCGAGGGGGGCGACTGGGCGTCCTCGGTCCCGGCCTGGTGCCGGCTCTCCTGCCGCATCTCGATCTATCCGGGCACCTCGGCGGCCGCGGCTTCGCGCGAGATCGAGGACGCCGTCCGGGCCTTCTCCCGGAACGATCCCTTCCTGGCCAACAACCCGCCGCGGGTCACCTTCAACGGCTTCTTCGCGGAGGGCTACGTGCTGGAGGAGGGCTCGGAGGCGGAGAAGGTCCTCGGCGCTGCACATCGGGATGCCACCGGAAAGGCGCTCGAGAGCTTCATGACGGCCGGGTATCTCGATACGCGCGTCCACGCGCTCTACGACCGCATTCCGGCGCTTTGCTACGGCCCGACGAGCCGCAACATCCACGGCTTCGACGAGGCGGTAAGCCTGTCCTCCCTGAAGCGGATCACGACGACGATGGCCCTGTTCGTGGCCGAATGGTGTGGGGTCGAGCCTGTTGCCTGAGATCGACCTTCCGGCGCTTCGCGCCGACACACGCGTCGCCTGGGTGGAAGATGTTCTCCGGTTCGGCGACACCGACATGAACGGCCACGTGAACAACGCCGTCTTCGCTGCCCTGGCGGAGAGCGGCCGCGTGAACCTGTTCCGGACGCGGCTCGGCGACGACGAGCGCGGCGAGACCTTCTGGGTGATCGCCAAGCTCACGATCGAGTTCAAATCCGAGCTGCACTATCCGGGCCGGGTCCGAACGGGGACCTGGATCCGCCATCTCGGCCGCACCTCGCTCGGGCTCGCCCAGGTGATGGAGCGCGACGATGGCGGCCTCGCCGCGATCAGCGAGGCCGTCTGCGTGCAGATGAGCCACAGGACACGGCGGCCCGAGCCGTTCTCGGAGGCGCGGCGGGAGATCGCGGCCGGGATGCTGAGGCCGGAGGACTAGAAAGGCCTGCCGGCAGGTCGGCGCAGACATTCGCCCCGGGATGTTTGCCCTTCCCGGCCCTGCGGGCCATATGTGCCCGCATGGCAACCGCCGCCACTGCCCGCCGCATGCTGAGCCTGTCAGACGGCATCGAACGCACCTCCGTCGAGCGTGCGATCGCCGAGTTGCGCATGGGCCGGCCGGTGCTGCTGGAGAGCGAGGGCGAGGCTGCACTCGTCCAGAGCGTCGAGGACCTTGGGCGCGACGAGGCCGAGCGGCTCGATGCGATGTCCGTCCGCCAGGCGCGGCTCGTCCTGCCCGCGGCGCGGCTGAAGCGCCTCGGTATGGAGCGTCCGCATAACGGCTGGATCGGCCTGCCGACGCTGGATGCCCGGCGGGTCGCGACCCTGGCCTTCTCGATGGAGGCGCAGCTCGACGGTTCGGTCAGGCCAACGGGGCGCCTCGACGAGGCGGCGCTCGAACTCGCCCGGCTCGCGCTGGCGCTGCCGGCCGTGGTGGTCGTGCCGTTGCCGGACGGGGCGGATGCCGACAGCTCCGTTCTCCGCGTCACGAGCGCCGCGATCGAGGGCTACCGGGCCGCAAGTGCGCGCGACCTGAAGATCGTCGGGCGCGCGCCGGTGCCGCTGGAGGATGCGGCCGAGACCGAATTCGTCGTCTTCCGGGGCGGGGAGGGCCTGCGCGACCAGGTCGCCGTGATCGTCGGCGCGCCGGATCTCGCCGAACCCGTGACGGTGCGCCTGCACTCGGCCTGCCTGACGGGCGACCTCTTCGGCAGCCTCAAATGCGATTGCGGCGACCAGCTCCGGTTTTCGGTGCGCTGGATGGCCGAGCATGGCGGCGGCATCCTGCTCTATCTCGACCAGGAGGGCCGCGGGAACGGCATCGCCAACAAGATCCGCGCCTACAAGCTGCAGGCGGAAGGCTACGATACCTATGACGCCGACGAGATGCTCGGCTTCGGGCCCGACCAGCGCCGCTTCGATTTCGCGGCCGAGATGCTGCGACAGCTCGGCGTGACGCGGGTCAACCTGATCACGAACAACCCGGACAAGATCGCCGCGCTCCAGAACAGCGGCCTGGAACTCGTCTCGCACCAGCGCGCGCCGGGCCGCATGACGGCGGAGAATTCCCGCTATCTCGCGTCCAAGCGCGACCGCGCCGGCCACCTTCTCGGGTGAAGCACGGCGGGACGGTTATTCCGCCGTCACGCCCGCCGCACGAACGATCTGGCCGAGCCGCTCGACATCGTTGGCGATCAGCCGTCCGAGGGGTTCGCCGCCCTGGGCTTCCGGCCCAGGCGCCTCGGCTGCGAGATCCCCGAAGCGCTGCTTCACCTCCGGATCGTTGAGCGCCTTGGCGAGCGCCGAGCCCAGCCGGTCGAGGACAGCCGGCGGCGTGTCCCGCGGCGCCGCGATCGCGTTCCAGACGCTGAGATCGAATTCCGGCACCCCGCCCTCGATGAAGGTCGGCACGTCCGGCGCCTGCGGCAGCCGGGCCTTCGAGGAAACCGCGATGGCCGTGACGTTTCCGCCAGTATGCATGGGGAACATGGTGACGGTCTGGTCGATGACGGCATCGACCACGCCGGCCACGAGGTCGTTGATGGCAGGCCCCGCGCCCCGGTAGTTCACCATCGTGGCCTTGGTCTTCGTCACACCCAGAAAGGCGATCGCGGCAAGGTGCCCGGTCGAGCCGGGCCCCGAACTGCCGAAATTGACCGCGTCGTCGCGCGAGCGGAGCTTCGCCAGGAAGCCGGCGAGATCCTTCACGCCGCTCTTCTTCGAGACGGAGAGCGCCATCGGCACGGTGGCGACCAGGCCGACCGGCACGAGGTCGCGCCGCGGGTCGAAGCTGAGCTTCGGATAGAGCGACACGTTCGCGGCGAGCGAGCCCATATTTCCGAAGGTGAGGGTGTAGCCGTCCGGCTGCGCGCGGACGACGCGCTGGGTGCCGGTCGTGCCGCCGGCGCCGCCGGCATTCTCGATGATCACCGTCTGCCCGAGTTGCGCGCCCATGGCCTTGCCGATGATCCGCGCGAGGACGTCCGTCGTGCCGCCCGGGGCATAGGGCACCACGAAGGTCACGGGCCGGTTCGGAAAATCCTGGGCGAAGGCGGCGCTGGCCGCGAGGCAAAGCGCGAGTGCACCCGAGAGGGCCTTGAGCATGATCCGTCTCCTCCGGCCCGCTCCTCTGGCGGGAGCGTCTGGCCATCAGATTGTCTGACTAGCGGAGGTGTGGCCGGCGCTCAAGCCGGGAACAGGCCCGATCTAGAGATGGCGGAGCAGGAAGGCCGAGACTCGAGAGGCAGCATCGAACTGCGCTGCGCCGTTCAGCACGTGGCCCTGGCCGGGATAGACCTGCACCTCGTGCGGCGTGCCGTCCTGCTCGAGCAACTGCCCGAGCCGGCGTGCATGGCTCGCCGGGACGATGCGGTCGGCCTCGCCGTGCAGGACGAGCGTCGGCGGCAGCCCCGCTCCCGAGGCTGGCAGGTCGTCCGGCACCGGGCCGGAATATTCGACGACCGCTTTCACGCGCCGATCGACGGCCGCGGTCGACAGGGCCAGAGCCCCGCCGAGCGAGACGCCGATCAGGCCGAGACGGTCGGGCGCCACCCCGGGCTGTTCCGCGAGCCAGGTGACGGCATCGCGTATGGTGCCGGTCCACAGCGGGTAATCATCGCGCAGCGTCCCGTAATTCGCGCCCCTGTCGCCCGTGCGGTCGAGATAGTGGATCAGGGCCACGTGAAAGCCTGACGCGGCCACCAGTCCGGCCGCGAGGCGATACCGGTCGCCGTTCCACGCAAGCCCATCCGCGCCGTGCAGAAGGAGGAGGGCGGGACGCGCCTCCTCGCGGGTGGCGGCGCCTCCGGCCGGAAACCATTCGGCCCTGACCGCTCGCCCGCCGCTGATGAATTCCTGCATGCTCGCCGATCCGCCTTCCTGAGCCACGGCCCCGGAGAGCGGCAGCAGCGGGAGCGCTGCGCCGAGCATCAATTGCCGACGGTCCATGCCCATCTCTGTCGAGGATTGTTCTCCCGAGATGGGGGCCGCAGGACGGGAGGCAACCGCCTGCGGCGGAGGGGCCCGGGCTCAGATACCCGCGGCGGCCCCGTCCGAGCGGGGGTCGTGCGTCGCCTCCACGCGGCCGTCCTTCGGGTGTTTTACCAGCAGGCCGGCATGGCCGAGACCGTCGGAATAGGCTTCCCCGATCTCCTCGACCTCGTGGCCGAGCCGGACCAGACCCTCCATGATGGCCGGGTCGAAGCGGCTCTCCATCTTGAGGCTCGTCGAGCTCTGGCCCCAGGTGCGGCCCAGCAGCCAGCGCGGGCGGTCCACGGCCTCCGCCACGCCCTCGCCGAGATCGACGTAGCGCGTGAAGATCTGGGCCTGGAATTGCGGCTGGCCGTCGCCGCCCATCGCCCCATAGGACATGACGCGCCCATCGGAGAGCACCGCGAGCGCCGGATTGAGCGTGTGGAAGGGACGGCGGCCCGGCTCGAGCGGATTGACCGCATTCGGATCGAGCGAGAACGAGGCGCCGCGGTTCTGCCAGTGGATGCCGGTGCGCGGCAGGACGCAGCCGGAGCCCCAGTCCCAGTAGATCGACTGGATGTAGGAGACCGCGAGGCCGGAGGCGTCGATCGCGCCCATCCAGACAGTGTCGCCGTCTCCGACCGGTGCGGGCCAGGGCGCGGCGCGGTTCATGTCGATCGCGGCAGCCTCGCGCTCGAACACCCCGGGCGTCAGGAAGCTCGCCGGGTCATGCTTCAGGCGGTCGAAATCCGTGACGATGCGGTCGCGGATGCGGAAGGCGCGCTTCGTCGCCTCGACCAGCCCGTGGTGATGGCGGACCGATTCCGGTCCCGTGATCCCGAGGCGCTCGTAGATGCCGAGGATCAGGAGCGCCGCGATGCCCTGGGTCGGCGGGGCCTTGTTGTAGACCGTCCCGTGCCTCAGCTTCGCCTGGAGCGGCTCGCGGAAGATGGCCCGGAAGCTCTCGAGGTCGGCCCGCGTCACCGGGGCGCCGATCGCATCGAGGTCGGCCGCGATCTCACGCGCGATATCGCCGCGGTAGAAGTCGTCGAGGCCGGCATGGGCGAGCTGCTCCAGGGCCGCGCCGAGAGCGGGAACCCGGCGCACGTCGCCCTTCTTCGGCGGCTTGCCGTCGAACCCGAAGGTCGCGAGGAAGTTCGGCGCGGCGTCCAGCGCCTCGGGCTCGTTCGGCCGCGTGCGCAGTTCGGAGGCCGAGACTTCGTAGCCGTCCTTCGCGAACCGGATGGCGTCCGCGAGAAGATCGGGAAGGGCCAGCCGCCCGCCGAGGCTGCGGGAATAGTCGAGCGCCGCATGCCAGCCGCCGACCGCGCCCGCCACCGTGACCGCGGCGTCGGGGCCGCGGAACGGCAGGGCGTCGTAGCCCTTCTCGCGGTAGCGCCGGATCGTCGCAAGGCTCCCGGCCGGGCCGCAGGCCTCGATCGCCCGCATCCGGCCGCCCGGCTCATGGACGACCCAGAAGGCGTCTCCACCGATCGCATTCATGTGCGGGTAGACGACCGCGATCGTGGCCGCCATCGCGACCATGGCCTCGATCGCGTTCCCGCCCTCCGCCAGGACGGCGCGGCCGCTTTCGGACGCAAGGTGGTGGGGCGCTGCGACGGCCGCGGCGGAGAAGGTCTGTGTATCGGTCATGCTGGATAAGCGGATAGGAGGACCCATATTGTTGCACGCGTGCGCCGCTTTGCGTTAGTGGGCGCGCGCCTATTTGAAATTGGAGAGCGCCCGCTTGGCTGCCCCCTCACGTCCCTCACGGGGCCGCTCGATGTTCACGCTCGCCAGCCTGATGGTGCTGGTCGGGATCGAGGTATTCGCCGTCGCGCTATCCGGCGGCTGGGCCATCGCGGGCCTGTTCGAGCTCGGCCAGACGATCGGCTACGTGCTGATGGGGCTCTTCTCGCTTCTGGCACTCTACATGATGGTGCAGTTCTGGCGCCGCGCCACCTCGGTCGAGGTCGGCTGAGCCGGCGAAGAGAGGTGGCCGGCGGGGCCGGCCACCCGGGCGGACGCTAGCCCTTCACGCCCTTCTCGGCGAAGTATTTGAGCGCGCCGGGGTGGAACGGCACCGGTGAGCGCGACTGGACTTGGTTCTCGAGCGAGAACGATTCGGCGTCCTTGTGCACGGCAACGAGGTCGGGCTTCCGCTCCACCAGGGTCTTCACGATCTGGTAGGCCTCGTCCTCGGTCATCTTGTTGCCCGTGACGAGGATGTTCCACACGTCCACGTTCTGGTTGGGCTTGTCGTAGCCGGGGTAGGATCCGGGCGGGATCGTGCCGCCTGCGTAGAGCTTCCCGTATTTGGCGTTCATCTTGTCCACGAGATCGGCGTGGTCGATGAGCTTCATCTTGAGGCCGGGCGTCGCCGCGAGGTCGGTGACCGCCGCCGTCGGCACCCCGCCGACCCAAAAGAACGCGTCGATCTTCCGGTCCTTCAGGGCGTTCACGGATTCGGCCACGGACAGGCGCTCGCGCTTCATGTCCTTGTCCTTGTCGAGGCCGGCCGCCTCGATCACCCGGAATGCCATGACCTCCGTGGCGGAGCCCGGGGAACCCGTCGAGACGCGCTTCCCCTTGAGGTCGGACATCTTCTCGATGCCGCTGCCCTCGACCGTCGCGACATGCATGCGGTTCGGATAGAGCACGAGCAGCGTCTGGAGCGGCACCTTTCCGCTCTTGAACTTGTCCTCGCCCTTGAAGGCGTCGAGGGCCGCATCCGCCATCGAGAAGCCGATCTCGCTCTGGCCGGAGCCGATGAGCTTCAGGTTGTCGACGGACCCGCCGGTCACCTCCGCCGTCGCCTGCATGCCCGGAATGTTCTTGGTCAGCACGCTCGCGATCGCGCCCCCCAGGGGGTAGTAGACGCCGCCGGTCCCGCCCGTGCCGATCGAGATCGTCTTGTTCTGGGCCAGGGCGGCGCCGCCGCCGAGCCACAGGCTCGCCGCCCCGGCTCCGAGGCCGAGATTGAAGGTCCTCCGCGTGATCCGGCTCTGCATATGGTCCTCTCCCTCTAGATCGTTGCCGCCGCCTGCTGCGGACGGAAGTTTTGCCAGGCCAGCACCGCGCCGGCGATGAGGAGCCCGATCAGCCAGCTATAGGCGAGGTCGCGCCCGGTGATCAGCTCGCCGAGCGCCTCGATCAGGCTCGGGAAGACGAGGAGCAGCCCCGCAAGGGCGAGGAGCCCGCGCTCGAGGGCCGTGGTCCGCCGCAGCGCCCAGCCCTGCGCGGCCATCGCGAGCGCCATCAGGCCCGCCGCCGTTTTCAGCGTGATGAGGACGATCTCGACCCAGGAGCCGTCCTTGGGGATCGAGAGCAGGAGGCCGATTCCCTGCGGGTCCAGCACGAAAACGAACGGCACCAGGAAGGCCGGCAGCGTGTATTTCCAGCTCTGGAGCGTCGTCATGTAGGGGTCGCCGCCCGTGATGGCGGCCGCCGCGAAGGGCGACAAGGCGGTCGGCGGCGAGACTTCCGACAGGACCGCGTAGTAGAAGATGAACATATGCGCGGCGAAGTCGGGCACGCCGAGCTTCGTGAGTGCGGGCGCCGCGATGACGGCGCAGATGATGTACGAGGCCGTGACGGGAACCGCGAGCCCGATGATCCAGACGATCAGGGCCGTGTATATCGCCGTGAGGAGCAGGCTCCCGCCCGCATAGGCGATCACGATGGACGAGAACTTGAGCCCGAGGCCCGTGAGCGTCACGACGCCCACGATGATGCCGGCCGACGCGCAGGTCGTGGCCGCGTTGATGGCCCCGATCGAGCCGTCGGCCAGCGCCCGCACCAGCTTCTTCGGGTAGAGAGCCGTGTCCCGTCGGAGGAAGGACAGCGCGAAGGTCACGGCGGTCGCGTAGAACACCGACAGCATCGGCGAGTAGCCGACGAGCATGAAGGCGACGACGGCGATCAGGGAGATGAAGTGGAAGCCGTAGCGCCGGGTCATCTGCCCCAGCGTCATCTCCTGTTTGAAGCTCACGTCCCGTGCGCCGAACTTCTTGGCGTCGAGCTCGACCATGATGAGCAGCGACAGGTAGTAGAGGCATGTCGGGATCGTCGCCATCCAGATCACGTCGAGATACGAGATCTTCAGGAATTCGGCGATCAGGAAGGCCGCCGCCCCGAGCACGGGGGGCGAGAGAATGGCTCCGAGGCCGCCGGCGGCCAGCAGCCCGCCGGCGTCGTTCTTCCGGAACCCGGCCTTCTCCATCATCGGATAGGCGACGGTGCCGATCATCACGGTCGTCGCCACGCCCGAGCCGGACGGGCCGCCGAGCAGGAAGGACGACAGCACCACCGTCCGGCCGGCGGCGTTTGGCTTGCCGCCCATCAGGGCCAGCGAGAAGTCGATGAAGAACTTGCCCGCCCCGGACTGGGCGAGGAAGGCGCCGTAGATCGTGAAGAGGATGATCAGCGTCGCCGACACGTCCACGGCGACGCCGAAGATCCCCTCCAGCGTCATGAAGAGGTGACCGACGAGGCGCGACAGGTCGTAGCCGCGATGCGTCCAGGGAGCCGGAAGGTGCGGCCCGAGCATCGCGTAGGCGATGAAGAACAGCGCCACCACCGGCATGATCAGGCCGGTGGTGCGCCGCGTCGCCTCGAGCAGGACGATGATGAAGACGACCCCGACCCACACGTCCATGCGGTCCGGGACGGTCGCTCGGTCCGTGAAATCCTCGCCGCCCCAGAGCGCGTAGGCAATCAGCCCGACGGAGATCGCCGCCGGAGCGACATCCCACCAGCGGATCCGGTCGCGGTACTTCGCGGCGACCGGGAAGAGCAGGAACGAGAGCAGCAGGACAAAGGCGACGTGCGTGTAGCGCAGCTCCTGCGTGGGGACGATTGCGTAGGCGGCGTAGAGGTGGAACAGGCTCATGACGACCGCGATGGCGGTCACGACCATGCCGGGCAGGCCGGAGATGCGATTGGTCGCGCCTTCCTCCGCCTCGATGTAGGACTCGGCTTTCCTGAGCGCCTCGGTGGAGACCTCGGCCGGCTCTTTCCCGGCGTGCAACTCCTCAGCCGCCATGCGACGCCCGATCCTCCCTGATGCCGCCGCTCGGTCGCGGTCTTGCCGTCCCGGTATACTGGCTGCGCGCCTGCGATGAAACGCGCCTTTCGCAGCACGCGCCGGCCAAGCTGTTCACGCTCCGGTCACGCAGCTGCCCCTAGCGAGTTGACCAGGCGCGCCTGCGTTCCTACCTCCGCCCCGCCTTTCCACTCGGATCCTGCATGATCGACCGCCGCTCTCTCCTCCGCGCCGCAGCCGCCGGTACGGCCAGCCTCGCCGCCGCGCAGTTCGGTGGACCGGCGATGGCGGCGTCGGGGCTCAATCTGGGCGCGTCGGCGCCATTCTCGTTCGACACCCTGAAGGCCCGGGTGAGGGACATGGCCCGGCAGCCCTATTCGGCCGAGAAGCCGTCCAAGCCCGACGTGCTCTGGAGCATCGACTACGACGCCCACGGCAAGATCCGGTACAAGACGGATCTTGCGCTGTTCGCAGAGGGCCCGGGCAGGTTTCCGGTCACCTTCTTCCACCTCGGCCGCTACTTCCAGAAGCCGGTCAGGATGCATGTCGTCCAGGGCGGGGACGCGCGCGAGATCCTCTACGACGACAGCTATTTCGACATGCCGGCCGATTCTCCGGCCCATGGCTTGCCGAAGAACTCGGGCTTCGCCGGCTTTCGCTTCCAGGAGCCGCGCGACGGCAAGCTCGACTGGCGCAAGAACGACTGGGTGGCGTTCCTGGGGGCGTCCTATTTCCGGGCGATCGGCGAACTCGCCCAATACGGCCTCTCGGCCCGCGGGATTACGATCAACACGGTCGTCTACAACGTTCCGGAGGAGTTCCCGGATTTCACCCATATCTGGTTCGAGACCCCGGCCGCAGGCTCGGACACGGTCACGATCTATGCGCTCATGGACGGCCCGAGCGTCGTTGGGGCCTACCGCTTCGTGATGCGCCGCGCGACGGCCGTCATCATGGACATCGATGTCTCGCTCGTGCTGCGCCAGGATGTCGTGCGGCTCGGCCTCGCTCCGATGACGTCGATGTTCTGGTACTCGGAGACCGCGAAGGCCACGATGGTCGACTGGCGGCCGGAGGTGCACGACTCGGACGGCCTCGCGATGTGGAGCGGCACCGGGGAGCATATCTGGCGCCCGCTGAACAACCCGCGCACCATTCAGGTCTCCGCTTTCGCCGACCAGGCGCCCCGCGGCTTCGGCCTGCTCCAGCGCGACAGGAACTTCGACCACTACCTGGACGGGGTCTATTACGATCGCCGGCCCTCCCTCTGGGTGGAGCCGAAAGGGGATTGGGGGCGCGGCACCGTCCAGCTCGTCGAGAACCCGACGGACGACGAGATCCACGACAACATCAACGCCATGTGGGTTCCGGCCGAGCCTGCGACGGCCGGGAAGACCTTCGACCTCTCCTACCGGCTGCATTGGTCGGCGGATGAGCCTTACCCGTCTCCGCTCGCGCGCTGCGTCGCCACGCGATTGGGCAATGGCGGCCAGCCCGGGTTGGACCGGCCTCGCGGCGTGCGCAAGTTCCTGCTCGAATTCATCGGCGGGCCGCTCAAGGACCTCCCGGCCGGAACGCTGCCCGAACCGGTGCTCACCGCCTCCCGGGGGACGTTCTCCTATGTCCGGACCGAGGCCGTGCCGAACGACGTGCCGGGCCATTGGCGTGCGCAGTTCGACCTGACGACGACGGGCAACGAGCCGATCGAGCTGCGCTGCTATCTCCGGAATGGCGACCAGGTGCTCAGCGAGACCTGGCTCTACCAGTACCACCCCGTCTACTGAGCCCGTGCGTCACGCGCGGCCGTAGATCCGGTCGAGGACGCGCGCCACCGTGACGAGTTCCTCGGCGCTTCCATCGAACCGCTCGCCCGCCGCGAGCCGACGTGCCCAATCCGCTGCCGCGCGCCCGCCCCATTCGTCGGGGGGAAGCGCGAGGGATTCGCGCGCCGTGCCGCGGAAGCGCTCGGCCGTGAAATCGTAGAAGGAGCCGTTCACGTTGCCGAGCGCCGCGCCGCCGCCGGTGCCATAGAAGGCGGCAGAGATCGCCGCGTCGCAGCCGGCCTGAAGACGCCACGAGCATGCGAGGCGGATCGCGGTCCCGTCCGCGAGTTCGAGGGTCGCGATCGCGTAATCCTCCACCTGGGAGGGGTTCGGCGCGAGCCTTTCTCCCGACGCGAAGAGGGCCGAGGAGACCTGCGCGACCTCCGGGAAGTCGAGGCACCAGAGCGCGAGGTCGACGAGGTGGACGCCGAGATCCATCACGCAGCCGCCGCCCGAGAGCGCCGGGTCGTAGAACCAGGGCCTGTCCGGCCCGTAGGCGTTGTGAAAGACGAGATCGACCGCGTGGAGGCGCCCGAGTTCGCCCGAGCGGATCACCTCGCGGATGCGCTGCATGCCTTCCGTGAAGCGGTAGGACAGGTCGACCGCAAGCAGGCGGTCCGCCGCGCGGGCCGCATCGACTACTGCCTGGACCTCCGCGGCGTTGCGGCCGAGCGGCTTCTGGCAGAACACCGCCGCCCCCGACGCGAGGGCAAGCACCGATTGCTCGGCATGGAGCGCGGAAGGTGTCGCGATGACGATGCCGTCGAGCCCCAGCGACAGGAGTTCATCGAGGCCGCCGACGCGCTCCGCGCCGGGCGCGAGCTTCATGGCCTCGGCGGCCGTCTCCGCCGAAGGCTCGGCGATGGCCGCGACCTCGGCGATGTCGGCCTCGATGATCGCACTCATCCGGTGCCGGCCGATCCAGCCGACACCGAGAAACCCGAGGCGCGGCCGCGCGGCCTTTGCTGCTCCCGCCATCACGCCGTCACCAGCGCCTTGAGGAAGCCGTCCGGCCGGTCGCGCGTGGCGTTCAGGGCCTCGTCGAGCCGCTCCAGGGGGAAGCGGTGCGTGTAGAGCCCGCTCGGATCGAGCCGGCCTGAGGCGACCGCCTCCACGGCCTCGCGGATGCCCTGGACGTACACCTTCGGGTCGCGCTCATGCGCGTTGATCACGTCGAGCCCGCGCCAGTTCCACAGCCACATGTTCACCTGCCGCGGGCCGTCCTGGTGGTACCCGGCGATGATGAGCCGCCCGCGCTCGCGCGTGATCTCGCCCGCGAGATCGAGCGGCCATTGTTTTCCCACCGCCTCGATGGTCCGGTCGCAGAACTGGCCGCCCGTCAGTTCCTTCACGCGCTCGATGATGGCCGTGTGGTCCTCCATCGGGATCGTCTCGGCCGCGCCCATGCGGCGGGCGAGGTCGAGCGAGAAGGGGCGGCGCGAGATCGCGATGACGCGGGCGCCGGCATCGCTGGCCAGCCTGGTCAGGATCGCGCCGAGGAAGCCGATGCCGGCGATCGCCACCGTCTGGCCGGCCTGGATGTCCGAGCGCCTGAAGATGTTCATGGCACAGCCGAGCGGCTCGCCCGGGAAGGGCTGGCCCGCCAGCGCCTCCGGCAACTTCACGACGGAATCCGCATCGGCCAGGTCGTACTCGGCATAGGCCTTGTAGGAGAGGGCTGCGACCCGGTCCCCGACCGCGAGCCCGGCCACTCCGTCCCCGAGCGCATCCACCACGCCCCAGCCCTCGTGCCCGAGGCTGCCCGGCTCGGTCGGAAAGGTCATCCAGTCCGGTCCCTCCCAGGGGGTGAGGTTCGAGGCGCAGACACCCGAGCCTTCCAGCCTCACCCGCACCTGCCCGGGCCCGGGCTCCGGCTTGGCGACCTCCTCCACGGCGATCCGGCCTGGCGCGGTCACGCGCGCCGCTCTCATCATGGTCTGGTCAGGCATGCGGGGGTCTTAGGAAGCTTCGGAGAGGGAGGAAAGGCGGCTGCTCGGCCGGGGACTCAAGCGCGAAGCTTGGCCGTGAGTTCCGGGCCGGCTTGTCATTGCCGGGCGGCTAACCCGGAATGACAGCCGAGTCGCTCGCCGTGCTACCCTCCCGTCATGCCGACCCCCGACGAAACCTTCGCGCCCGAGGACGACATCCCGATCGGCTACATGGCCCGGACGCGGGCCTATTACGCGGCGCTCGGCTTCGAGACGCCGTATCGCTGGGCCCATCACCTCGACGCGCCCTTCACGCCGCTCGGCAAGCCGCTCGCCGAATGCACGCTCGCGCTCGTCACGACGGCCGCGCCGTACCAGCCGGACAAGGGCGAGCAGGGCCCGGGGGCGCCCTATAACGGCTCGGCCAAGTTCCTCTCCGTCTATTCCGGGCCGAGCGACGAGATGCCGGACCTGCGCATCTCCCACATCGCCTATGACCGCGATCACACGAGCGCGGCCGATATCGGCACCTACTTACCGCTGCGGCAACTCCAGCTTGCCGCCGAGCGCGGCCGCATCGGGCGCGTCGCACCTCGCTTCCATGGGCTGCCGACGAACCGAAGCCACCGCGCCACCACCGAGGCGGACGCGCCGGAGCTCCTCGCCCGCATCCGCCAGGACGGCGCGGACGCTGCGATCCTCGTGCCGAACTGTCCCGTCTGCCACCAATGCGTGGCGCTCGCCGCCCGCCATCTCGAGGCTGCCGGCATTCCGACCGTGGTGATGGGCTGCGCGAAGGACATCGTCGAGCATGCGGGCGCGCCGCGCTTCCTCTTCAGCGACTTCCCGCTCGGGAACAGCGCGGGCAAGCCCGGCGACCTCGACTCGCAGGCGTGCACGCTGGAGCTCGCGCTGCGCCTGCTGGAAGCCGCACCTGGGCCGCGCACGACGCTGGGCTCGCCCCTGCGCTGGAGTGTCGATCCTTCCTGGAAGCGCGACTACTCCTCGATCGAGAAGCTCGCGCCCGACGAGATCGCCCGTCGGCGTGCTGAATTCGACCGGCAGAAGCGCGCCGCGAAGGCTCTTGCCTGACCGTCTCCGTTCCATGATCCGCCGGCTGTGGTCCGGCGGCCGACCGGCATCACGGCGTCGCTGGCTTCGTCCGTTCTTTACGCAAGTGTTTCGGGGCTCTTCCGGCGCTGCGGTGCAGATGCTGGGCGGAAGAGATTTTGTATGACGTGGTATTGGCGTCGAAAATCTGGCTGGAACTGTGCCATTCCCAAGTTGTTTAACGCGGGCTGAGCGTAAACGGCGCCTGGCGTCGCCCCGGTGAGATGAGCCTCGCGGGGAGGATGCCCCGAGAGGTCGTCATGAACTTCGGGATCAGCGTACTCTTTCGCGCCATACCCTTGATGATGGGCGCGATCTGCCTCGCATTCGGCCTTTACATTCTGTCCGGTGCGCCGGATGCCAATCACTTCGTTGCGGGCCACGTCAATGTCGGGTTGACGGCGATCTGCTATGCGCTGTTCACCACGGCGGCGACGATCATCCGCCAGCTCATTCGTCGCTATGGCGATTTCTGGCGCGTGGCTCTGCCCGCCTCGGGGTATGTTGTTGCTCTTGCGGCTGTGGCCTGGGGGATCGCCCTGATCTTTTCGGGCGATACGGCGGAGCATGTCGTTGCCGGGCATGTCGTCGTCGGGGTCGGTCTGATCGCCATCTGCGTGAGCACCGTCGCAACGTCGTCCACGGCGTTCACGCTCATCAACGTCAGCGCTGCCCGGAAGCCGCAAGAGGGACCGCCTTCCGGAGCGCAGACGAAGCCGGTCAGCCTGTTGCTGACCTGCATTCCGCTGGTCTGCGCGATCGTCGGGTTCACGCTGACCTATAGGCTCCTGATGCGGGGCGACCAGCCGGGCTATGTCGGCGGCCACGTGGTGTTCGGGCTGTCCGCGATCTGCCTCAGCCTGACGGCGCTCGTCGCGACCGTCGTCCGCCAGATCCGCAACGAGTTCACGAACCGTGAGCGCCCGGTTTGGAGCTGGCTCGTCATCGTGATGGGCTCGATCAACATCCTGCTCGGAATTTACGTGCTGGTCAGCAATGACCAGGATTATCGCCTCGCGCCGGGCATCGTACTGATCGGCCTCGGGCTGATCTGCTTCAGCATCCTGTCGAAGGTGCTCCTCCTGGCGCTCGTCTGGCGGCGGCGCTTCCCGCTGGCCAACCGCATTCCTCTTCTGCCGGTCCTGACCGCGCTGACCTGCCTGTTCACCGCAGCCTTCCTGTTCGAGGCCGCGGGCACGAATCCCGCCTACTTCGTCCCCGCGCATGTCATGGTCGGGCTCGGGGCGGTCTGCTTCACGCTCTTCTCCATCGTCTCGATCCTGGAAGCGGGCACCTCGGGCTCGAGCTAGCGTTCTGTCCTTGAATCTTGCGGCTCCCGAACGGCCATGTGGATCAGCAAGACGCGGACAGCTCTCAATTTTTGCGAGCCTGCGGGGCAGCCTTGCTGCGTCGAGCCACGCTCCCGGCGAATTGAGCTGAATCCAGGAAAGGCTCAGGCGTTCAACAGTTTCGGAATCAAGTCGCTTCTGTCGCGAATAAATTCTCTTTGCCTGCTGCGAGCATCAACTTTCGATTTGCAAACCGCATATGTGACCGATCTGCGGGGTGCAAAATTCTCCCGTCTGTCCTATATGTATCGGATGGACGACAATGCGATTTATCCCTACGAGCTCGAAGTTCAGCCCTCCGTGCGCACGCCTGGCGCCTTTGATTGGGCAATACGCCGTCACGGCAAGCTGATTCAGCGATCTGACCGTCTGCAACGGTCGGAGGAGGCCGCTCGCAAGGACGGCATGAAGGCCGTCGAGCGTCAGTTCCTGAGCGGTCACAGCACCCGCTGAGCCAGGAGGGCACGATGCGAGGCGACGATACCGCGGTCCTTGATAGGGCCGCGAAGACGCAACGAGCGCTGGACCGTGCCGCGGACGGCGCCAAGGCAATGGCCGAGTACGAGGCGGAGCGGAAGGCCGTGGAGGCGAACACCGTTCGCCTGCGTGCGCTCCGGCTCGAGAGGGAGCGCGCGGAGCAAGAGGCAGCGAGTGCCGCTGCCGCCGCCAAGCCGAAGGCCGCGAGCCGCAAGGCCCGCGCGGGCGGTTCGGCATGATGACCGGCGAAGAGATCCGCGCTGCCAGAACACGGCTGGGCTGGGATTCCCGCACGCTCGCACAGCGGGCCAAGGTGCGCCTGGCCTCGCTGATCCGGGCCGAGGGCTCGTCGGGCGAGCCTGCGATCAGCGCCGCCGAAGCCAGCGCCATCGAGCGCACGCTCGGCCAAGCCGGCTGCGACGTGTCGCAAGGGCGCGAGAAGGCCTGAGCCGCCCTCCATCCGGTGGGCTGGCCGCGGCCGGATACCGTCCGGCCGTCGCCGCTTGGATGGTGCCGTTCAGGCGTTCGCGCCCCCGTCGACCAGGATGCCGGTGCCCGTGATGTGGCGCGCCGCAGAAGAAGCCAGGAAGGCGACTGACGCAGCAATGTCTTCGGGCGTGCCATAGCGCCCGAAGGCCGTGGTCGCGCGCATCGTGTCGGCTAGCGGCCCCGAGGCCGGATTCATGTCCGTATCCGTCGGACCCGGGTGGACGAGATTCACGGTGATGTTCTGCGGGGCGAGCTCGCGCGCGAGGCCCTGCGTGAAGGACAGAAGCGCCGATTTCGACATGGAATAGACCGTGAGCCCGCCGAAGGGCACGCGGGTGGCGACGTTCGACCCGATCGTGATGATGCGGCCGCCTTCCGACAGGTGCCGGATGGCCGCCTGACTCGCCAGGACGACGCCGCGCACGTTGACGTCCAGGATGGCGTCGATGTCCTCCAGGCTCATATCCGCCACGGCGCCGAGCCGCGCCACGCCCGCATTGTTCACCAGGATGTCGAGCCCCCCGAATTTGGCCGCGGCCTCGTCGACGGCTGCCCGGATGGCCTTCGGGTCCGCGCTGTCGGCCTGGATGGCGAGGCCTTTCCGGCCCGCAGCCTCGATCGCCCGAACGACACCCGCAGCCGCATCGGCCGATTTCTCGTAGGTGATCGCGACATCGGCGCCCCGCTCCGCCAGGGCCTTCGCGATCGCCGCCCCGATGCCGCGTGCGGCTCCCGTCACCAGGGCGCGCTTGCCCGCCAGATCAGCCATGACACTCTCCATTTGTGTGTCGATCGACACACAAATGGACCTAGGTTCGTTGCGCCCGGGCCGCAAGCGAAATATTGTGCCGATCGATGCAGAATGTGCGGAGGCGCACGGGCGCCGAGAGACCCGACAAGCTGGACGTTGCGCAAAGACGCTCGCGCGGGCGGCCGCGTGCCTTCGACCGGGACAAGGCCCTGGACGCCGCCATGCGCCTCTTCTGGCAGAAGGGCTTCGCGGCGACGTCGATCTCCGACCTCACCGACGCGATGGGTATCGGCTCTCCGAGCCTCTATGCCGCCTTCGGCTCCAAGGAGGCGCTCTACGCCGAAGCCCTCCGGCGCTTCACCGAGCTAGGGGTGCCGCTCATCTGGGCGCCGCTGGAGGAGGAGCCCTCGGCGCGAAAGGCCGTGGAAGCCTATCTCCTCGCCGTGGCGGCGAATTTCCCCGTGACCAGCGACAAGCCTGCGGGCTGCATGGTCACCTTGTCGGCGGTCGGCCAGGAGGGCTGCGAGACGCTCGGCGAACTCGTGGCGAGCTATCGCCGGGAGGGGATGAGGCGGCTGGAAGCGCGCCTTTCCCGCGCGGTCCGCGAAGGGGAGCTGCCGCCCGGCACCGACACGGCCGCGCTCGCCCGCTTCTTTCTCGCCGTTCAGCAGGGAATGGCCATCCAGGCCCGCGACGGCGCGAGCCGGGCCGAGCTGGAAAGCATCGCGTTGGCTGCGATGGAGCGTTGGCCTCGCGCATAATCTCGCTCGTCCTTTGTCCATCTTTCTGCCAAGCCATGGTCGGGCTATGAGACGCGAGATGCATAAGCGCATGCCTATCTCTGAACCGGATGCGCTCGGGCGTGGCGCTTACGGAGCGGCAGAGAGCCTACGCCTCCTCAACTTCGCTCGTGATCCGGCGGCAGGGCATCGTAAGCTCTCGCGGCAGACGCTCTCGCGCTGGCTGCGTGGCTATGATTTCGGGGCTGGCGAGCACGCTGGACATTCCGATCCGCTCTGGCAGCCGGATTACGCGAACGACGACGATCGTATCGAGCTGAGCTTTCGCGACCTGATCGAGCTGCGCTTCGTGAAGGCCTTCCGCGATCTCGGCCTTGCACTGCCGACGATCCGGGAATGCTTCGAGCGGGCCGTCGAGGAAGTCGGCGACGAGCGCCCCTTCTCGACCCGGCGGTTTCGGACCGACGGCAAGACCATCTTTCTCGACATCACGCGTGACGTGCGCGAGGGCGAGCTTGTCGACCTGAAGCGGCGTCAGGGTGTGTTCCGGGCGGTAGTGGAACCGAGCCTGCGCGACCTGGAGTTCGATGCCGATGTCGTGGCGCGCTGGTTCCCGCTCGGGATGGGCCGGCGCTCGATCGTGATCGATCCCGCCCGCGCCTTCGGCCGGCCGGTGGCAGCGGAAGCCGGCGTTCCGACCGAGGTGCTGGCGGATGCCGTCGCCGTCGAGGGATCGCCCGAGAAGGTGGCTCGGCTCTATGAAGTGTCACCTGCGGCGGTCCGAGATGCGCTGCGCTTCGAGCAAGTTCTCGCTGCTTGAAGCTGCTGCTGGATCACAATCTCAGCCCGCGCATTGCGCGAGCTCTCAATGCCCTATTCTCGGGTGAGCATCAGATCTTCGCTCTCCGGGATCACTTCCACCCCGCTGCCACGGATACCGAGTGGATCAAGGCTCTTGATCGCGAGGGTGGCTGGGCGGTGCTGACACGAGACCTTCGTCTCAGAACGCGGCCGCACGAGCGGGACGCTCTGGATCGGGCTCAGATCGTGTTCTTCTTCCTCGATGGCAGTTGGCGGAAATACGACGTCGCGGAGACGACCGCACGGCTCATCAGGTTGGTGCCGAAAATGGCCGCGCAGGTTGACCTCGCGGAGCGTGGCCGCTTCGACCTGCCGATCAACGCGGCGTCGAAGCTCCGGCCGCACCGGGATTGAACTCGGGGCCTCACATCACTGCCCCGATCTGCCACGGCACAAATTCCGCATCGCCGTACCCAAGCTCCTCGCTCTTCGTGTGCTCGCCGGATGCGACCGCGAGGATCCTGGAAAAGATCTCGCGGCCCTTCTCCTCCACCGACATGCCTTCGAGGATGTCGCCGCAATTGATGTCCATGTCGTCGATCATGCGGCGGTAGATGTCGGAGTTGGTAGCGAGCTTGATCGAGGGGGCGGGTTTTGCGCCGAAGGCGGAGCCGCGGCCGGTCGTGAAGCAGATGAGGTTCGCGCCGCCCGCGACCTGCCCGGTGGCGGCGACCGGGTCGTAGCCCGGCGTGTCCATGTAGACGAAGCCCTTCTCCGTCACGGGCTCGGCATATTCGTAGACGGCTCGCAGGGTCGAGCGGCCGCCCTTGGCGGCGGCCCCGAGCGATTTCTCGAGGATCGTCGTGAGCCCGCCCGCCTTGTTGCCGGGCGAGGGATTGTTGTTCATCTCGCCGCCGTTCTTGGCGGTGTAGTCCTCCCACCAGCGGATGCGGTCCACGAGCTTCTGGCCGACCGCGACGGACGCGGCCCGGCGGGTCAGCAGGTGCTCCGCGCCGTAGATCTCGGGTGTCTCGGACAGGATCGAGGTGCCTCCGTTGCGCACCAGGATGTCGGAGGCGGCGCCGAGCGCCGGGTTCGCGGTGAGCGCCGAATAGCCATCGGAGCCGCCGCATTGGAGGGCGAGAACGAGGTCGGAGGCGGGGCGGGTCTCTCGCCTCGCGGCGGCCGCGAGCGGGAGCATGTCGCGGATCGCCGCGACGATCGCCTCCACGGTCTTCTTCGTCCCTCCCGTCTCCTGGATGGTGAGGGTCCGGAAGGTGTCGGATTCCGACAGCCCGTATTCCTGCTTCATCCGGCCGATCTGAAAGACCTCGCAGCCGAGGCCGACCATCACGATCCCGGCGAAGTTCGGGTGGCTCGCATAACCCCACTGGGTGCGGCGGAGGACCTCGAAGCCCTCGCCATAGGCGGCATGGCCGCAGCCGGTGCCGTGCACGATCGCCACCACGCCGTCGACGCCCGGATATTCGGCCAGCAGGCCCGAGCGCTCCACCGCGTCCGCCGCGAACCGCGCCACGGAGGCCGAGCAGTTCACGCTCGTCAGGATGCCGATGTAGTTCCGCGTGCCGGTCTTTCCGGAAGCGCGTCGAAAGCCCTGGAAGGTGGCGCGCTCCGCTTCGGGCAGGAGGCCGTCGTCCCGGGCGTCCTCCGCGAAGCGATAGTCGCGCTCGAAGTCGTGCAGGCCGACATTGTGCTCGTGCACCCATTCGCCGGGCGCGATGTGGCTTTTGGCGAACCCGATGATCTGGCCGAATTTCACGATCGGCTCGCCTTCGCGGACGGGCAGGACGGCCATCTTGTGGCCCTTCATGATCTTCTGCCGCGCCGTGATGCCGTGGGCCGTATCGCCCTGCCCGACGACATCGACCGCGATCACGACGTTGTCCGTACCTCCAAGGTGAATGACGCGCGGCGCGTTCATGGCGAGTTCATGCCTCCCTTTGGAAGCATTCCATACGGCGTTTCCGAGCACGATGCGAACGACATCGGGCCGCGCCGTACGGGGGAGCAAGGTCATGTCGGGGGGATCTGCCGGTCGCGCGCCGGTGCTGAACATCTGGGACGATCACTGGGATTTCCGCCCAGAAGACTGCCCCTGCGACGTGGATTTCGTCGCATGGCTCGACGAGCAGGGCATCCGGGATGCCTCGATCTATCATTTCGGCACCGGCGGGCATCACCATGTCGGCATCGAATGCGCCAAGCCGGAGCGGCAGAACCACGTCCTCGCCATCACGGCCGCGCCGCGCGAACACGAGGCCTTCGTCCAGCTCGCCGTGTCGCGGCCGGAGGTGCTGCGCTTCTACAATGCCGTCTTCGGCGACATCTATCTTATCAACGAGCAGCTGCTGCCCGAATTCGACGTCGTCACGCTGTTCCACCTCTGCGAGTTCAGGGGGGCGGCGAACGACGAATACGGCGCCCTGACCGATCTCGACGTGACCCGGATCCTGACGCGCCGGCTCAGGCCCGGCGGGTATATCCTGTTCTTTCCCGGTTCCTTCGCCTGGGATCGTACCAACGACAGCGCCAAGGATGTCGTGGCGGAATGGGAGCGCGACGGCGGCGTGGAGTTGGTCGGCCGCTTCAAGTCGCTGATCGTCTATCGAAAAGCGCCGTAGGGCGGTCGGCAAACCCTCGCGACAATCGCCATCCGGAGGGGAAGAAAAGCCCGAACGCGCAGGCTCCATCCTCTCCGGCAGTATCGAACCCCCTCATCCGGGCCGCGTTTGCGGGACAGGCCAGGACGGCCGGACAGGAGGCGGCGATGCGGAGCGTGTTGCTGGGATTCGCGGCGAGTGCCGCCGTGTGCCTTTCGGCGGCTGCAGCGAGCGCTGCGCCGGGCATGCCAGGCGGGACAGCCGGTGCGGGCGCGGCGCGGCCGGTCGCGATGTGCGGCTATTCGTGCCGGGACGGCGGACGCTACATGCCGGGCCCGCCGAGCGTCTGCCACGAGGAGGGCATGCGCCATTGCGGCCCCATGATGCGCGACATGATGCGCGACGACCGTCCGCGTTACCGCGAGCGCCGGCGCGATTGGGACGATGACGACTACGACCGTCCACGGCGCCGCGATCGTGGCGACGACTACGACCGTCCGCGGCGGCGGGACTTCCACGACGAAGAGTGACGAACGGGCCCCGCCGCGGCACGCAGCCGACTTGCCGGAAATTCGGGGTCGGGTCATGAGTGCGGGATGACCATCCATGCCGTCCCGCCGCTGACCAACGCGCCCGCGCAGGTCCTGCTGGAGCATCTCGTCGAGCGGCTCGGCGCCGCCCATGTCCGCACCGACCCGGACGAGATCGCCCTGCACCTGCGGGAGGAGCGCGGCCTCTACCAGGGAAGCGCCCTCGCGGTCGTGCGACCGGGCTCCAGCGAGGAGGTCGCCGCCGTGGTGCGGGAATGCGCGGCGGCTGGCGTCGCCATCGTGCCGCAGGGCGGCAATACCGGGCTCGTCGGCGGCGGCGTGCCCTATGGTGGAATCGTGCTCTCCCTCGCGCGCCTCAACCGCATCCGCGAGGTCGATGCCGTGAACGCCACCATGGTGGTCGAGGCCGGCTGCGTCCTGGCGGACGTGCAGAAGGCCGCCGATGAGGTCGGGCTCCTGTTTCCGCTGTCGCTGCCCTCCGAAGGCTCGTGCCGGATCGGCGGCAACCTCGCCACCAATGCCGGCGGCACGGCGGTCCTCCGCTACGGCAATGCGCGCGAACTCGCGCTCGGGCTCGAGGTCGTGCTGGCCGACGGGCGGATCTGGAACGGGCTGACGGCCCTCCGCAAGGACAATACCGGCTACGACCTCAAGAACCTTTTCATGGGCTCGGAGGGCACGCTCGGCATCATCACGGCCGCGGTGCTGAAGCTGTTCCCGGGCATACGCTCGCGGGCGACCGCCTTCGTCGGCCTCGCCTCCCCGGGCGATGCCCTGAAGCTGTTCGAGCGGCTCCGTGCCGCCGCGGGCGCCGAGCTCACGGCCTTCGAGTACATGCCGCATTTCGCGCTCGAGATCGTGCTGCGGCACCACGCTGCGGCCGTGAAGCCGCTGGCCGGCGAGCACCATTCCTACGCCCTCATCGAACTCGCCTCGCCGCAGCAGGATGCGGACCTCACCTCCATCTTCGAGGAGGTCATCGGGGGCGCCATCGAGGACGGATTCGTGGAGGACGCGACGATCGCCGCCTCGGATGCGCAGCGCCTCGCCCTGTGGGACCTGCGGGAGCGCCTGTCGGAGGTGCAGCGCTTCGAGGGCGGCTCGATCAAGCACGACGTCGCGGTGCCGGTCTCGCGCGTCGCCGAGTTCGTGGAGCGCGCGAGCGCCGCCTGCGAGGCCGAGATGCCCGGCGTCCGGGTCTGCGCCTTCGGGCATTTCGGCGACGGCAACATCCACTTCAACCTGTCCCAGCCCGTCGGGATGGACAAAGGCGCCTTCCTGGCGACCTGGGAGACCTTCAACCGCATCGTGCATGACATCGTGCGGGAGATGCACGGCTCCATCTCGGCCGAGCACGGGATCGGGCTCATCAAGCGCGACGAGCTTCCCCACTATAAGGACCCGGTCGCCCTCGACCTCATGGTCACGCTCAAGCGTGCGCTCGATCCGGAGAACATCCTCAACCCCGGAAAGGTTTTGGCCTTAGGCGAAAACCTCCCGGATGCGCTTCCCGGCGGAGGTGCCTGACCATGGCGGCCGAGGCGGAGTTCGATCTTCTCGCCTTCGGCGAGCCGTTGATGGAGTTCGCCGAGATCACCCGGGACGGCGAACGCCTCTATCTCCCGGGCCATGGCGGCGACACCTCGAACGTCGCCATCGCGGCGGCGCGCTGCGGCGCCCGGACGGCGTTCTTCTCGCATCTCGGCGATGACGCATTCGGGCGCGGCTTCCTCGAACTCTGGGACCAGGAAGGTGTCGACCGCTCGAGCGTCGTGATCCGCAACGGTGTCCGCACCGGGATCTACTTCATCTCCTACGGCCCGGACGGGCACGAATTCAGCTATTTCCGGGGCGGCTCGGCCGCGAGCCTGGTCCGGCCGGAGGACCTGCCGCTCGACCTGATCGCGCGGGCCCGGGTGCTGCATCTCTCCGGCATCAGCTCGGCCATCTCCGCCTCCTGCGCGGATTCGGTCTTTGCGGCGATGCGGCACGCGAAGGCGAATGGCCGCCTCGTCTGCTACGACACCAATCTGCGGCTCGCGCTCTGGCCGCTCGATCGCGCGCGCGCCACCATCCACGCGGCCGTGGCGCTCTGCGATATCGCCCGCCCCGGTCTCGACGATGCGAGGAAACTCACCGGCCTCCAGACGCCGGACGAGATCGTCGATTTTTATCTCGGACTCGGCCCGAAGATCGTGGCCATGACGCTCGGCAAGGACGGCACGATCGTGGCGACCCGGGACGAGCGCAGGATCGTGCCGAGCCAGCGCGTCCAGGCGGTCGACGCCTCGGGCGCGGGCGACACCTTCGGGGGGGCGTTCGTGGCCGAATGGCTCCGGTCGGGCGATCCCTTCCGGGCAGCCGAATTCGGCAACGCCGCCGCGGCCCTCAAGACGCTCGGCTACGGCGCGGTGGCGCCGATGCCGCGGAGGGACGCGGTGGAGCAGTTCATCAGGACGGGCGAGGTGGAGCCCGCCTCCTGACGATCAGGCAGGAAGCAGGGCTTCGCAGACTGCAACGACGACGACGGCCGAGGCGAGGACGGCCAGAGCAATACGCAACACGATGCTTGGTCCAAAGTAACGTGCGAACCGAACGCCCGTAGGCGCGGTCTGTTCAGGGCCGCGACGCTGCTTCGCACCGGAAGAGGCCGCGGCCGGCATCTGGAGATGCCACCACGGATGTCCTAAGACGCCGTCAACCCGGCTCGCCTCGTGCGGCCACGGAGGAGACAGACAGATATGTATCCAGAGGTCCTTCTGCACGTGGCCGGCGAGTGGCGCGGCGCCCGCTCGGGTGAGACCCGCCCGATCGTGAACCCGGCGACCGCCGAGGAAATCGGCCGCCATCCGGTTGCCGGCAAGGCGGACATGGACGAGGCCCTGGATGCAGCCGAGCGCGGCTTCAAGACCTGGCGCGCCGTCTCCGCCTTCGAGCGCAGCAAGATCATGCGCAAGGCCGCGAACCTGCTGCGGGAGCGCGTGGACGAGATCGCCCGGATCATGACGATCGAGCAGGGCAAGCCGATCGCCGAGGCCAAGGGCGAGACGCTCGCCGGTGCCGACACGATCGACTGGTTCGCCGAGGAGGCCCGCCGCGCCTATGGGCGCGTGGTGCCCGCCCGGCAGGACGGCGTGATGCAGATCGTGGTGCGCGAGCCGGTCGGGCCGGTCGCGGCCTTCACGCCCTGGAACTTCCCGATCAACCAGGCGGTCCGCAAGGTCTCCGCCGCTCTCTGCACCGGGTGCTCGGTCATCCTGAAGGGCCCCGAGGAAACCCCCGCGAGCTGCGCCGAACTCATTCGCGCCTTCCTCGACGCCGGCGTCCCGAGCGATGCCCTGTCGTACCTGGTGGGCGTCCCGGCGGACATCTCGTCCTACCTTATCCCGCACCCGGTCATCCGGAAGATCTCGTTCACGGGCTCGACCGCCATCGGCAAGCAGCTCGCCGCGCTCGCGGGCCAGCACATGAAGCGCGTGACGATGGAGCTCGGTGGGCACGCCCCGGCGATCGTGTTCAAGGACGCGGACCTCGACAAGGCGGTCTCGGTCCTCAGCGCGAACAAGTTCCGCAATGCCGGCCAGGTCTGCGTCGCCCCGACCCGCTTCCTGGTGCACGACTCGGTGAAGGACGAATTCGTCACCCGGTTCACGGCCGCCGCGAAGGCCATCAAGGTCGGTGACGGCCTGGATCCGAACAGCCGCATGGGACCGCTCGCCCACGACCGCCGTATTTCCGCGATGGAGAGCTTCGTCGCGGACGCGCAGGCGAGCGGTGCGGAGCTGACGACCGGCGGCAAGCGCATCGGCAACCAGGGCTACTTCTTCGAGCCGACCGTCTTCACGGACGTGCCGCTCACCGCCAAGCTGATGAACGACGAGCCCTTCGGACCGATCGCCGCCATCCGTGGCTTCTCGGACGAGGAGGAGGCCTTCGCCGAGGCGAACCGCCTGCCCTATGGGCTTGCGGCCTATGCCTATACGCGCTCGACGGATACGGCCGAGAAGATCGCCAGCCGCGTGGAATCGGGCATGGTCTCGATCAACCACCACGGCCTCGCCTTGCCCGAGGTGCCCTTCGGCGGCATCAAGGATTCCGGCTATGGCAGCGAGGGCGGCTCGGAGGCGATCGAGGCCTACCTGAACTCGAAATTCGTCACGCAGGCCCGGGCCTAGCTCTCCAGGATGGGCGGTGCGCCGCCTGGCGCGCCGGTCTCGATCGCGACGCTCTTGACGATCGCGTAGACGGGCCGGCCGGGCTCCAGGCGAAGCTCGGCCGCCGAGAGGCGCGTGATGCGCGCCACCAGGGTTTCGCCTCCGCACGAGACGGAGACGAGCGTCGATGCGGGGCCGTTCTCCCCCACGCTGACGACGCGCCCCTCCAGGACGTTCAGGGCGCTGATGCCGGCCGGGCGCTCGGTCGCCAGCATCACGTCGCGCGCCCGGATATGGACCCGCACCGAGGCCCCGATGGCGAGGGGTGGATGGGGCACTCGTAGCGGCCCGGCCTCCGTCGCCAGGGTCGCGAGCCCGAAGTGGCCGTCATGCCCCGTGACCCTTCCGCGGATGACGGTACCCGCCTCCGCGGCGAGGCCGGGGCGGCGCAGGATCTCCCCGGCGGAGCCCATCGCCACGACCCGGCCGCTCTCCAGGAGGACGACGCTGTTGGCGAGCCGTGCGACCTCGCCGGCCGCATGCGACACGAAGAGGATGGGCACCTTCGCGACGTCGCGCAGGCGCTCGAGATAGGGGAGGATCTCGGCGCGACGCCCTTCGTCCAGGTTGGCGAGTGGCTCGTCGAGCAGCAGGAGGCGCGGGGAGGCGAGGAGCGCCCGGCCGATCGCGACACGGCTCCTCTCGCCGCCCGAGAGGGACACGGGGCGGCGCCCGAGAAGATGCCCGATCCCGAGCAGTTCCACGATCCCGTCCATGTCGGGGGCCGGCTCCGCCCGGGGCGCGAACCAGCGCCCGAAGCGGAGGTTCTGCCGTACGGAGAGATGCGGAAAGAGGCGCGGTTCCTGGAAGACGTAGCCGATCCGGCGGCGGTGCGCGGGCACGACGATGCGCCGCTCCGTGTCGAGGAGCACGCGCCCGTCCACCCTGACGCGCCCGCGATCCGGCCGAAGCAGGCCCGCCACGATGCGCACGAGCGATGTCTTTCCCGAACCGGAAGGCCCGAAGAGCGCCGTCACGCCACCCTCGGCCACAAAGGCGGCCTCGAGCCGGAACGCGCCCTGCCGGTGCGCGACGTCGATCTCCAGGCTCATAGGGCGTGGCTGCGCCTGTTGACCATCCGTGCGAGGGCCTCGGAGGCGGCGAGCGCCGCGACCGAGATCACGACCGACACGAAGGTCAGCCGCAGCGCGCCGGCTTCGCCTCCCGGAACCTGGGTCAGGGCATAGATCGCGGTCGGAAGCGTCTGGGTCTCGCCGGGAATGTTGGACACGAACGTGATGGTCGCGCCGAACTCGCCCATGGCCTTGGCGAAGCAGAGGATCGCGCCCGCGATGATGCCGGGAAGGCTGAGCGGCAGCGTGACGATGAGGAAGACCAGGGTTGGGTTGGCGCCGAGCGTCGAGCCCGCCTCCTCCAGCCCGCGGTCGACCGCCTCGATGGACAGCCGGATGGCCCGGACCATGAGGGGAAAGCCCATCACGGCGCAGGCGAGCGCGGCTCCCGTCCACCGGAAGGCGAAGACGATGCCGAATGTCTCCGCCAGGAAGGAGCCGATCGGGCCGCGGCGGCCGAAGCCGAGCAGGAGGAAGTAGCCGGTGACCACCGGCGGCAGCACGAGCGGCAGGTGGACGAGGACGTCGAGCGCGCCGCGCCCCCAGAATCTCCCGCGCGCCAACGCGTGCGCGACGAGGATCGCCGGAACGAGGCTCGCGGCCGTCGCGGTCGCGGCGACCAGGAGGCTCAGCCGGACAGCGGTCCACTCCTCAGGCGTGAGCCAGCCCGTCACGATCCGGAAGAGGGGCGTCCGAGAACCGCAAATCCCTGTCGTTCGAAGGCCTGCCGGGCCGCCGGGCCGCGCAGGTAGATCAGGAGCGCCTGCGCGTCGGGATTGCGCGAATCCCGTGTGACCGCTGCCGGATAGACGATCGGCGGATGCAGGTCCTCGGCGAAGGTCGCCACGATCCGGACATTCGGCTCCGCGGCCGCGTCGGTGCGGTAGACGATCCCGAGCGGGGCCTCGCCCCGTGCCACGAGCAGGAGCGCCGCCCGCACGTTGTCCGCCAGCGCGACGCGATCCTTCACGCCGGCCCATGCTCCCAGCCTGTCGAGGGCGCTGCGACCGTATTTGCCGGCGGGCACGGCATCGACATTGGCCATCGCCAGGCGCCCGTCTCCGAGCGCGGCCTTGAGGTCGAGCCCTGGAGCAAGCGCCAGGTCGGCCTTGGAGTCCTTCGGGGCGACGAGGACGAGCCGGTTCGCGAGCAGGTTCAGCCGCGTCTCAGGCCGGATGAGGCTGCGCTCCGCGAGATAATCCATCCAGTCGAGATCGGCCGAGAGGAAGAGATCCGCCGGCGCGCCCGCCTCGATCTGCTTGGCCAGCGTGTTCGATCCCGCATAGGAGATCCGGGCGCGCTTGCCGGTGTCCCGCGTCCAGCCGGCCGAAATCTCGTCGAGCGCCGTCTTGAGGCTCGCGGCCGCGAAGATCACGACATCCCCGCCTTGGGCGAGGGCGAGGCGCGGGAAGGCGGCCAAAGCCGCGGCGCCTCCCAAAAGGCCGAGGACCTCTCGCCGTGTCATCCGCAAGCTCCCTGAAAGACTGCCCGGGAGCCTATCAGCTCGAAGCGGCGACCGGAACGGCTAGGCTCTGGCCAAGGCCCCCTGTTTCGAGGCGTCGCCCTGCCGGATCATCAGCACGGCGATCGCGGCCAGCATGCAGGCGGCGCCTGCCGTGTAGAAGGCTGGCAGATAGCTCGCGAAGGCGTCGCGGCTGATGCCGGCGCCCAAAGCGGCGGTCGCGGCACCGAGCTGGTGCCCGGTGAACACCCAGCCGAAGACCAGCGCTGCCTTCTCGCGCCCGAATTCCTGCCCGGCGAGCTTCACGGTGGGCGGCACGGTCGCGATCCAGTCGAGCCCGTAGAAGACCGCGAAGAGCGTCAGCCCATAGAACGAGAAGGTCGACATGGGCAGGAACAGCAGCGAGAGACCGCGCAGCCCGTAGTACCAGGCGAGAAGCTTGCGGCTGTCGTAGCGGTCGGAGAGCCAGCCCGAGAGCACCGTCCCGACGAAATCGAAGGCGCCCATCATGGCGAGGACCGAGGCCGCCTCGACGTTCTGCATTCCGAAATCGAGGCAGAGCGGGATGAAGTGGGTCTGGACGAGCCCGTTCGTCGAGAGCCCGCAGACGTAGAAGGAGAAAAACAGCACCCAGAAGGCCGGGCTGCGCGAGGCCGCGCCGAGGATGATGAACGCCGTCTTGAACGGGTTGGACGAGGGCGGCGGAGGAGGGGGCGCGACGGCCTTCTCGCCATAGGCGGGAAGGTTCACGTCGGACGGGTGGTCGCGCCCGAGCAGGAGCATCAGCAGCCCCGCCGCCGCGCAGGCGATCACCGCCGGGATGATGGCCATGCGCCAGCCGGCATTGTCGGCGATCATGGCGGCGAGCGGCAGGAAGGCGAGCTGGCCCGTGGCCGAACTCGCCGTCAGGATGCCGATCACGAGGCCGCGGCTCTGCGTGAACCAGCGGTTCGCCACGGTCGCGCCGAGCACCATGGCGGTCAGGCCGGTGCCGAGCCCGGTGAGCAGGCCCCAGTAGAGCCAGAGCTGCCAGAGCTGGTTCATCAGGGTGGAGAGGCCGAGCCCGACCACCACGAGCGCGAGCGCCACCGTCACGATGCGGCGTAGCCCGTAGCGCTGGATCAGGGCGGCGGCGAAAGGCGCTATGAGGCCGAAGAGGAGGAGCCGGACCGCGAGGGCGCCGGAGATCGAGGCCGTGTCCCAGCCGTATTCCTTCTGCAGCGGCACGAGGAAGACGCCGAGATTGCCCATGGCGGCCGCGGTCGCGACCATGACCAGGAAGGTCACGGCCACCATGACCCAGCCGTAGTGGATGCCGCGCCGCGCCAGAGCCGGCGCCAGGACGTTCGAGAGCATGGAGACCTCCGGGCCGCTCAGCGGGCCTTCTCGAAATCGAGGGCGGTGACGCCCGCAAGGGTTTCCCGGAGCGCTGCCGCGCGCTCCGGGCCATAGACCTCGTCGAACCTGGCCTGGGCGGCGGCCCAACCTGCGCGCGCCGCGCGCAGGCGCTCCAGCCCGAGATCGGTCACGCTGAGCGCCCGCCGCCGCGCATCGCGCGGATCAGGCGTGATGGAGACAAGCCCGTCGCGCTCGAGCGGCCGGACGTTGCGACCCATGGTCGTGCGGTCCATCGCCATGATGGAGGCGAGCTCGTTGATCGTGCGCGGCCCGAGGCGCTGGAGGTGGGCGAGCACCGAGTACTGCGTCACCTTCAATCCCGTCCCCGCGAGGTGCCGGTCATAGTGGCTCGTGATGTGACGAGCCGCTTTGCGGATCGCGAGCGCGTTGCACAAGTCAGGTTTCGTGATGGGAGACATCAAGCATTCTGCGCCGCTGGCTCTTGCGTCGGCCATATAGGTGCATATACGCTTATTTTGCAACCTCCTCGGTGAAGGGGTGCGGAGATGCGGATGAGCGATGGACGCGAAGCCGGCGAGCGCCGCCGTACCGTAACCTGGTCGGACCCGAAGGCGCTCGCGGCGGCAGGCCGCGGCCTTTCCGGAGCCGCTCACCTGCGGGCCATGATGGCGGGCGACCTGCCGCCCCCTCCCGTGATGGCGCTGCTCGGCATCACGCTCGACACGGTCGACGAGGGGCTCGTGCGAATGCAGCTCCAGGCCGCGGAGTACCTCTACAATCCGATCGGCACGGTCCATGGCGGCATCGTGGCCACGATCCTGGATTCCGTGATGGGCTGCGCCGTGCACAGCACCCTGCCGGTCGGGCGCGGCTACACCACCCTCGAGATCAAGGTGAACTACCTGCGGGCGGTCACCGAGGCGGCGGGCATCGTGACGGCGGAAGGCCGCGCCGTGCATGTCGGGCGGACCACCGGGGTCGCCGATGCCCGGCTCTTCGACGCGGCGGGCCGCCTCTACGCGACCGCATCGACGACCTGCCTCGTCTTCGACCTGCCGCCCGCGAAAGCCGGCGCGTGAGCGGGCCCGGCGTCGCGCTCGATCCGCGCACACGGACCCTCCTCGAGGCGCCCATCCTGCCGACGCTGGTGCGGCTCGCCTGGCCGAACCTCCTGGTCATGCTGGCCCAGGCCTCGACGGGGCTCATCGAGACCTATTGGGTCGGCAAGCTCGGCACGGATGCGCTGGCCGGGATGGCGCTCGTCTTCCCGGGCGTAATGCTGATGCAGATGCTGTCCGGCGGTGCGCTGGGCGGCGGGATATCCTCCGCGGTCGCCCGCGCGCTCGGGGGAGGGCGGCGGGAGGACGCGAACGCGCTCGTCCTCCATGCGATCGTCATCAATGCCCTGATCGGTGCCGGCTTCTCGGTCGCGATGCTCCTCTTCGGACGGCCCTTCTATCGGGCCCTGGGCGGCGAGGGCGCCTCGCTCGAGGCCGCGCTCGCCTATTCGAACGTCGTGTTCTGCGGCAACACCATCCTTTTCGTGATGAACGCGCTGGCGAGCGTGCTGCGGGGCACGGGCAACATGCTGGTGCCCGCGCTCGTGACTTGCATCGGGGTGGTGCTGCTTCTGCCCCTCTCGCCCATCCTCATCTTCGGATGGGGCCCCGTGCCGGCGCTCGGCGTGGCCGGAGGCGGGTTCGCGCTGCTCGCCTTCTACGTCGCGGGCGCCGCAATCCTCGCCTGGTACCTGCTGGCGGGGCGAAGCGTCGTGCGGCCCGCCCTCGCGCCCCTGCGCTGGCGGCTGTCCCGGGACATCCTGCGGATCGGCGCCGTGGCGGCGGTGTCGTCGATCCAGACCAATGTCGTGATCGGCGGCGCGACGGCGCTCGTGGGCCTGCAGGCGGGTGCCGCGGCGCTGGCGGGATTCGGCACGGGTGCCCGGCTGGAATACCTCCTCGTCCCGCTCGTGTTCGGGATCGGGGCTCCCCTCGTCGCCATGGTCGGGACGAGCGTCGGCGCGGGCCGTCACGACCGGGCCCTGCGGGTCGCCTGGTCGGGCTGCGCCCTGGCCTTCGTGGTGACGGAAACGGTCGGCATCGCGGCTGCGATCTGGCCGCGCGCATGGCTGGGCCTGTTCGGCACGGATCCCGCCATGCTCGATGCCGGCGCCGCGTACCTCCGCGCCGTCGGGCCGTTCTACGGCTTCTTCGGCATCGGCCTGTCGCTCTACTTCGCGTCTCAAGGAGCCGGGCGGCTGCTCTGGCCGCTGGTCGGCGGATTTCTCCGCATGATCGTCGCGCTCGGCGGGGGCTGGATCGCGATGCGCCTTACGGGACGGATCGAGGCGCTCTACGTCGCCCTCGCGCTGGGGCTCCTGGCCTATGGGGTCACGGTCGCGACGGCGGTCGCCCGGGGCGTGTGGTTCGCACGGCCCGAGACCTCGCCCGCGCCAGCGACCGATCTGGGGCCCGCGCGGGCCTGATCCGCCGGTTTCACCCGACCGGGTTTATGTCGCCTACGAACCGGATGAGGTCGGCCATGGTGAAATGGCCGGCCTGCGCGGATGGCAATTCCGGCTTCCAGTTGGAGCGCTGCCAGAGGAAGGATTCGTGGTCGCCGTGAACGAGGCCGAGAAAGGTCTCGGCCACGATCGTCGAGGCCATGGGCCCGAGGCGCTTTCCGCCGTGGAAGTGCTCCGCCTCCTTGAGGACGTAGTACCAGAGTGGCGTCGCCTCATGCAGGCCCTGCCGCTTGGCGGCGGCCCCGTCCGGACCCTTGGCGACTTCGAGCGGCGTGAGCGGCGTCAGCCCCATCGCGCGGCAGACGTCCTGGCCGGAGGGCAGCCCGATCTGCACGCCGCGACGCAAGTTCCGGAACGGCAGGATGAACTCCCGCCGTTCCGTCTCCGTGGGATCCTTGCGCAATCCTGGAAGCGTGTGGAGCGCGGGCGTGATGAAGGGGTCGAGCCGGCGCGAGTGGTTGAACGTGAAATCGTCGCCGCCCTCGCCCTCGATGTCGAAGAACCGGCGCCAGTCGATGATCCAGTTCGAAGGGAGGAGAGCTTGGGCGGCGGGCGGAGGCTCGGGAGGGCTCGGGGCCAGTTCTCCGACGATGAAGCCAGACTTGCCCGTGAACCGGAAGAGAAGCTCGAGCGTGCCGTTCCCGATCGTCCCGTCGACCGGGTTGAACACCCGGTTGTGGCTGTAGGTCTCGCGCACCATCGAATGGCCGAGCCGATAGGCGGCCGCGGCGAATTCGGCCGGCATATAGGGCCGCTCGCGGAACCGGTAGAACCGCCGTCCTCCTGCTTGATCTTCATCACCAGGCCCGGCTCGGTCAGCCGCTCGACGAAGTCGAACAGCACGATCCACTGGTAGTGCCAGGTCACGATGCGCCGGGCTTCCTTGAAGAGCGCCGCGCCCTTCAGGCCGGGCTGCTTCGTGCCGAGCAGATCCACCACCTTGTTGTGAAACTTCAGCATCAGGAGGTGGAACTGCGCGACCAGCAGGTTTTCGTCGTTCCGTTCGTCGAAGATGAGGGCATGGCCGACCTGGTTCCTGGGCAGGTCGTTTGGATGGGCTGGGACCTTTGCGCCGCCCTGGATATCCGCGATGGATTCCGCCGTGTGGCCGATCAGCAGCTTCGCCGTGACATGAAAATCCGTCGGGTCGCGCTGGTAGAGGTACGGATGAATGCCAGGGCCGTCGCCGTACACTGAATCGAGGTCGAGCGCCGGCGTTCGAAAATTCGTGGTCGCCTTCGGGTCCGCGTGCTGCTGGTCCAGCGGCGTCGTGTCGAGCGTGATGTCGTGGTCGACGAACTGGCCGAGATAGGTGTAGCCGGCCGGAATCTCCGGATTATCCCCGCCGGGGAGCGGGTTGCCGTCCGAATCGAGCTTGTCCTTCATCGCCTCGGCGAGCTTGACGAGGGCGTCGTCCCCCACCGTGAGCGGGACGAGGTTCGGGAACATGAGCCCGAACTTGCCGGGATCCCCGATGCCCGAGAAGGAATGAAGCGTTTCCGGCTTCATGCCGCGTACGCCGTGGCCATGCATCG
Organism: Enterovirga sp. CN4-39; assembly: GCF_049446235.1. NCBI lineage: Bacteria > Pseudomonadati > Pseudomonadota > Alphaproteobacteria > Hyphomicrobiales > Methylobacteriaceae > Enterovirga > Enterovirga sp. CN4-39. Next base: position 148,050 of record NZ_JBMSEF010000010.1, on the reverse strand, counting down.
CGAGCTCGGTCATGCCGCCCCCCTCTTGGGCGCCGGCACCCTCGCCGACACGGAGGTTATGATCGCATAGGTTGTGTTGATTGCAATCTAGATGTGTGTGGATCGGTGATTAGGGTGACAGGCAGGGCCGGCCGTGCATCCTGGGCACGCGCTGGAGTGCCCCGATGAATCCCGAACAGAAGCTCGCAGAGCTCGGCCTCGAACTGCCGGTCCTTTCGACGCCGGTTGCGAACTACGTTCCGTTCAAGCGGGACGGGAACATCGTCTACCTGTCTGGCCAGGGTCCCCGCCGACCCGACGGCACCTACCCGGCCGGCAAGGTCGGGCGCGACGTCACGATCGAGGAGGCCTACGGCCACGCCCGCCAGACGGCGCTCGGCCTGCTCGCGGCCGCCAAGGCGGCCGCCGGATCGCTCGACCGGGTGGAGATCCTGAAGGTTTTCGGGATGGTGAACGCCGTTCCGGACTTCGCCGACCAGCCCAAGGTCATCAACGGCTGCTCGGATCTCCTCGTCGAGGTGCTGGGCGAGCGCGGGCGGCATGCCCGCTCGGCCGTCGGCCTCGGCTCCCTTCCTAACAACATGACGGTCGAGATCGAGGCCGTCATCCGCGTGCACGAGTGATGCGCGCGCTCTACGAGACGGTCGCGCGCGAGGTCGGCACGCCCGCCGCGATCGTCGATCTCGACATCGTCGAGCGGAACATCGCGCGCATCCAGCGTGCCTGCGACGAGGCCGGGCTGAAGAACCGCCCTCACATCAAGACGCACAAGAGCCCGCTCCTCGCGGACATGCAGCGGGAGGCGGGCGCGGCCGGCATCACCTGCCAGAAGCTCGGCGAGGCCGAGATCTTCGCCGAGGCGGGCCACCGCGACATCCTGATCAGCTACAACATCATGGGCGAGGAGAAGATCGCCCGCCTCGCCCGGCTGACCGAGCGCGCGGACATGATCGTTGCCACGGACAATCCGGTCAGCATCGCGGCGGCTTCGGAGGCTGCGACCCGGGCAGGGCGCGAGATCGGTGTCGTGGTCGAGTGCGATACCGGCCGCAGGCGCGCCGGCGTCGAAACTCCCGGGGAGGCGATCGCGCTTGCTGGCGAGATCGCCCGCGCGGCCGGCCTGCGCTTCGACGGCTTCCTGCTCTACCCGCCGGAGGACGCCTTTCCGGCCACCCAGGCGTTCCTCGATGCCGCGACGGAGGGGGTCCGCGAGTTCGGCCTGTCCCCGCGCATCGTCTCGACGGGAGGCACCCCCAACCTCGCCAATCTCGGCCGCATCCGGGGCGCGACCGAACACCGGCCGGGCACCTACATCTTCAACGACCGCATGATGATGGCGGCGGGCGTCGCGGCGCTCGGGGATTGCGCCCTGACGATCGTCTCGACCCTTGTCAGCCGCGCGACACCTGCCCGTGGCATCCTGGATGCCGGGTCGAAGACGCTGACGAGCGATCTCGGCAAGCTCAAGGGGCACGGCCTCGTCCGCGAATACCCGGAGGCCGTCATCCATGCCCTCGCCGAGGAGCACGGCTTCGTCGATCTTTCCGCCTGCGCGAGGCTGATCGAGGTCGGCGAACTGGTCGGAATCGTGCCGAACCACGTCTGCGTGGTCGTGAACCTGATGGACCGGCTGATCGCGACCCGCGGCGGCGAGATCGTGGGCGAGATCCCGGTCGCCGCGCGGGGACGGATCAGGTAGCCGCCGCGCTCCTCGCGACAGCATCCTGTCGACTGCTTCGACCAGAGGCGTATCCTCCCTGCGGGCAGGCCTGCCCGCAGGGAGGACCGAGCATGGATCGGGATACGACGCGCCGCTCGACGGCGGAGTTTTTCGGAACCTTCTGGCTCACTTTCGGAGGATGCGGGGCGGCAGTGCTGTCCGCCGCTTTCCCGCAATACGGGATCGGGTTCGCAGGCGTCGCGCTCGCCTTCGGGCTCACGGTTCTCTCGATGGCCTATGCCGTCGGCCATATTTCCGGAGGGCACTTCAATCCGGCCGTGACCCTCGGCCTATGGTCCGCTGGGCGTTGCGCGAACCGTCACGTGGTTCCCTATGTCGTCGCGCAGGTCGCGGGCGCGATCGTGGCGGCCGCGGTTCTCTACCTGATCGCCTCCGGAAAGCCGGACTGGGTTCCGGGCGGCTTCGCGTCCAACGGATACGGCGAGCTGAGCCCCGGGAAGTACCGGCTTTCCTCGTGCTTCCTGATCGAGCTCCTGGCGACGTTCTTCTTCCTGTTCATCATCATCGGGACGACTTCGAAGGGGGCGGCGAGCGGGTTTGCCGGGATCCCCATCGGGTTCGCTCTGGTTCTCATCCACCTGATCTCGATCCCGGTCACGAACACGTCCGTGAACCCGGCGCGCAGCACCGGGCCGGCCCTCTTCGCGGGTGGACCATACGTGGCGCAGCTCTGGCTCTTCTGGCTGGCGCCCATCCTGGGCGCGGTGGGAGCAGGGCTCCTCGCCAAGTGGCTGTATGAGCCGGTCGACGCGGTCGAAACGATCGTCGTCGAGGAGCGCGTCGTCTAGCGGCAGGGGTGGCGCGCCGCTCCTTGCCCTGCGCTGCCGCGTCGATACTCTCCTCCCGGGCGCATCAAGACGTCCGGGAGGAAAAGGCCAGGATGAAGACCGTAGGGATTACCCGGAGGACCGCGCTCGCCGGTCTCGCCCTCAGCCCGCTCGCCCGGCCAGCCCTGGCCCAGGTCGGCGACGGCTGGCCGAGGCAGCCCGTCCGCATCATCGTGCCATACCCGGCAGGCGGCTCGACCGACGTCCTCACCCGCATCCTGGCCGAGCGGCTCAAGGACAAGCTCGGCGGGACCTGGGTGATCGAGAACCGGCCGGGTGCGGGCGGCAATGTCGGGATCGACGGGGTCGCGAAGAGCGAGGCGGACGGCCATACCATCGGCTCCGCCACGGTCGGCCATTTCTCCATCAACCAGTATCTCTACGCCAAGATGTCCTGGGATCCGGACCGGGACCTCGCGCCTGTCTCGATGACCTGGGAACTGCCGAACGTCGCCGTCGTGCCGAGCGAGCATGTCCCGGCAAAGACGCTCGCCGAGTTCATCGCCTGGGCGAAGGCCAAGGAGGGCGGCATCTTCTTCGGCAGCCCGGGTGTCGGCACCACGCCGCATCTCTCCGGCGCTCTCTTCTGCACCCGGAACGGCATCAGGGGGACGCATGTGCCGTTCCGGGGCGCGGCCGCGACGATTCCCGCGATGCTCAAGGGCGACGTCCAGTTCGCGATCGACAATCTCGCCTCGTACACGGGCATCATCGAATCCGGGCAGATGCGGGCGCTTGCCGTGACCTCCCCCACGCGATGGCCGACCATGAAGGACGTCCCGACCATGAAGGAGGCCGGGATGGACGATTTCGTGGTGACCTCCTGGGCAGCCTTCGTGGTTCCCAAGGCGACGCCGCCTGCAGTGGTCCAGAAACTGTCGCAGGCGCTGCAGGAGATATCGAAGGAGCCTTCTGTCCAGGAGCGCTTCCAGATCGCCGGCGCCCGGGTGCTCGGAACCCCGCCCGAGGAGGTCACCAGCCTCGGGCACAAGGAGCGCCCGATGTGGCAGGAGATGGTGCGGGTCTCGGGCGCCAAGCTCGAGTGAGGCGTTTTCGTCTCTGGCCGGCTTCCCAGGCGGGCCGCCCTTGCCGTAAGGGAACCGGCAACAGGGTTCAGGGTCTCCGTCCATGGACGCGATGCGTCAATCCCCGAAGTTCGTGACCGTGTTCGGCGGCTCGGGCTTCCTTGGCCGCCATGTCGTGCGCGCGCTCGCGAAGCGCGGCTATCGCATCCGCGTGGCGGTCCGCCGGCCGGATCTCGCCTTCTTCCTCCAGCCTCTCGGCGCTGTCGGGCAGATCCAGCTGGTCCAGGCCAATCTCCGCTACCCGGATTCGGTGAAGCGCGCCGTCGACCGGGCCGATGCGGTCGTGAACTGTGTCGGCATCCTGAACGAGAGCGCCCGCCAGCGCTTCAGCTGGGTCCAGGCCGAAGGCGCCAGGGCGGTTGCGGAGGCGATGGGGGCCGGACACCCGCTCGTCCACGTCTCCGCGATCGGAGCTGACGCGAATTCCGAATCCGCCTATGCGCGGACGAAGGGGTTGGGCGAGCAGGCCGTGATGGCGGCCCGGCCGGATTCCGTGATCGTCAGGCCCTCGATCCTGTTCGGGCAGGGCGACAGCTTCTTCAACCGGTTTGCCGGACTTGCCCGGGCCCTGCCGGTGCTGCCCATCGCCGGTTCCGATACGCGCTTCCAGCCGGTCTGGGCCGGGGACGTCGCCGAAGCAATCGCGCGCGCGGTCGACGGCAAGGTCGAGAAGGGCCGGACCTACGAGCTCGGCGGGCCAGAGGTGAAGACGCTGCGGGAACTCGTCGAGTACGTGCTGCAGGTGACGGAGCGGAAGCGCGCGGTCGTCGCCCTCCCGGAAGGCGTCGCCCGGATCCAGGCGCGGCTGCTCGAGATCGCCGATACGCTGACGTTCGGCCTGCTGCCCGACGACCTGAAGCTCACGCGCGACCAGCTGATTCTGCTCCGGTCCGACAACGTCGTGTCCGAACAGGCCAAGGCCGAGGGACGGACGCTCGAAGGCATGGGCGTCACGCCGCGGGCCATGGAGGCCATCGTCCCCGGCTATCTCACCCGGTTCCGCAGGACCGGCCAGTTCGACCTCGAACGTGCGGCCTGAGCCGCATCTGCAATCAAGACACCAAGTAGGGAGACACGCGCATGCGTGACATCGGGCATTTCATTGGCGGCAAGAACGTCGCCGGCACCTCGGGACGACACGCGGACGTGTTCGAGCCCATGACCGGAGAGGTCCAGGCGCGGGTCGCGCTGGCCTCGAAGGCGGAGCTTCGGGCGGCCGTGGAGAACGCCAAGGCGGCGCAGCCCGCCTGGGCGGCCACCAACCCGCAGCGCCGCGCGCGCGTCATGATGCGCTTCCTCGACCTCGTGCAGCGCGAATACGATGCGCTGGCCGAGTTGCTCGCCCGCGAGCACGGCAAGACGGTGCCGGACGCGAAGGGGGACATCCAGCGCGGCCTCGAGGTCGTCGAGTTCGCCTGCGGCATCCCGCACCTGATGAAGGGCGAGTACACGGAAGGCGCGGGCCCGGGCATCGACATCTACTCGATGCGCCAGGCGCTCGGCGTCGTTGCCGGCATCACGCCGTTCAACTTCCCGGCCATGATCCCGATGTGGAAGTTCGCCCCGGCGATCGCCTGCGGCAACGCCTTCATCCTGAAGCCGTCCGAGCGCGATCCGGGCGTGCCGATGCGGCTCGCCGAGCTGATGCTGGAGGCGGGGCTACCGGCCGGCATCCTCAACGTCGTGAACGGCGACAAGGAGGCCGTCGACGCGATCCTGGACGATCCGGACATCAAGGCGGTCGGGTTCGTCGGCTCCTCGCCGATCGCCCAGTACATCTATCACCGCGCGGCCGGCACCGGTAAGCGCGCCCAGTGCTTCGGCGGCGCCAAGAACCACATGATCATCATGCCGGATGCCGACATGGATCACGCGGTCGATGCGCTGATCGGCGCCGGCTACGGCTCGGCCGGCGAGCGCTGCATGGCGATCTCGGTCGCGGTGCCGGTCGGCAAGGCGACCGCCGACAAGCTCCTCGAGAAGCTCATCCCGCGCGTCGAGAGCCTGAAGGTCGGCCCGTCGACGGACCCGTCCGCCGATTTCGGGCCGGTCGTCACGCAGGCGGCGCTCGACCGGATCAAGGGCTATGTGGACCTCGGCATCCAGGAAGGCGCCAAGCTCGTCGTCGACGGCCGCGGCTTCAAGATGCAGGGCTACGAGAACGGCTTCTACATGGGCGGCTGCCTCTTCGACGAGGTGACGCCGGACATGCGGATCTACAAGGAGGAGATCTTCGGACCGGTCCTCTCCGTGGTTCGCGCGAAGGACTACGCCGAGGCGCTGCGCCTGCCGACCGAGCACGAATACGGCAACGGCGTTGCGATCTTCACCCGCGACGGCGACGCGGCGCGCGACTTCGCCGCCAAGGTCGATGTCGGCATGGTGGGCATCAACGTGCCGATCCCGGTTCCGATCGCCTACTACACCTTCGGCGGCTGGAAGGCCTCCGGGTTCGGCGACCTCAACCAGCACGGCCCGGACTCGATCCGGTTCTACACCAAGACCAAGACCGTCACCTCGCGCTGGCCCTCCGGCGTGAAGGAGGGCGCCGAGTTCGTCATCCCGACGATGCAGTAGCGGAGGCTGGCCGGCCTGCCACGATGGAGCCTCGCCGAGGCTGCATCGGATGGGGGCGGAGCCGGCCATTCCTTCCAGGCTCGTGAAACGGGTTCCGGCCTTTCCCGGAACGCCTCTGCGACGAACTGAAGACAATCCCGCGTGGGTCGGACAGGCGTTCGGCCAGTGTTGCACGGCTCCTACAGCCACGCTGTGGGGCGGCGACTAGGGTCCGGCGGCTGGGATTACGATGGCCAGCGGCTGACGATAGGGCCATGGCGCGCGCGCCCTCCACCGATCCGGCGAAAGACGCCGCCGCACTGCTCCGCCGGCTCGGCTTCGCGACCCTGATGCTGATTCTGCCGCTCGTGGCGTCGTTCTCGCGCCGCGGCGTGGTGCTCTTCCTTCCGATCGGCGTCGCGCTCCTGGTGATCGCGAGCGTGCTGGACGGGGCCTACAGGCCCCTGCGGATCAGCGCCGACCGGCTCACTGCCTCCGCGGGCGTCCTGGCGGGGGGATTCGGCCTCGCCTGGGCGGCGGTCTCGCTGGCCTGGACGCCCGACCTCTCGGACGCCACCGAGCGGCTGCTCGGGCTGTTCGGCAGCGTCGGCCTGGGGCTCGCCGCCTATCTGTCGCTGCCCGATCGCATGCGGGCGGCCAATCTCTACCTGATCCCCGTGGGAGCGGCGCTCGCCGCGGTCGCCGTGATCGTCGGAGCCTTGGCGATCCCGAGCCTCGTCGATCCGGAAGCCGAGGGGCAGAGCCTCTACCGCGGCCTCTCGGTCATCGCCCTCCTGACCTGGCCCGCTCTCGCCTGGCTGAGGTCCCGGAACCGCGATCTGGAGGCGATCTGCCTCGTGCTGGTGATCGGGCTGGCGACCCTGCTCGGCCCGGAGCCGGCCATCTCCGCCGCGTTCGCGAGCGGTGCGCTCGCCTGGGTTCTCGTGGCGCTCTCGCCGTCGGTGGGCGTGATCATCGTGGGCACGGTCCTGGCAGCGATCGTGCTCCTGTCGCCGCTCCTGCCGTTTCTGCTCTCGCCCTTCGCGCATCATCTCGCGATCGGCGGTTTCCCGGAGGCTTTAGCCGGCTGGAAGTCGCTCGTCGGGTCCGCGCCCGCGCGGCTGCTCACCGGCCACGGCTTCGGGGCCTTCATCCAGGCTCGGATCGGCTACGCCCTGCCGGTCGGCACGCCCGATACGCTGCTGGTCCAGGTCTGGTACGATCTCGGCGCGGTCGGCGCCCTCGCGGCCGGAATCGCCCTCTGGGCGGGGCTGAGGGGTGCGGCTTACAACTATGTGCCGCTGCTGCCCGGCGTCGTGGCGGCGTTCGCGGCAGCCTTCGCGCTCGCCTGCGCGGGGGTAGGCAGCGGCCAGGCCTGGTGGCCGGCCGCGCTGGTCGTGCTCGTCATTGCCTTCGTGGGGGCGGAGCGCGGGCAGTTCCGGACCCGGCGGCCGCGCGCACGCGACCTCGCCCGGGTCTGATCCGTCTCAGCGTCCGTCCAGCCAGGCGGCGATCTGCCGCCGCTCCGCCTCGGTCATGCCGGAGACGTTGTTCGGCGGCATGGCGTGGGTCATCACGGCCTGCACCCTGATCGCCTCGGCGTAGCGCGCCACGCGCTCGGGCGTGTCCAGCAGGACGTTCTTCGGTGCCACCTCGATCCGGTCCCAGAACGGCTCCGCGGCATGGCACATGGCGCAGCGGCCCGTGACGATGTTCACGACATGGTCCGGCGGCAGCGCCCGCGTCGCCACAATAGTGGAGGGCGGCGTCTGCGCGGGCGCGAGGCCCAGCTTCGCCCGTGCCCCCGGGGAGGCGCTCATGGCGATCCACAGCGCGGTCCAGATCGCCAGCATGGCCACCGCGATCGCCCACCAGGGCGACCGCGCGTGGTCGGCATGGCGGACGTTGTAGAAGTGCCGGATGAGCGCCCCGCCCACGATGACGAGGGCGGTCTCCACGGGGATGATGGCCGGATTGGCGAAGGTCACCGGGTAGTGGGTGGAGATCATCATGAAGATGACCGGCAGCGTGATGTAGTTGTTGTGCGCCGAGCGCTGCTTGGCGGCCTTCCCCCAGGCTGGATCCGGCACTCGCCCTGCGAGAAGCGCATTCGTCTGCTTCCTGGTGCCCGGGATGATCACGAAGAAGACATTGGCGCTCATGATCGTCGCCATGAGGGCGCCGGTATGGATCATGGCCCCGCGGCCGGAGAACACCTTCGAGAAGGCCCAGCTCGCGGCGACCACATAGGCGAAGCCGATCACCCCGAGCAGGACGTCGTTCTTCTTCAGCGGCGACTTGCAGAGCCCGTCGTAGATGATCCAGCCGAGCGCGAGCGCGAGGAGGCCGATGCTCCCGGCCGCGAGCGGCGAGAGCTCCATGACGGCCGGATCGATCAGGTAGAGTTCCGACTGGAGGTAATAGATCCAGACCAGGAGGAAGAAGCCCGAGATCCAGGTCCAGTAGGCCTGCCACTTGTGCCAGGTCAGTTCCGGGGGCAGGGCCTCGGGCGCGGTCATGAATTTCCGCATCTCGTAGAAGCCGCCGCCATGCACCTGCCAGGCCGAGAGCTGGCCCTCCGGCATGCCCGGCCGCCGCCGGAGGCTCGCATCGAGATGCATGTAGAAGAAGGAGGAGCCGATCCAGGCAATCGCCGCCACGATGTGGAGCCAGCGCAGGAGCAGGCTGCCCCATTCGTGCAGATAGGCTGCGGTCATCCGTTTCCTCGGGTTCTCCGGCGAGCTTCCGAATACCGCGGGCGGCGTCAAGCCGAACGCGAGCCGCCTTCACGCCGAAGGGCGCAGGCACTATCGTCCAGCCCGTGACCAGGCACCCCCACGACACCACGCCCCCAAGGGCCGCTCGTCTCGCGGAGGCCATTAAGATCATCCCGCTTTCGAACGCCGACCTGCCGCGAGCACGATGACCCAGCTCGACCTCGACGCGCTGAACAGGGCGCCCAGCTCCGAGTTCGTCTCGGCCCTGGGCGGCATCTTCGAGCACGCTCCCTGGGTGGCGGCGGCGGTGGCCGGCCGGAGGCCCTATGGCAGCGTGGCCGACCTTTTCGCGGCCATGCGCCAGGCCGTGCTCGATTCAGACGAGGAGCATCGGCTCGGGCTGCTGCGCGGCCATCCGGAACTCGCCGGGGCTGCCGCGAAGTCGGGCAACATGACGGCCGAATCCGTGGCGGAGCAGGGCAGCGCCGGGCTCGACAGGCTGCCGTCGCGCCGCGTCGCCCTCTTCGAGGAGCTGAACCGCGCGTATCGCGAGAGGTTCGGCTTTCCCTTCATCATCTGCGTTCGGCGGCACGGGAGCGATTCGCTGCTGCGCGAATTCCAGCGGCGGATCGAGCTGAAGCCGGAGGCGGAGCGCTCGACGGCGCTCGCCGAGGTGTTCCGGATCGCAGCCTTGCGGCTCGATGCGGCGGTCCAAGGCCCCGACCGCCTGCCCGTCGCCGGGCGCCTCTCGACCCATGTTCTCGACACGGCGAACGGGGTGCCGGCGGAAGGCGTCGCGGTGGCTCTCGTCGAGCTGAGCGAAGCCGGCGAGCGGCCGGTTGTCTCCGCGGTCACCAACGCGAACGGTCGAACCGATTCCCCCCTCGTGGGCGACCGGCCTGTTCCGCGCGCGGCCTACGAGCTGCGCTTCTCTCTCGGCGAGTATTTCAGGGCCAGAGGCACGCCGATTGCAGACCCGCCCTTCCTCGATCTCGTCCCGATCCGGTTCGGGGTAGCTGACCCCGAGGGGCATTATCACGTGCCACTCGCCGCCAGCCCCTGGAGCTATTCGACCTATCGCGGCAGCTGAGCCGCCGGAGCCTTCGACGTGACCCGTACCAACCTGACCATCGACCCGGACCGCCTCTGGGGGACCCTGATGGAAACGGCCGAGATCGGCGGCACGCCCAAGGGCGGAATCTGCCGCCTGACCCTGACGGAGGAAGACCGGCGGGTTCGGGACTGGTTCGCGGCTGCCGTGCGGGCGGCAGGGCTGGAACTCGGCATCGACCAGATGGGCACGATGTACGCCACGCGGCCCGGGCGCGACCCATCCAGAAAGCCGATCGCCATGGGGTCTCACCTCGACACCCAGCCGACGGGCGGCAAGTTCGACGGCATCCTCGGCGTGCTCGCGGGCCTCGAGGTGATGCGCACCCTCAACGATGCCGGGATCGAGACGGAGGCGCCGATCACGCTCGTGAACTGGACCAACGAGGAAGGCGCCCGCTTTGCGCCCGGCATGGTGGCCTCGGGCGTCTATGCCGGCGAGGTGGACCAGGCCTGGGCGATGGAGCGCGAGGATGCCGAGGGGATCAAGTTCGGCGATGCCCTGGACGCGATCGGCTATCGCGGGACGGAGCCGGTAGGCCAGCGCTGCTTCGGCGCGATGGTCGAGCTGCATATCGAGCAGGGCCCGATCCTCGAGCTCGAGGACAAGACCATCGGGGTGGTGACGGCCGCCAAGGGGTCGATCTGGGCCGATTGCAAGGTATCGGGGCGGGAAAGCCACGCCGGCTCGACGCCCATGAACGTCCGCCGCGACGCCCTCATGGCGTTCGCGGAATTCGCCCTCGCGGTCGAGAGGATCGCCCGGGAGAACGGTCCGGACGGGGTCGCCACGATCGGCGTCGTCCAGGCGCTCCCCGCCTCCCGCAACACGATCCCCGGCGAGGTCAGGTTCACGCTGGACTACCGCCATCCCGACACGGCCGCGCTCGAGCGGATGACGGCCGCCATAGACGAGGCGGCGACCACGATCCAGGCGGAGCGGAAGGTCGAGATCGCCATCGATCGGTTCTGGAACAAGCCGCCGATCCACTTCGACGAGAGCATCTGCGGAGCGGTACAGAAATCCGCGGCCGAACTCGGCTATTCGTACCGGACGATCACATCCGGCGCCGGGCACGACGCGGTGCTCACGGCCTCCGTCGTGCCGACCGCGATGATCTTCGTGCCCTGCAAGGACGGGATCAGCCACAACGAGGCCGAGAGCGCGACCAGGGAGGATTGCGCCGCCGGCGCCAATGTCCTTCTCAGGACGGTGCTTCAGCTGGCCGGCTGAAGCGGCTCAGGGCCGCGCGGCGCGAAGGAGCACATCCACGCCCTTGGCGGCGGCGCGGACGAGGTCCGGCTGTTTCGCGCCGGCCCGGGCGCGGACCGAAAGCGTATGGAGAAGCGCAGACGCCATGAAGGCGAGCGCTTCCGGGTCCGCGTCGCGCGCCACCTCGCCGCGGCGCTGGCCGTGCTCGAACAGCGCCACGAAGGCGCGGTCGATATCCTCGAGCCCCTCGAGAAGCGCCTCGCGGAGTTCGGGATCCGAGACTGCGCCGACGAGGGCTGCCCCGGTCATGAAACAGCCGCGCGCGCCCTTCTCGCCCGAGAAGTAGAGCTTCAGGGCGGCCGCGCAGGTGTTGACCAGCGCGTCCCGGACGGAAGGGTTGTCGGTGATGAGCTGCGACAGACCCATCTCGCCGCGCGCCCGGTAGGCCATCAGCGCCTTCAGGAACAGCGCCCGCTTGTCGCCGAACGCGCCATAGAGGCTCGGCCGGTTCATGCCGGTTGCGGTGCTGAGCTCGTCCAGGGACGTGGCCTCGAAGCCCGACGTCCAGAATGTCTCGAGGGCCCGCGCGAGCGCCTGCTCGGCGTCATACGCCGGCGGCCGCCCTCGCCGTCGGACTTCCTTATTTTGTACCACGTCGCAAGAAAATCCCTTGACCCGGAAAAATCTATGCGAGACGGTACAGAAATCAAAGGGAGAGCCCCGATGGACCTGTACTTCGCCCCGCTCGCCTGCTCGATGGCGACCCGCATCGCCCTTTACGAAGCCGGAGCCCAGGCCAACTTCATCCAGGTGGATGGCAAGACCAAGCGCCTGCCGGACGAAGGAGATTTCCGGGCCGTGAACCCGCTCGGGCAGGTCCCGGTGGCACGCACCGAGGATGGAAGGTTGCTCACCGAGAACTCGGCCGTGCTGCAATATGTGGCCCGGCGTCACCCCACGGCAGGGCTGCTCGGAAGCGAGGAGGAACTGCCCTGGCTGCAGCAATGGCTCGGCTTCGTTGCCACCGAGCTCCACAAGGGCGTGTTCACGCCACTCTTCGATTCCAACGCGTCGGAGGACGCCAAGGCGACAGCGCGCGAGTGGTCGGCGGCGCGTCTCGACATTCTCGATCGGCATCTCGCCGGCCGCGAGCACCTTCTCGGCTCGTTCACGGTCGCGGACGCCTATCTCGTGGCCGTGCTGAATTGGTGCCGCGCCGTGGGGATAGACCTCAACCGGTGGCCGGCCGTGAAGACCTATTTCGCGAAGCTGCGAGCCCGGCCGAGTGTCGCCCGGGCCATGGAGGAGGAAGGCGAGCTTTACGCCGCCGAGCAGGCCCGGAAGGCGGCCTGACCCGCCGTTGGCCCCGGTGCAGGCCGGGGTCCTGGCGAAGGCTGGCGCCCACCGACCCGGCTGCCGGTGTCTATCGCCGGCCCGATGCTCGTCTCAGCGGGGTAAGTCAGCGGCGCGGCGCGGCGTCGGGCGACTTCTCGCGAGTGAGGTACGCGCCAAAACCCTTCTCGCCCAGGAGTTCGCCGTCGCGCATCACGGTCTTGCCACGGACCATGGTCAGGACGGGCCAGCCCTTCACCTCGATGCCCTCGTAGGGAGTGTAGTCGGACCCGTCCTTCATGAGATCGTGCGTGAGGGTGAGCGTGCGCTCCGGGTCCCAAATCGCGATGTCGGCGTCGGACCCGACCGCGATCGTGCCCTTCTTCGGATAGAGCCCGTAGGTCTTGGCGTGGTTCGTGGCGGACAGGGCCACGAACCGGTTCAGGTCGATCCGGCCTTTCGACACGCCCTCCGAGAACAGGATGGGCAGGCGCGCCCCGACCCCCGGGATACCGTTCGGCACCCAGCGGAAGCTCGTCCGGCCCTTGGGGTTCAGCTTGCCGGCTGGGTCGTCGTAGCGGAACGGGCAGTGGTCCGACGAGAAGACGGAGAACACGCCGGTCTCCAGGCCGCGCCAGCAGGCCTCCTGGCTCTCCTTGTCGCGCGGGGGAGGGGAGCAGACATATTTCGCGCCCTCCATGTTGAGGCCCTCGAGGTCCTTCTCGGTGAGGACGAGGTATTGCGGGCAGGTCTCGCCATAGACCTTGAGGCCCTTGGCCTGGGCCCGCCGGATTTCCTCCATGGCTTCGCCGTTCGAGACGTGGACGATCATGATCGGCACGTCGATGATCTCGGCGAGCGAGATCGCGCGGTGCGTCGCCTCGCGTTCGACCGGGATGGGGCGGGAGATCGCGTGGTAGTAGGGCTCGACATGGCCCTCGCGCTCCAGCTTGTCGACCAGGAAGCGGATCGCGTCGAAATTCTCGGCATGGATCATGACGAGCGCGCCGGTGCGGCGCGCGACCGACATGACCTCCAGCATCTCCATGTCCGTGAGGGCCATGCCCTCATAGGTCATGAACACCTTGAACGAGGTGTAGCCGTCCTCGACCAGGGCCGGCAGTTCCTGCCCGAGCACCTGCTCCGTCGGATCCGCGATCACGAGGTGGAAGGAGACGTCCACGTAGCATTGGCCGTCGGCCTCCGCGTGGTAGGCCTTTAGGGCCTCGCGCAGGCTCTGCCCCTTCTGCTGGACGCAGAAGGGAAGCACGGTGGTGTTGCCGCCGAAGGCTGCCGACCGGGTGCCGCTCTCGAACCCGTCCGCCATGACGATCCCGGGCCCGGACGGCTGGGCGAAATGGACATGGCTGTCGATGCCGCCTGGAAGGACGAGAAGTCCCGTCGCGTCGATCACCTCGCCCGCGTCGCCGAGGTCGTGGCCGAGCGCCACGATCCGCCCGCCCGATATGCCGATGTCGCAGGAGAACGTATCGGCGGCGGTCGCGATCGTGCCGCCGCGGATGATGGTTTCGAAGCTCGGCATCTTGGACCCGGTTGACCCTGTGGACAGGCGTTCCGGTATGGATGCCGCCCCGCGCTCAGCGAGGCAAGTGTCGCGCTCGAACGCGCGTCAGCTCGGAGGCTGAAGCGCCGCCATCGTCATGCGGTCCGGCCCGAGATCCTCGATCTGCTCGACGGCCAGGAGCTCCTGCAACCGCACGCGCGCGCGGTTCACCCGGCTTTTCACCGTGCCGATGGCGCAGCCCATGATGGCGGCGGTCTCCTCGTAGGAGAAGCCCTGCGCGCCGACCAGCAGCAGCGCCTCGCGCTGGTCCGGCGCGAGCCGCGCGAGCGCTGCGCGAAAATCGTTCATGTCGGCGCGCCCGTCCTGCTCGGGCAGGCTCGATAGCCGGCCGGCATAGGTCCCGTCGACATCCTCGACCTCCCGCTTCCCCTTGCGAAGGTTCGAGAAATAAAGGTTGCGGAGGATCGTGAAGAGCCAGGCGTTCAGGTTCGTGCCACGCTCGAACCGGTCGATCGCACCCCAGGCCCGCATGATGGTGTCCTGAACGAGGTCGTCCGCCTTGTCCACGTTCCCGCAGAGAGAGATCGCAAACGCCCGAAGGCTGGGAAGCGCCGCGAGCATCTGGTCGCGGATCGCCGGTTCAACATTCATTCCGCCTCGCGTCCTTTGCTCGGGCCGCCCCCGCGCGCGGTTCGTCTCATAGGATATAGGACCGTTCCCATTCGATTGACACCCGTCGATGCTCTCCGAGGCCGCCTCGGTCATTCCGTTACGGCCAAGCTTCCACCCCAGGCCTGATCGAATTCGGCGATCACATGTCGGTACGACCGTACCTCGTCATCGCGGTGCCGCGTGCTTTGAGGCTTCAGCATGAACAGGAGAAGTGACCGCGCCGTAACAGCGTAGTCGTGTCCGAAATCGAACGCTGGGGCTTCCTCGAGGTCGGGCTGGTTCGTGTCGACGAGGCAGATCCATTCCCGGCCGCCAGCGGCCTCTGGCAGCGTGAAGTTCACAACGTCGTGATAGGAGTTCACGACGAGCAGAAGCGTCGAATCGGTGCCGGGCCGGCGAACGCCCGTCGGCTGCGCGCGGCCGTCGAGCAGCACGCCGAGGCAGCGTGCATTCCCGTCGCCCCAATGCTCGTCCGTCATCTCGTCGCCCGCCGGCGTGAGCCAGCTGACGTCCTTCACGCCGAGCGTCTCGTCGTACTGGCCCGTGAGGAAGCGCCCGCGCCGGAGCATGGGGAGCGCCTGCCGCAAGGCGATCATCCGGCGCGTGAACTCGGCGAGTACGCGTCCTTCCTCGTCCATCTCCCAGTCTATCCAGCCGATCTCGCTGTCCTGGGCGTAGGCGTTGTTGTTGCCGTGCTGCGTCCGGCCGAACTCGTCTCCGGCGAGCAGCATCGGCGTGCCGCGCGAGAGGAAGAGCGTCGCCAGGAAGTTCCGCATCTGGCGCAGCCGGACCTCGCGGATCTCCGGATCGTCCGTGGGGCCCTCGGCGCCGTAGTTGTAGGAGAGGTTGTGGGAGTGGCCGTCCCGGTTCTCCTCGCCGTTCGCCTCGTTGTGCTTGTCGTTGTACGAGACGAGGTCCCGCAGCGTGAACCCGTCATGGGCGGTGATGAAGTTCACGCTGGCCCAAGGCTTGCGGCCCCGCTTGTTGAACTTGTCGGCGGATCCCGTGAGACGCGAGGCCATCTCGGGAAGCTGCCCCTCGTCGCCCTTCCAGAAGGCGCGCACGGTATCGCGGTACCGGTCGTTCCATTCTGCCCAGCCCGGCGGGAACCCGCCGACCTGATAGCCGCCCGGACCGCAATCCCAGGGCTCCGCGATCAGCTTCACGGATGAGAGGACCGGATCCTGGCGGCAGGAATCGAGGAAGCCGCCGCCCTCGTCGAACCCGTAGGGTTCCCGGCCGAGGATCGTCGCGAGGTCGAACCGGAACCCGTCGACATGCATCTCCTGCGCCCAGTAGCGCAGCGAATCCGTCACCATCTGCAGCACGCGCGGATGGCTGAGATTGAGCGTGTTACCGGTGCCGGTATCGTTGATGTAGTAGCGGTTCTGGTCGGGCAGGAGCCGATAATACGAGGCGTTGTCGATGCCCTTGAAGGACAGCGTCGGCCCCATCTCGTTGCCCTCGGCCGTGTGGTTGTAGACCACGTCCAGGATCACCTCGATCCCGGCATCGTGGAACTTGGCGACCATCTCCTTGAACTCGTTGACGACCGGCGTCGCCATGTAGCGCGGCTGGGGCGCGAAGAACCCGATCGTGTTGTAGCCCCAGTAGTTCCGCAGGCCCTTCTGGAGGAGAAAGTCGTCGTCCACATAGGCGTGGATCGGCAGGAGCTCGACCGAGGTCACGCCCAGGCTCTTGATGTAGTCGATGACGGCCTTGTTGCTCATTCCCGAGAAGGTGCCCCGCAGGTTCTCGGGCACGGCGGGGTGGAGCATCGTGTAGCCGCGGACATGGGTCTCGTAGAAGACCGTCCGTTCCCAGGAGACGCGGGGCGCCTTCTCGCGGCCCCAGGTAAAGGCCGGGTCGATGACCCGACATTTCGGCATGAACCGCGCGCTGTCGCGCTCGTCGAAGGTGAGATCGTCCGTCCCCGCCTCGTAGCCGAACACGGCCGGGTCCCAGGTCAGCTCGCCGACCAGCTGCTTCGCGTAAGGGTCGAGCAGGAGCTTGTTGGGATTGAACCGGTGGCCGGCCTCCGGCTCGTAGGGGCCGTGCACGCGATAGGCATAAACCGTTCCGGGCCGGGCATCCGGGAGATAGCCGTGCCAGACCTCGTCGGTGAATTCCGGCAACTCGACGCGCTCGATCTCCGTTTCACCCTTCTCGTCGAACAGACAGAGCTCGACCTTGGTGGCATGGGCCGAGAAGAGAGCGAAATTGACCCCCAAGCCGTCCCAGGTGGCGCCAAGCGGGTGGGGGAGGCCTTCCCGGACGCGAGGGCGCTGCAGCACGGCGGGAGCGGCGCTCCCCGAGGCCGCGGCACCAGGGGCGGTCTTTTTTGAAGGCATGGGTGATCGAACGTCCGGAAAGATCGGCAGGCCGACAACGCCGTTCCCTCCGTTTGGGTCCCGCCGGATCGAGGAGTTTCGTTCAGCCGCCCGGCTTCGCTACCCCGGTTGACCGTTGCCCCTAGGCCGGAATTGCTTTTCGTTCATCGCCCGGGCATCCCGTACGAAAAGCGTCGGGCTTCGGTGGAGGTGCAGCGTGCGGGTCGCAATGGTGGGGTCCGGCTATGTCGGGCTCGTGTCGGGGGCGTGCTTCGCCGATTTCGGCCACGAGGTCGTGTGCATCGACAAGGATGCCGACAAGGTCGCGGCCCTGAAGGCGGGGAGGATCCCGATCTTCGAGCCCGGGCTCGATGCCCTCGTACAGACGAACGCCGAGGCGGGCCGCCTGTCCTTCACGACCGACCTCGCGCTGGGCGTGCAGCGCGCGGACGCGGTGTTCATCGCGGTCGGCACGCCGTCGCGCCGCGGCGACGGCTTCGCGGATCTCTCGTTCGTCTACGCGGCTGCCCGCGAGATCGCGGCCGCCATGGACGGGTTCACGGTCGTGGTGACGAAATCGACCGTGCCCGTCGGCACGGGCGACGAGGTGGAACGGATCATCCGCGAGATGAGGCCCGATGCCGAGTTCTCGGTCGTGTCGAACCCCGAGTTTCTCCGGGAAGGCGCTGCCATCCTGGACTTCAAGCGGCCCGACCGCATCGTCATCGGGGCAAACGACGAGAAGGGGGCGAGCGTCGTCAGTGACCTCTACCGCCCGCTCTACCTGAACCAGGCGCCCATCCTGGTCACCGGCCGGCGCACGGCCGAACTCACGAAATACGCCGCGAATGCCTTCCTGGCCACGAAGATCACCTTCATCAACGAGATCGCGGATCTCTGCGAGCAGGTGGGGGCGAACGTGCAGGAGGTCGCGCGCGGCATTGGGCTCGACAACCGGATCGGGTCGAAGTTCCTGCACGCGGGCCCCGGATATGGCGGCTCCTGCTTCCCGAAGGACACGCTCGCGCTCATGAAGACGGCGCAGGACCACGGTGCGCCGGTCCGGCTCGTCGAGACGGTCGTGTCCGTCAACGACCAGCGCAAGCGCGCCATGGCCCGCAAGATCATCGCCGCCTGCGACGGCTCCGTCCGCGGCAAGCTGATCGGGGTGCTCGGCCTCACCTTCAAGCCGAACACCGACGACATGCGCGATGCCCCTTCCTGCGCGATCATCTCTGCCCTGCAGGATGCGGGCGCACGAATCCGCGCCTTCGATCCCGAGGGGATGGATCAGGCAAGGAAGGTCCTCACCGACGTCGAGTACGCCAACGACGCGTATTCCTGCGCCAAGGGCGCGGATGCGCTCGTCCTCGTGACGGAGTGGGATGCCTTCCGGGCGCTCGATCTCGCGCGGCTGCGCAAGATCCTGGCCGCCCCGGTCTTGGTGGATCTGCGCAACGTGTATGTGCCGGACGACATGCGGCGGCACGGCTTCCGCTATGTCAGCATCGGACGGCCCGAGGCCGCTCCGCCACGCGACTAGGTTCCGGACTTGGCCGCGCCCATCCTCGTCACCGGCTCGGCCGGCTTCATCGGCTTTCATGTCGCCCGGCGCCTGCTCGACGAGGGAGCCACGGTCGTCGGGGTCGATTCCTTCTCGGGTTATTACGATCCCGGGCTGAAGCAGGCGCGCTTCTCACAGCTGGAGAGCCGGCCCGGCTTCACCGGCATCCGCCTGGACCTCGCGGATGCGGAGGGGACGCGCGCGCTGTTCGGGCAGCACGGGTTTCGTCGCGTCATCCACCTCGCGGCACAGCCGGGCGTGCGCTACGCCCTGACGCATCCCCATGTCTATGCGGGCGCGAATCTCGGCGCTTTCCTGAGCGTCCTCGAAGCTTGCCGCCACGCGGGCGTGGAGCATCTCGTCTACGCCTCGTCGAGCTCGGTCTATGGCGGCAACACGAAGATGCCCTTCGCCGAGGGCGACCCGGTCGACCACCCGATCAGCCTCTATGCGGCCACCAAGCGCGCCAATGAGCTGATGGCGCATTCCTATGCCCATCTCTTCGGGCTGCCCACGACAGGGCTCCGCTTCTTCACGGTCTACGGGCCGTGGGGGCGGCCCGACATGGCGATCTATCGCTTCACGGAGCAGATCTCGCGCGGCGAGCCGATCGAGGTTGCGGCGGACGGCAAGGTCTGGCGCGACTTCACCTTCATCGACGATGCGCTCGAGGCGGTGATGCGGGTCCTGAACGGGCCCGCGCCGGCCAGGAGCGCCGGCGAGACCGGGCCCGACAGGAGCACGATCGCGCCGTTCCGGCTGCTCAATATCGGGGGCGACCGCCCGACCGAGCTGAACCACGTCATCGGGCTGATCGAGGCCGCGCTGCGCCGAAAAGCACTTCGCAATTCCACGCCACTACCTCGCGGTGACGTCGTCATGACCTCGTCCGATGTCGCGACGTTCTCGGAATTGTATGGCCGCCCGCCCGCCACCGGCATCGACCGGGGCATCCGGCTCTTCGTCGACTGGTACCGGCAGTATCACGGAACCGCCTGACGCTGCTTGACAGCGTGACGTTCTGAGAATATAGACCTAGTCTGCTGCCGCATTCCGGGCTGGCAAAATCGCCGGCCGGGGCAGCCCATTCCCACAATTCGCGCCTTCCCGCTCGCGCCGCCCCGGCGCGAGCCGCGCCGTCCTGCACGCCCATCCAGCCATCGAGGAGAAACCATGCCCAAGCTGCGTGTCGAATTCCATGCGCTCGGAAGCGGCCGAGGGCGGCTCGGGGGGCAGATCGACTGCCTGGCCGCGACGCCGCTCGGTTCCGCCACCCTGGAGGTCGGGTCGGTCGCGACCGCCCCGGAAGATCGCCTCCCAGTGCCGACCGGCCAGGGAACCGTCTTTGCGCGCCTCTTGGCGGTCGAGAGCGCGATCTACGCCGACGTCGGACTGGCGCCGGACCCGGACGCGGAGCCCCGCCTTCTGCTGCTGCCTGGTCGTGCCCAGCTGGTTCACGTGCTGCCCGGCCAGTCCATCGCGGCCATCCTGGCGTCGGACGTCTCCGCCCCGGCGGATTCGGGCGGCGCCGCGCTGGTCGACCGCTCGGGCACCCTGAGCGCGTCCGGCGTCGCTCAGCAGGCCTGTCCCGCCAATCCGGGCCGCCGATTCCTCCTCATCGCCAATCCCGACGAAACGCGCAGCTTCTGGTTCTCGGCCGGCGGGGCGGCCTCGACCGGAGCCGGATCCGTCCAGGTCGGCCCGGGAGGCGCCTTCGCGTTCGACAAGGTGGTGCCCGCCGGGGCGATCTCGGTTTGTGGCCCCGCTTCCGGACAGCCCTTCACCGTGGCGGAGGCGTGAGATGGCGGCCGTTCTCTCCGCACCTTTCCGCGGCACGCCGGCCCATCGGGCCCTGCAGCGCGGCGCGAAGTTCCTGCTGCCCGCAGGCGTGAAGCTTGCCGCGCTCGGCTCCTCGTCCATCGAACGCAATACCGGCGCGTACAGCACCTCGCCTCCCATGATTTCCGGCCAGGCCTCCGGTGGCCTGACCTACGCCCGGATGCGCGATCCGCGGTTCGACTTCACCAACTGGTTCGATCTCGCGGACCCGCTCGGCCGCAAGATGTCCGGCGCCAATTTCGGCAAGTCCGGCTCGGGCATGACGCAGCAGGCCGAGCTCGTCGGGACGATCATTGCGCGTGGATACGGCGCCTGCCTGCTCCAACTCGGGCAGAACGACCTGAACGGCCCCGAGAAGGTCCCGGCGCTCCTGGCGAAGTATGAAGACCTGTTCCTTCGGCCCCTCAAGGCGGCGGGCGTGGCGTGCTACGTGGCCACCCTCAATCCGCGGGCCCATGCCGGAACGGCGAATAACGGCAGCGCGCTGCCGCCCGGTGATCCCTTCTTCCGCAAGAGGCTCGAATTCAACGCGGCCCTGCCGGCGCTCTGCGACAAGTTCGGCGCCGAGCTGATCGATTCCGGGCCTTATCTGGAGGACCCCGCCTCGCCGGTCAGGGCGGCGCGTGCCGGCGTGTCGGAGGACGGGCTGCACCTCACCCCCTTGGGGTGCTGGCTCTGGTCCGCCGCGGCGCAGGAGGTCTTCGCAAGGACGATCGAGTCCGGCTCCGGCCATCTCGTGAGCTCCGGCGCACCCGGGAACCTCTTCTCGAACGGCCTCCTGGCGGGGTCTGCCGGTGTCGCCGGGCTCGGCGCGTCCGGCGCGCTTCCCGACAAGGTTCGGGCCAGCACGCTCGGGGGAGCCGCGATCACGGGCTTCGCCAACAGCATCGTGGCGGATCCGGGCGCCGGAAACGCGATTCGAAGCACGATCAGTCTCGCCTCGGCGACGGGCGACGTCGCCCGGTGGCTCTTCACCGACTTTCCCGGCACCTCGGCGAGTTCCTTGTCCACCCCTGGGCTGGCCGGGATCTGGGTGCGGGCGATGCTTCGCGTCTTCGTCGAAAGCGGCGCCGAGCACCTCCAGGACCTCGGGCTGTTCTTGCGACCGCGCGCGACCTCGACGGGGGCCGACCTCTTTCAGGCCTCCGAAGCCACGAGCAACCGGAGCGCGACCGAGCCGGTCGCGGACGGGAGCATGAACGGCCGGAGCCTGTGGTTCGTCACCGAACCGATGCTCTGTCCTGCGGGCTCCGAGTTTCTCAATTTCAGTCTCGAGGCGTACCTCGCCGGCAGCGGGGTCGTCGTCATGGAGGTCTCGCAGCCGCGGCTCTGGGCGGTTCCCAACCCGCGGTTCTGGCCGGAGGGCGTGGGGTAGCGGGCGAGGCGCCTCCCGCTTCGTTAACCTCCCGTCAACCAACGGGCCGTCATGCCAGGCTTGGCGCCAGCACGCGCCCCCGTCAGTGATGCGGCGGACCGCCCCGCCCGGCCAAAGGTCGGGCGGGGTTCCCCGTGGGCAGCGGCCGGCGGGCTGCTGGCTTCGCGGACCGGCGCGCCGGTTCGGGAAAGCCGTCCCGGTGTTGACCTCGACGCTTGAGCCGATAAGCGACGCGCCACGGATGACTCAAGCGGGAGGGAATCGCCCATGACGAAGGCGTTCGCGTCGACCTCGGACCTCTCGGACAAGAAGATCACGTTCGCCGAGATCGGCCGGGATCTCTTCGCCTTCACGGCCGAAGGGGATCCTAACTCGGGCGTCATCGTGGGCGATGACGGCTGCATCGTCTTCGACGCGCAGGCGACGCCCGCGATGGCGCAGACCGTGATCGAGCGGGTGAGAAGCGTCACCGACAAGCCGATCCGCTATGTGGTGCTGTCTCACTACCACGCGGTGCGGGTCCTCGGCGCCTCGGCCTATGGCGCGCAGGGCGTCGTCGCCTCGGGCGAGACCTACCGGCTGATCGCCGAACGCGGCCAGCAGGACTGGGATTCGGAATACGGCCGGTTTCCGAGGCTCTTTCGGGATGCAGAGAGCATCCCGGGCCTCACCTGGCCGAGCCTCACCTTCTCGGGTCGGATGTCCATCCATCTCGGCAAGCGCGAGGTCCAGCTCATGCAGCTCGGGGCCGGGCACACGTCGGGCGACATCGTCGCCTGGGTGCCTGATGCCGGCGTCATGTTCACGGGCGACCTCGTGGAATATCACTCCGCCTGCTATTGCGGCGACGCCAAGCTGCGCCAATGGCCCCGCACGCTCGATGCGATCCGCGACTTCAACCCGACCGCGATCGTGCCGGGCCGGGGGGATGCGCTGCTCGGCGCCCGCACGGTGACCGAGGCCATCGCCCTCACGCGCGATTTCGTGACCACCCTCTATGGGGTGGCGGAGATGTCGGTGGCACGGGGCCTCACCCTCAGGGAGACTTTCGCGGCGGCCCGCGAGGTCATGGACCCCAAGTTTTCGTCCTACGCCATCTACGAGCATTGCCAGCCCTTCAATGTCGCGCGCGCCTATGACGAAGCCTCCGGGATCGATGATCCCGTCATCTGGACGGCCGAGCGCGACCGGGAAGTCTGGGCGGCGATGAACGGCTGATCCACCGCTCGCTGGAGCCTTCCCAGGACGTGGCAGGCCAGCGGCTCTGGTTATCTTCGCATGTTGTGTGGCAGCGCACTTACAGCCGTGGCTCGGCCCTCACTCACTCTTCCTTGTGCCCGCATGACCCGGCATAGGTCGATGCGGTTCGGAGTTGCGGACGCAGCATGATCGGGCAGGCGAGCCATTGGGGGCCGGGCTGGGCCGTGGCGGGGCTCACTGCCGTATTCGCCGTCAAGCATTTCCTGGCGGATTTCGTGCTGCAGACGGGCTGGATCGCGCGCGGAAAGGACTGCCACAAGACCTGGGTGGTTCCGCTTCTGACGCATGTCGCCGTCCACGCCGTCGCCACGCTCGTGATCGCCCTCATCGTGGCGCCGCACCTGTGGTGGCTGGCCCTGGTGGATTTCGGCATCCACTTCGCCGTGGACCGGGGCAAGACGCTCCTGGGGCGCTGGGGCCGCTGGAGCCCGCACGACGCCCGCTACTGGTGGCTGTTCGGCTTCGACCAGCTCCTCCACCAGCTCACGAATATCGGGATCGCCCTCGCGCTTGTCCTCCTCTGAACGCGAGGGGGGCGCCCCGCACGGGGCGCTTCTCGCGACGAGGTCAGGAGCCGAGGTGCTCCCGCACGAAGTCCTTCAGGTACTCGAGATCGCCCTCGGCGCTGTCGGCGCGCGCCTCGGCGGCCGAGAGGCGCTCGCCTGCCTCGGTCAGCATGGCCTGCGTCTTGTCGAGGAGCTCGGTCGAGCGCCGCTGCAGGTCTTCGGCCCGCGTCCGCTCCCGGCGGGCTTCGTCCTGCGAGGCGCGAAGCTTTCCCTCGGTCTCCGAAAGCCGGGCCGTCTGCGCCTCCAGCATGGCCTCGGTTTGCTGGAGCCGGTTCTCGAGCGCTGCGATGGCTTCCTGGCGCGCCTCGTGTCGCGCAGCGGCCTGCGCGATCGCATCGACGATGGCTTTCAGCGCCGGCCGCGTGGCGGCTTCCCGTTCGGGGAAGGACTTGGCCACGGCAGAGCCGGAGCGGGTCGCACGGAGCTGGTTCGCGAGCTGCCGGACCAGCGGCGTCAGGGTCTCGTTGGTGCCGGCGATTTCTTCATTCGGGGCCATGGGGGGATTCTCCTCTTCCCGTTCGCTCGCCCGCCTATGGTTAACGTCCGGTTAACCTCTTGGACAGGTCACTGGACAAGGCTGATGCTCCTCTCAGTCTTCGGGCCTACCCCTTTCGGGACGGGGATGTCCGTCGCGGAGTAGTTGGTGTTCAGGTAGAGGTTCGGGCCGTCGAACAGCTCGACCTGCTTGGCCACGATGATCGTGTAGGCGGAGCGGTCCGCGACGGGTTTCTTGGCATCGATCACGAGACGGCCGGCCGGCAGGTAGATGGTGCCGAGCAGGTTGCGGGCGTTGTCGCTCACGATCCGGTAGGTGCGCATGGGCGTCGAGCCCAGCGGAGGCGGCGGTACCGGGGACAGCAGGTCCAGCAAGGGTTCGAGCGGATTGCTCACCGTACGGTTCTCGAAGAACAGGAGCCCGGCCATGGGGCCGTCCTTCGGGGCCGAGAGGTCGATCGTGCTCTTGGGATCGAAAACGAGGCCGCCGGCATCACCCGTGAAGTAGAAGCCGACATATTCGCCCCGGATCGAAGCATTCTCCACCTTCAGCGGCCCGTCATCGATCGTGTAGATCCCCGCCATCAGGGTGACTTGTGCACCCTTCGTAATCTTCAGACCGCCGCAATACCGGCCGGGCATGAGGCTCAAGGTCGGCGTCTTGCTGCCATCGACGACGCGGTTGGTGTGGTCGCAACCCGAGACGGTCGGGGGCGTGCGCGCGGCGAGAGGGTCGGCCTTGGCAGGACAATCGGTCATCTGCTCGGCGTTGATCGTCGCCGACTTCACCTCGACTCCACCTGCCGAGCAGAGCAGCGACGCCGTCACATTCGCGTTGTCCTCGATCTTCGCCGCGCTACGCGCGCTGGAATTCGTATAGAGGGCGCAGCCCTCCGCCGTGACCCGGGCGCCCTTGTGGAGGTGGAGCGTCTCCCTCGCCTTCGTATCGAGCGCGAGCAGGCAGATGCGGCTGGTCCCCACGACCTGGCCGGTCGCGCTGACGCTCACTTCGGAGGATGGCAGGGTCAGCGCCCTGCCGATGACGCTCTTCACCGTTTCCGTGATCTCGACCTTCACCCAGGAGCGCCGGTTCTGGATCTCGGCCCGGACGCGGGTGATTTTCGGGTCGGTGGCGCGCGCCGCGTCGAAGGCGGCTTCCACCGCGAGATTCTGGATGTAGGTGTCGGAACTGACGAGCGCGAGTTCGTTGGCGGCCCGCAGGGCGGCGTTGTCCGCGGCGTTCTGGAGCTGCGTGCGCCGCAGGGCGATGTTCCCATATTCCACGGAAGCTGCGACGCCGAGCACCACCGCCGGAGCGGAGAGACCCATGATGAGGGCCACTCCACCCCGCGTGTCGCGAAACAATCTTGCGATGAGACCCATGGACGCCCGGCGGTGTCAGCTCATCTGTCAGATGATCCCCCCCACCTTTCCGCTTCGTTCAAGCCGGTGAGAGACCGCTTTCTGGTTGCTTGTAGGTTGAACGAACCCTTGCTCGATCCCCTGCAATGCGGCCGCGCCACCTCCCGGTCGATCGGAAGAAAAAGCCCCGGCAAGCTGGGCTAGCCGGGGCCAAGTCTGGGAGGAACGTCCGATGAGGACGGATGCTGAACGTGTGAGAGCTCGGACGGTTCGGCGCGGAAACTGTACCGACGCGCTTGGTCCTCAATCGAGCGCTTTCCCGGCCGGGGCATCATTCGTATGCCCGCGCCCTCCCGTCCGAGAGAACGCGCTCCTGACGGCCTTCGGAATTCATGAAAAAGGGGAAAAGCCGCCGGACCTCATCAAGCGTCCGTTAACGATACGGATCGCGCGCATTCTATCTGTCGAAAACAACCCGAATGCCCGGATGTTGTCCGTCTATCCCAGCCACATCCGATAGGTCTGTTCCGATGGCACAACCTGGCAAGATATATTACGGAAGAAACGATTACGGTGGGTATGACAATCGTAATCAGGAGATGCTTGGCGGCGCCAACACCGCGCCTGCCGAGCAAGCATCATCTACTAATCAACTTGGAGGCCTTGGTCCCGTCAACTCGACTCCCGAACCTGCCGCGCCAGCGGATGGCGGCGGTTCTCCGGACCTCTCCGGTCAGCCCGGGATCGGTTCGCAGGCCGGCACGGAGGGGGCAGGCCAGAACGCTGGTAACGGCGCGCCGGTCCAGGAGGTCAGCGATCCCGGCCCGAGCGCTGGCGGTGGAGATGCCGGAGGAGCCGATCCGGGCGGCCAGCCCATCCCGATCGACGGCACGCCCGGGACAGGCGCGCCCGTTGCCGGTGCCCCCGCCCCCGGCGACGGGACGGCTGAAGCGCCTTCGCCGGGCGGCGGCGGAACCGCTCCCGGCGTCGGCGGTCCGGTCGCCGACGCGGGAGGAGGGACCGCCCCCGGCCAGGGCGCTTCCCCCGGCGACGGGGCGGGCCCTGTCACGGGCGAGGCTCCTTCCTCCGGCGGTGGGGCGAGCCCCGGCACCGGGACGGCTGGTCCCATTCTGAGCCCGATCTTCCAGCCCGGCGCGGAAGCGGGGCTCGGCGGGATCGGCGGCGCGCTCGCCGGCGTAGTCAACGAGGTGGGACTGAGCCCATCGGCCGGTGACGGAGGCGTCCTGGGCGCCGTGACGGGGGCGCCGGGGATCATTCTGTCGGGTGCCCCGATCGGCGGCGCGATCGGGCCGGTCTTCACCGAGCTCGGCCACGTGCTGGACGGGACAGGGAACCTCGTCTCCGAGCTGGGCTCGGCGGTCGGTATCGGCGGGCTCGGCTCCGTGATCGGATCCGTCGGCGGCGTCATCAGGGCGACCGGGGACGTGGCCGATTCGCTCGGCGAGGTGTCCCTTGCGGATGGTGTTGGTCTCGGATCGATCACCGGGGCCGTCAACGGCGCCGTGCTGGGCATCACCGACACGGTCGGCGCGATCGGCGGGAACACGCCCCTCGGCGGGGTGCTGGGCGCAGTGACGGACACGATCGAGTCGACCGGCCTTGGTCATCTCGGGACGGAGGGGCCGGACGGTGATTCCAACCTGCTCACGTCCGTGCTCGCCGTGCCGGGCGCCGTCCTGGGCGGCGATGACGTCGGGGGCAGTCTCGATTCGGTCCTCGACAACGCCGGAGACACGCTCGAGGCGGCCGGTGGCATCGTGACGAGCACCGTGTCCCTTGTCGGGGGCCTGGTCGGGGGCTCCGGGCCGGCGGCCGACGGGCTGACCGACACCGTCTCCGGCCTCACGGGCGGGCTCCTCGGCGGGGACGCGCCGATCGACGTGGGCGGATTGCTCGGAAACGGTGGCGGCCTCCTGTCCGGGCTGCTCGGCGGCGGGGCGGGCGACACGGCCGAGCCGCTCGTCGCGGCCGATATCGGCGGAGATGGGCTCGCCTCCGTGGTGGGGGCGAACCTCCTGTCCTCCGGCGACAGCTCGCCGTCGTCGATCGAGGTCAACGCAATCGACACGAGCCAGCCGACGGCCGTCGACGTCTCGCTGCTCGCAGGCGACCAGCTCAGCTTCCAGTCGCTGGGCGGGGCAGGCGCGGACTCGCTCGTCGGCGCCCTGCTCGACACGGCGCCGCTCTCGCTCGCCTCTGCCGAGCCCGCATCGCTGGACACGGGCCTCGGCCTCGATCTGGGCATCCTGGATCTGGCGATCGTCGCCGATCACGACGCTCATGCAGGCGCGCAGGGCGGCTCGCTGCTCTCGGGTCTCGGCCTCTGACCCGCACGGGCCCGGGGCGCTCCTGCGCCCCGGGCTCCCTCCTGTTCCCCCAGTCTCGCGGGGTCCGCGCCCGCAACCCACAGGATCCATGAAGCAGCAGCCCAGGCGGGACGCGGTCGGTCAGGTCACGCTGGCGGATGTCCTCCAACCCTGCAGAAGCGCCCTCATGGCGATCGGGCTCGTCAGCGGGCTGATCAACATCCTCATGCTGACGGGCCCGCTCTTCATGCTGCAGGTCTATGACCGGGTCCTCCCGAGCCGCAGCATCCCGACCCTCGTCGGGCTCGGTCTGCTCGCCCTTGTCCTGTTCGCCATCCAGGGCCTGCTCGAGGTGCTGCGCTCGCGAGCCTTGGGCCGGATCGGCCGCGTGGTGGACGAGCGTCTCGCGAGCCGGCTGTTTCGGAGCGTGGTGGCGACGGCCGCCGAGAAACGCGACACGGTCCGCAGCCTGCAGGCCCTGCGCGACCTGGACACGCTCCGCGGCTTCCTGGGGAGCAGCGGGATCACGGCCGCGTTCGACCTCCCCTGGATGCCGATCTACCTGGCCGTTTGCTTCCTGTTCCATCCCCTGATCGGCGTCGCCGTGACGGTGGGCGCCCTGCTGCTGACGGCCGTGACCTGGCTGACCGACCGGCTGAGCCGGGCTCCGGCGGAGGCGGTGGTGACCGCGGCCGCCACCCGGCAGGCTCTCGCCGAGACGGCCTGCCGAAACGCCGAGCTCATCCATGCCCTCGGCATGCGCCGCTGCATGGCCGGGCTATGGGCACGCGAGAACGACGGCTACCTCGACCGCCTCGCCCAGGGGAGCGACGTGGCGGGCGGGTTTTCCGGCCTGTCCCGCTTCCTCCGGACCGTCCTTCAATCCGCCATCCTCGCCCTCGGAGCCTTCCTCGTCATCGAGGAACAGGCGACGCCCGGCGTGATGCTGGCCGCCACCATCCTGTCGACGCGGGCCCTTGCGCCCCTCGACCAGACGATCGCGAATTGGCGCGGCTTCGTCGGTGCGCGCCAGAGCTGGTTTCGGCTGCAGGACTGGCTCGCGCAGGCGAGAGGGGAGACGGACCGCACACCCCTTCCGGCGCCGACCAGGAGCCTGCGGCTCACCAACGTCTCGCTCGCGCCGCCCGGCACGGATGCGCTCATCGTCCACAATCTCAGCTTCGCGGTCGAGGCGGGGAGCGCGCTCGGGGTCATCGGGCCCAGCGGTTCGGGAAAATCCTCGCTGGCGCGCGCGCTCGTCGGTGTATGGCGCCCGGCGCGCGGCGTGGTCCGGCTGGATGGCGCGACCCTCGACCAGTGGGAACCGGACGCGCTCGGAGCCGCGGTCGGGTACCTGCCCCAGGAAGTCGAGCTCCTCCGTGGAACGGTCGCGCAGAACATCGCCCGCTTCGCCGCAGCCCCGGACCACGCGGCCCTCGTATCCGCCGCCAAGGTCGCGGGCGTCCACGACGTGATCCTGCGGCTCGCGAACGGCTACGACACGGAAGTCGGCGAAGGCGGTGCGCGCCTTTCCGGCGGTCAGCGGCAGCGGATCGGGCTCGCGCGGGCGCTTTATGGCGACCCATTCGTCGTCGTGCTGGACGAGCCGAATTCGAACCTCGATGCCGAAGGGGAGCGCGCCCTCACGGCGGCCATCCAGGCCGTTCGCGCGCGCGGCGGCATCGCGGTGGTGATTGCGCATCGCCCGAGCGCCCTGGCGGCCGTCGACACGATTCTCGTCCTGAACGAGGGCCAGGCACAGGCCTTTGGCCCGCGTGCGGAGATACTGCCCCGCCTGATCGGACCGTCCCGCCCTACCACCGTCCCGTCGGAAGCCGGCGAACCGGCTGCGGCGAGGAGCGCTTGATGGATACTCCCTCGACAAAAACCCTTCGCTCTGTCGGTCGCCATCTCGCCCTGATGCTGGGCGGGGCAGTGCTGCTCTGCGGCGCCGCCATCGCGGGAGCGACTGTCGAGCTTTCGGGAGCGATCGTGGCTGCGGGCTCGCTCGTGGTCGAGTCCAGCGTCAAGAAGGTCCAGCACCCGACGGGAGGCGTCGTCAGCGAGCTCTTCGTTCAGGATGGCAGCCGGGTCCGGGCGGGCGATCTGCTCCTGCGCCTCGACGCGACCACCGCCAAGGCGAACCTCGATGCCGTGACCAAGGCGATCTGGGAGCTCTGGGCGCGACGGGCGCGGCTGGAGGCGGAACGGGATGGCCTGGACGATGTGGCGGTCTCGAGCGAACTCGGCGACGCCGCCAGGCAGGATCCCGACATCGCCCGGATCGTCTCCGGCGAGGCCCGCCTGTTCGGCCTGCGCCGCGAGGCACTCTCCGGACAGAAGGCTCAGCTCCGGGAGCGCATCGTGCAGCTTCGCGAGGAGATCAAGGGGCTCCAGGAACAGGGTGCCGCCAAGGCGCAGGAACTGGAGCTCGTCGCCAAGGAATATGCCGGCGTCCGTGAGCTATGGGACAAGAAGCTGATCCAGATCACGCGGGTGACGGCGCTCGAACGAGAGCAGGCGCGGCTGAGCGGCGAGCGAGGGCAGCTCGTCGCGGCCGAGGCGCAGGCCCGCGGCAAGATCTCCGAGACGGAGCTTCAGATCATCCAGCTCGATCAGAACATGCGCAGCGAGGTCGCAAAGGAGCTAGCGGAGATCCGCGCGAAGCTCTCGACCCTCGTCGAGCAGAAGGTCACGGCCGAGGACCAGCTCCGCCGCATCGACATCCGCGCGCCGCAGGCCGGGATCGTGCACGAGCTTGCGGTTCACACGCATGGCGGCGTCGTCACCGAGGGCGAGCAGCTCATGCTCATCGTTCCCCAGGGCGACGCGCTCGTGGTCGAGGTGCGCATCGCTCCGCAGGACATCGACCAGGTCAGGATCGGGCAACCGGCCGCGCTGCGCTTCACGAGCTTCAACCAGCGCAGCACGCCCGAGCTCGACGGGGAAGTCGTCCGGATCTCGGCGGATGTCACCGAGGACAAGCGGACGGGCATGAGCTTCTTTCTCGTCCGGATCGCGCTGCCGTCGCAGGAAGTGAAGAAGCTTGGCGAGGCCCGGCTCGTCCCCGGGATGCCCGTCAGCGCCTTCATCCGCACGAGCGACAGGACGATCCTGTCGTATCTTCTCAAGCCCCTGCGAGATCAGGCGCAGCTCGCCTTCCGGGAGAAGTGAAGGAGCAGGAGCGGTTTTCCGCCGGAGGGCGTCCCTGGTGGGAGGCGCGCTCTCCAGACCGAAGCCTGTGCCTGAGACTAGGCGACGTCCTTCAGATCCCACAGGCCGAGATAGTTGGTGGCCCACAGCGTGCGCTTCCAGTTGAACGGCGGGGCCGTGATGTCGAGGTGTCTCGTCTCTCCGCCATGCTCTCCCGACAACTCCGCGTTCTGGTGCCCGAAGTTGTTCGAGGCGAGGAGGTACCGGGTGTCCGAGGCCTTCATATTGGCCAGCGCCTGGGCGACGTCGGGAAGGGAAAGGTGGTTGAAGAGATCCTTGCAGAAGATCAGGTCGGCCGCGGGCGGGACCTGCGAGGTCACGTCCAGGACCTCGAAGGAGTGGCCCGGGTTGTCGGTCCTGTTCTTCTGGACGAGGGCCGGGACGATGTCGAAGCCCCGATAATCGATGGGGTGGTTCGCCAGGAAGCCGGGCATCCAGTTGAAATCCCCGCAGGGGATGTCGACCATCGACCTGACCTTGTAGGTCTCCACGACGTAGGCGAGAGCTTCCAGGGAGGCGTGAACCGAGGGCGAGTCCTTACGGGAACCCCATCCGGAGACGCTCTCGGGATCACCCCAGGCGTTCTTCTCGTAGACCTCGGTGAACCGCTGCGTGAGTTTCATGGAAGATGCCGGGCTCTTGCTGAACAGGCGCATCAAAGCTTTCACGTCCAGGGGGACTCCTAGATGAGGCAGAGAGCCTCGTGGAGGGCCTTCAGGGTGACGGGCCGGTGAGCAGCGGGGTTACGCCAAATGGCTCTCCTGAAGGCCTTTGGCACGTGTTGCGCTCACGAGGCGAGGGCGGGCTGCCCCAAATCCAGGGAACCTCTCCCCAGCATAGCCGGGCCTACGGAGAACGGTAGGGGGAGGCGTGGACGGGCCAGACCAGCCCGTTCGGGTCTGTCGAGATGCGAAGCCGTTCGCGCCGAACTCGGAGGTCGACCGGCTGGACGAAGCTTCTGAAACGCCGCGGCTCATCGGCCACAATGATCGCGCCGGGCGGACAGCCGGATGATGCGGCTCGGCCTACCTGGCGGCTTGGATGCTGAGCTTGGATGGAGTTCCGGTCGAAACCGTCGAAGTGGTGGAGCCAGGCGGGATCGAACCGCCGACCTCGTGAATGCCATTCACGCGCTCTCCCAACTGAGCTATGGCCCCAATCACGTCCGCGGCGCTGGGAAGCCGCGGGCGCCGCCGAAGCAGCGGCGCCTCCTATATGGCCCGGCGGAGCCTAGTTCAAGGCCCAATCGCACCGAAGCGGAAGTTAGCTCTCTTCCTCTTCCTCAATGTCGCCATCGATCAGGTCCGTGACGTCGTCGCCACCTTCCTCTTCCTCCTCGAGGAAGGCGTCATCGGAGCCACCCTCGTCCTCGAGCGTGACATCGTCCTCGGCCGTTGCCGCAGCGTCCTCGCCCTCGGCCACGTCCTCGAGCGAGATGATCTCCGCGCCGCCGGCGGCAGCTTCCGTCTCGTCCTCGTCCTCGTCCGGACGGGCGCGCGTGCCGGCCGCCGGCTTCGTGGCCAGCTCGAATGCCGAGCGCGGGACGACCTCGCCCGTGTAGGGCGACACGATCGGGTCGCGATTGAGATCGTAGAATTTACGGCCGGTCGTCGGACAGACGCGCTTCGTGCCGAGCTCTGGTCTAGCCACGTGCAAGTTTTCCGCTGGGTGAGAACGGCCCCGTTAGTCGCGGAGCTTTGCCCTGTCAATTCGTTGTGGTGCGGGCGCTTTTCAAGCGCGGATGACGCGCGGGGGGCCGCGTGCTACCCACGGCCCGTTCTTCCGACAGCGCTAAAGTATCGTGTCCCGGTCTCATCCCGCTCCTTCCCCTCTCGCATCGCGACCCGGCTCCCCCCTGCGTGGGCGAGTGCGGGTGCCGGGCGACAAATCCATCTCGCACCGCGCGATGATCTTCGGCCTGCTGTCCCGCGGCGAGACATCGATCGGGAATCTGCTCGAATCCGAGGACGTGGTGAACACGGCCAAGGCTGTGGAAGCGCTCGGCGCGAGGGTGACGCGCGAGGGCGAGGGGCGCTGGCGCGTCATCGGGGCGGGGATCGGCGGCCTCGCCCAGCCGGCGGACGTGCTGGATTTCGGCAATGCCGGGACCGGCTCCCGCCTGATGATGGGCGTTGCCGGCTCCCACCCGATCACCACCACCTTCGACGGCGATGAATCGCTTCGGTCGCGGCCGATGCGGCGCATTCTCGATCCGCTCGTGCAGATGGGTACGCAGGTCGTGTCCGAGGCGCCCGGCGGGCGCGTGCCGCTGACCCTGCGGGGACCCCGCGAGACGATCCCGATCACCTACGAGACTCCGGCTCCCTCCGCCCAGATCAAGTCGGCGGTGCTGCTTGCCGGCCTCAACTCGCCCGGCATCACGACCGTGATCGAACGCCAGGCGACGCGCGACCACACGGAGCGGATGCTCTCCCATTTCGGCGCGACCCTCACGGTGGAAGAGAGCGGGGCAGGGCGCCGCATCGCTCTCCAGGGGCAACCCGATCTCCGGGGTGCCGACGTCCTGGTGCCGGCGGATCCGTCCTCCGCGGCGTTCCCGCTCGTCGCGGCCCTGGTCACGCCCGGGTCCGAGATCATCATCGAGAACGTGATGATGAACCCGCTGCGGACGGGCCTCATCACGACACTTCTCGAGATGGGCGCGGCGATCGAGTTCCTGGACGAACGCGATATCGGGGGCGAGACGGTCGCGGATATCCGGGCGTCCTATGGACCTCTGGTGGGCGTGGAAGTGCCGCCCGAGCGCGCGCCGTCCATGATCGACGAATACCCGGTGCTGGCCGTTGCGGCGGCCTTCGCCACGGGCCCCACCGTGATGCGGGGCCTCGAGGAGCTCAGGGTCAAGGAATGCGATCGCCTCGCGGCCGTTGCCGATGGGCTGGCCGTGAACGGGGTCCGAACCGAGGTCATCGGCGATGACCTGACGGTGCACGGATGCGGCGGGCCGGTTCCCGGCGGGGGGCTGGTCGCCACGCATCTCGATCACCGCATCGCGATGGCGTTCCTGGTCATGGGGCTTGCCGCGAAAGAGGGGGTGACGGCCGACGACGCGACCATGATTGCGACGAGCTTCCCGAGCTTCGCGCCCCTGATGCGCGCGATCGGTGGCGAGCTGGCCTGATGATCATCGCGATCGACGGCCCGGCGGCGTCGGGCAAGGGGACGCTTGCACGGCGCCTCGCGCGCCATCTCGGGCGGCCGCACCTCGATACCGGCCTGCTCTACCGGGCGGTGGCGCGCGACCTGCTGGACCGGCGCGAGCCTCTGTCGGACCCGGACATCGCCACCCGGGCGGCCGGGTCGCTCGATCTCGCCGGGCTCGACGATCCGCGGCTCAGAAGCCGGGACATGGGCGAGGCGGCATCCATCGTGTCGGCCTTTGCGGGGGTGCGCGAGACGCTTCTCGGCTTCCAGCGCCGCTTCGCCGGCCAGGAGGGCGGTGCCGTGCTCGACGGGCGCGACATCGGCACGGTCGTCTGCCCCGAGGCGGATCTCAAGTTCTACGTCACGGCGACCCCCGAGGAGCGGGCCCGACGCCGGCAGCGGGAGCTCGCGCAATCCGGTGAGCCTTCCGATTTCGCCGACGTTCTGGCCGACATTCAGCGCCGCGACGCCCGTGACCAAGGCCGTCCGAACGCCCCGCTGAAGATGGCGAGCGATGCCATCCTGCTCGACACGACCGAGCTCGATGCCGAGGCGGCGTTCCGCGAGGCCCTCGGGATCGTCGAGTCACGTATGCGTGCGTGACAGGGTCCGGGGCTGGACCATTGCTTGCATCGTCCCCGTCACCTGCCAAACTGGCAAGGTCCTTGGGGAGTGCGCGATGCGGCGCTGTCTCTTCCGGTTGGCGGCCCCGCTCCTCGTCTGCGCGGGGCTGATATCCACTTCGGCCCGGGCCGAGGTCGAGGTCGACCTGGCGCTGGTGATCGCGGTCGACGTCTCCTTCTCGATGGATCCCGACGAGCAGACCCTCCAGCGGGAGGGCTTCATCGAGGCGTTCCGGTCCCCCGTGGTCCACGATGCCATCCGGCGCGGGGCGGTCGGCCGGATCGCGGTCACCTACATGGAATGGGCGGGCGCGAGCGACCAGCGCACCCTCCTGCCCTGGACGATCATCGAGGGTTCCGACAGCGCGAACGGCTTCGCCGAGATGCTGTCGCGCAAGCCGACCCGGCGGGCGTCCCGCACCTCGATATCGGGCGCGCTCGATTTCGCATCGAAGATGCAGGAGGAGAGCGGCGTCACGGCGCTTCGCCGTGTGATCGATGTTTCGGGGGACGGCCCGAACAACCAGGGTCGATCGGTCCTGGCCGCAAGGGCGGATGCCATCGCCCGTGGCATCACGATCAACGGACTTCCCATCATGCTCAAGGATGCCGGCTATTTCGACATCCAGGAACTCGACCTCTACTACCGCGACTGCGTGATCGGGGGGCAGGGGGCCTTCATGGTCCCGGCCAAGGACAAGGAACAGTTCCGCGACGCCGTGAAGACCAAGATCATCATGGAGATCGCCTCGATGCCGACGCCCGGCAGGGCCGCCGAGCACGAGGGCGGCTCCCACGTGGTGCTCGCGCAGGACGGAAACCGCGCCAACTGCTTCGCGGGCGAGCAGCAATGGCGCGACCGGATGGGAAACTGAGGCCCCATCCGGCGCACGCGTCCTTTCTCCGAGCCTTCAGCCCTTCGGGCCGGCGCCGTACTGCTCGTCCGTGACCGGCTCCATCCAGGTCACGTGCTTCTCGCCGTCGAACTCGTGCATCGCGATGTGGACCATGCCGTGCGTCGGGGTGGCACCGTGCCAGTGCCGCTCGTTCGGCGGAATCCAGACGGTGTCGCCGGCCCGGATGGTCTGGATCGGCTCGCCCTCTTTCTGGACGAGGCCGATTCCCTGGACGACATGCAGCGTCTGGCCGAGGGGGTGCGTGTGCCAGTTGGTGCGCGCGCCGGGCTCGAAGGCGACGCGTGCGGCCCTCACGCGCGCCGGGGCGGGCGCCTCGACGATGGGGTCCTGCCAGACCGTCCCGGTGAACCAGTCGGGGTTCACGCGGCGGCTCGGATTCTTGGTGGGCGGGATGATGTCCATGGGGTTCCTCCGGGGTGGTTCGTAGCTTTCGCCCGCACGCTCGACAAGGCGGCGGAGCTTCGCCGATGATCGGCACCGCGGCCGGGGCAACCGGCCCGGGAGGCGACGGCCAGGATGAAGCTCTACGGCTATTTCCGCTCGAGCGCGGCGTTCCGGGTGCGCATCGCCCTCAACCTCAAGGGTGTCACGGTCGAGCACGCCTTCTGCCACCTTCGCCGCGGCGAGCAGAGCGCTTCGGACTACCTGAAGCTCAACCCGCAGGGCCTCGTCCCGACCCTGGTCCTGGATGATGGGACCGTCCTGACCCAGTCGCTCGCCATCATCGAATGGCTCGAGGAGACGCGCCCGGAGCCGGCCCTGCTTCCCGCCGATCCGGTTCGCCGGGCCAAGGTCCGCGCCCTTGCCGGAGCGATCGCCTGCGATACTCACCCGTTGCAGAACCTGCGCGTGCTGCGGGAGATCCGAAGCCTCGGGGGCGGGGAGGCGGCCCAGGCCTGGGCGCGACGCGTGAACGAGCAAGGGCTCGCGGCCTGCGAGATGCTCGTCGCTGCCGAGCCCGGCCCGTTCTGCTTCGGCGAGCGGCCCACGATGGCGGATATCTGCCTCGTGCCGCAGATGGCCAATGCGCGCCGCTACGGCGTCGAACTCGCCGGCTTCCCGCGCCTGCTCCAGGCCGAGGCGGCCGCTATGGCGCTGCCGGCCTTCGCCGACGCCCACCCCGACCGCCAGGCGGATGCGGAGTAGCGTCAGATTTCGCCCGACGGACGTCCCCGGCCCGCCTTCACGCGCGACCGGATGGTCTTCGCCTCGAGGCGACGCTTCTTCGACGCCAGGGTCGGGCGGGTCGGGCGGCGCGGCTTCGGTGCGACCGAGGCCTCCCGGATCAGGGCGACGAGCCGGTCGAGCGCGTCGGCCCGGTTCAGTTCGCGGGAGCGGAAGCGTTGCGCGTCGATGACGATCACGCCGTCCTGCGTCATGCGCCGCCCCGCGAGGACGCGAAGGCGGTGAAGGACGCTCTCGCTGAGCGCCGGCGAGCGAGCGGCGTCGAAGCGGAGCTCGACCGCGGTCGAAACCTTGTTGACGTTCTGCCCGCCCG
The DNA here is from genome assembly GCF_049446235.1 of Enterovirga sp. CN4-39. Classification (NCBI taxonomy): domain Bacteria; kingdom Pseudomonadati; phylum Pseudomonadota; class Alphaproteobacteria; order Hyphomicrobiales; family Methylobacteriaceae; genus Enterovirga; species Enterovirga sp. CN4-39. Next base: position 110,738 of record NZ_JBMSEF010000010.1, on the reverse strand, counting down.
GGCCGGACGCCCGGACGAAATTTTCCGTGATCTCCGCCTCGTCCAGGACGATGGACGGCGTGACATGGATCATGGGTGGGTGCCGCCCGGCTTCACGGCCGCCGCAAGGTAGTTGACGGCCGTGTCGCGGGCGAGGGACCAGTCCCGCTCGAGCGGATTGAACACCATGCCGCGGGTCCTGTAGCCGGTCAGCCCGGCCGTCTCGACGGCGTCCCGCAGCTCGTCGGGCGTGACGAACTTTTCCCAGTCGTGGGTGCCCTTCGGCAGCCATCTCAGGACGTATTCCGCCCCGACGATCGCGAGCGCAAAGGACCGCATGGTCCGGTTGATCGTGGCGAGCAGGAGCAGGCCGCCGGGTACAACCGCATCCGTGCAGGCCCGTATGAAAGCGTCGATGTCGCGGACATGCTCCACGACCTCCATGGCCATGACGATGTCGAAGCGCTGGCCTGAATGCGCGACGGCCTCGACGGTCTCCGCCCGGTAGTCGATATCCAGGCCACTCTCCGCCGCGTGGTGGCGCGCGGCCTCGATGTTGCGCGTGCTCGGGTCCAGCGCCGTGACGGTCGCGCCCAACCGGGCCATCGGCTCCGAGAGCAGCCCCGCCCCGCAGCCGACGTCCAGGACGGTGAGCCCGGAGAGCGGGAAGGGCTGCTTGGCGTCGCGGCCGAAATGACGGCACGCCTCGTCCCGGATGAAGACGAGCCTGAGGGGATTGATGCGATGCAGCGCCCGCATCGGGCCGTTCGGATCCCACCAATCCGCCGCGAGTCGATCGAAGCGGTCGACCTCGCCGCGATCGACGGTGCCGGCGTGGCGGAAAGCGCTCTGCGTTGACATCGCGCGACCATACGCGATACGCGCCCCGTGGGCGACAAGCCCGGCTCCATTCCTCGGCATCGGCGGCACACACCCTCACACGATTTGATCCGATGCCTCGTCTCGTCATGAAGTTCGGCGGCACCTCCGTCGCCACCGTGGAACGCATTCGCAACGTTGCGCGCCATGTCCGGCGCGAGGTCGAGGCCGGCTACGACGTAGCGGTCGTGGTCTCCGCGATGGCCGGGAAGACGAACGAGCTCGTCGCCTGGTGCAAGGAAGCGGCGCCGTTCTACGACCCGAAGGAATACGACGTGGTCGTGGCCTCGGGCGAGCAGGTCACGTCCGGCCTCCTGGCCATGGTGCTGCAGAACGACGGCCTGCCGGCGCGCTCCTGGCAGGGCTGGCAGATCCCGATCCACACCTCCGACCAGCATGGATCGGCCCGGATCGCGGCGATCGACGGCAGCGCCATCCTGGATGCGTTCAGGGAGCGGCGGGAAGTCGCGGTGGTGGCCGGCTTCCAGGGCGTCAATCCCGAGACGGGCCGGGTCGCGACCCTTGGCCGCGGCGGCTCCGACACCAGCGCGGTCGCGCTCGCGGCGGCGCTCGGGGCCGAGCGCTGCGACATCTATACGGACGTGGACGGCGTCTACACGACCGATCCGCGGATCGTCACCAAGGCGCGCCGGCTCGACCGCGTCGCCTTCGAAGAAATGCTGGAAATGGCGTCGCTCGGCGCGAAGGTCCTGCAGGTGCGCTCCGTGGAGCTCGCCATGCTGTACCGGGTGCCGACCTATGTGCGCTCGAGCTTTGACGATCCTGCGGATCCGAAGCCCGGCACGCTCATCTGCGACGAGGAGGACATCGTGGAACAGTCCGTCGTCACCGGGATCGCGTTCTCCAAGGACGAGGCCCAGATCACCCTGCGTCGCGTTGCGGACAAGCCGGGGGTCGCGGCCGCGATCTTCGGTCCGCTGGCCGATCAGAACGTCAACGTGGACATGATCATCCAGGTCGTGTCCGACGATCAGGCCTCCACGGACATCACCTTCACGGTTCCGGCCGCCGATTACGAGCGCTCGCGCGCCATCCTGGAAGAGAACCGGGACCGGATCGGCCTGCACGAGATCCAGGGTGCGACCGATGTCGTGAAGGTTTCCGCGATCGGAGTCGGCATGCGCTCGCATGCGGGCGTCGCCTCGCGCGCCTTCCGGGCGCTCGCCGAAAAGGGAATCAATATTCGGGCGATCACGACGTCCGAGATCAAGTTCTCGATTCTGATAGACGCGGCGTACACCGAACTTGCCGTACGGACGCTACACTCGCTATACGGCCTGGATAAAGCCTGATTTCATCCGGAACGGGCTCGGCAGCAGAGCTCGGCTCAACGGGTCGAAAGTCACGGATTGTTGAGATGCGAGGTGCACCAGGCGGTCCGCGCGTGCTCCTGCGCCGCCTGCGCGAGGTCATGGCCGAGCCGGCGCCGGCTCAGGCCCGCCTCGATCGGATTGTCGTCCTCATCGCGTCCAACATGGTGTCGGAGGTCTGCTCGCTCTACGTGATGCGAGCCGACCGGACCCTTGAGCTCTACGCAACCGAAGGCCTCAACCGCGAGGCCGTCCACCTGACCACCATGCAGGCGGGCGAGGGCCTTGTCGGCCTGATCGCCCAGACGGCCGAGCCCCTGGCGCTCTCCGACGCGCAGTCGCACCCGGCGTTCTCCTACCGGCCGGAGACGGGCGAGGAGGTCTATCACGGATTCATGGGCGTGCCGGTCCTCCGGGGCGGGAACATGCTCGGCGTCCTGGTCGTGCAGAACCGGACGCATCGGGCCTATGCCGAGGAGGAAATCGAGGCCCTCCAGACCACCGCCATGGTGCTGGCCGAGCTGATCGCCTCGGGCGAGCTGCAATCGCTGGGCTCGCCGGGCGCGGAGCCCGCCGCCCGCGGGCCGGTGCAGTTGCAGGGGGTGGCGCTCGCCGATGGCCTGGGGCTCGGCTACGCCGTGCTGCACGAGCCCCGCGTCGTGATCCGCAACCTGATCGCGACGGATGTCGAAGCCGAGCTCGCACGCCTGGACGACGCCCTCGGCGAGGTGCGCACGTCGATCGACGAGATGCTCGAGCGCGGCGACATCGCCCATGGCGGCGAGCACCGCGACGTCCTCGAAACCTTCCGCATGTTCGCGCATGACCCGGGCTGGCTCCGGCGCATGCGCGATGCCGTGAAGACCGGGATCACGGCCGAGGCCGCGGTCGAGCGCGTCCAGAGCGACACGCGGGCCCGGCTCATGCGGGTGACAGAGCCCTATCTGCGCGAGCGGCTGCACGACCTGGACGACCTCGCCAACCGGCTGCTGCACAAGCTCGCCGGGCAGGAGATGGTCGCCCCGCGCGAAAACCTGCCGGACAACGCCATCATCGTGGCCCGCATGCTCGGACCGGCGGCGCTCCTCGATTACGACCGGTCGCGGCTGCGCGGCCTCGTGCTCGAGGAGGGGGGAGAGACGAGCCACATCGCGATCGTGGCGCGCGCCCTGAACATCCCCGTCGTCAGCGAGGTGGAGGGAGCCGCGTCCGCGGTCGAGGCCGGAGACGCCCTCATCGTCGACGGTGGCACCGGCGAGGTGCAGATCCGCCCGCCGCCCGAGGTGGAAGCCTCCTATGCCGAAAAGGCGCGCATGCGGGCCAGGCGCCAGGCGCAGTACCGCAGCCTGCGCGACCGGCCCGCGGTCACCCGCGACGGCGTGGAGATCGCCCTGCAGCTCAATGCCGGACTGCTCGTCGACCTGCCGCATCTGCAGGACACGGGCGCTGCCGGAATCGGTCTCTTCCGGACCGAGCTGCAATTCATGATCGCCGAGCGGATGCCGTCCGCGAAGGAGCAGCAGCAGCTCTATGCGGCGGTCTTCGCGGCGGCCGGGGATGCGCCGATCACCTTCCGGTCGCTGGATATCGGCGGGGACAAGCTCCTTCCCTACATGCCGCGGGTCGAGGAGGAGAACCCGGCCCTCGGCTGGCGCGCGATCCGCATCGCGCTCGACCGGCCGGCGCTGCTGCGCATCCAGGCGCGTGCCCTGCTCAAGGCGGCGGCCGGGCGGCACCTGCGGGTGATGTTCCCCATGGTGGCGAGCACGGCCGAGTTCGAACGCGCCAAGCTGCTCGTCGAAGGCGAGGTGAACTGGCTGAAGCGGCAGCAGAGCCCCTTGCCCGAGAAGCTCTCGCTCGGCGCGATGGTGGAGGTGCCCTCGCTGCTGTTCGAGATCGGCGAGATCGCGCAGGCGGCCGACTTCCTGTCGGTCGGGTCCAACGACCTGATGCAGTTCCTCTTCGCGGCCGACCGCGGCAACAAGCTTGTGGCGAGCCGCTTCGACCCGCTGAGCCGGGCGCCCCTGCGGGCCCTCGCCAGCCTCCTGGAGGCGGCCGGGGTCGAGAACTGCCCGGTGACCGTCTGCGGCGAGATGGCGGGCCGCCCGCTCGAGGCGATGCTGCTGGTCGGCCTCGGCTTCCGCTCGCTCTCCATGTCGGCCGCATCGATCGGACCCATCAAGGCCATGCTCCTGGAGCTGGACACCCGACCCCTCACTGAACTGATCCGACGCGAGATGGATACGTCCGGCACGCATGAGAGCCTTCGACCGGCCCTGGCGGACTTCGCGGAACGGCACGGAATTCCGGTCTGATGCAGGCACCTCCCGCCCAGAAGCTCGACGCGGTGCTCGCGCGGCATGCGATCGTCACCGCGACGCTGAACGGCTCCCCCGAACCCGACCAGTTCGTCGCGCTCTCGCGCGAGCTCGCCGATCTCGACCCGGTGGTTGCCGCGATCCAGGCCTACCGTAGCCGGGAGGAGGACCTCGCCGGGCTCGACTCGCTCCTGCAGGATCCCGGAACGGATCCCGAGATGCGGTCGCTCGCGTTCGACGAGCGCCCGGTCGCCGTCGAGGCGCTGGAGCAGGCCGCGACCGAGCTCAATCTTCTGCTCCTGCCCAAGGATGCCGCGGACGAGAAGAGCGCCATCCTGGAGATCCGGGCCGGCACGGGCGGAGACGAAGCGGCACTCTTCGCCGGCGACCTGTTCCGGATGTATGCCCGCTACGCCGAGCTGAAGGGCTGGCGCGTCGAGGTCATGTCCGAGAGCGAGGGTACGGCCGGAGGGCTCAAGGAGATCGTGGCCGAGATCAAGGGACGGGGCGTGTTCGCGCGGCTCAAGTTCGAGAGCGGCGTGCACCGGGTCCAGAGAGTCCCGGCGACCGAGGCTTCGGGCCGTATCCACACCTCGGCCGCGACCGTGGCCGTTCTCCCCGAGGCGGAAGAGGTCGACATCGAGGTCAACGATGCGGACCTGAAGATCGACACGATGCGGGCGCAGGGCGCGGGCGGCCAGCACGTCAACAAGACGGAATCCGCCGTCCGCATCACGCATATCCCGTCCGGGATCGTGGTCTTCGTCCAGGACGAGCGGTCCCAGCACAAGAACAAGGCGCGCGGGCTTGCGCTGCTGCGCTCGCGCCTCCTGGATCGGGAACGCACCGCGAAGGACGCTGCGCGGGCCGCCGACCGGAAATCGCAGGTCGGGTCGGGCGACCGCTCGGAACGGATCCGGACCTACAATTTTCCACAGGGTCGCGTGACGGATCACCGCATCAACCTCACGCTCTACAAGCTCGAGCAGGTCCTCTCCGGGGAGGCGCTCGACGAGGTCATCGACGCACTCGTCACGCAGCACCAGGCCGACCTCCTGGCCGCCGAAGGCGCTGCCTGATCGGCGTTCCTGATCGAAAAGCAGGCACTCCCTCTCTCCCCCTCTTGTCTCTGTTGACTTGTCTGCTCTGCGTGTGGCTCATTCCGGCCAAGCCGCCGACGCTTAGCTCGGCGCGGGAAACGCCGGGGAACATTCATCGGAATGGCTGACGACATCATTCTGTCGACGCGCGGACTTGGGCGCGACTTCAAGGGCTTTACGGCCGTCGGTGAAGTCGACCTGAAGGTGAAGCGCGGCACGATTCATGCACTCATCGGCCCAAATGGTGCCGGCAAGACGACCTGCTTCAACCTTCTCACGAAGTTTCTTCAGCCGAGCCGGGGCTCGATCGTCTATAACGGGCGCGACATCACCAATATGAAGCCGGCGGATGTCGCCCGGCTCGGTCTGGTGCGCTCGTTCCAGATCTCGGCGGTGTTCGGTCACCTGACCGTGCTGGAGAACGTCCGCATCGCGCTGCAGCGCAAGCGCGGCGACAGCTTCGACTTCTGGCGCTCCGAGCGCGTGCTGAACGAGATGAACGGCGATGCCCTGAGCCTCGTCGAGCAGGTCGGGCTGGCGGATTTCCGAAATCACACCGCGGTCGAGCTGTCTTATGGGCGCAAGCGCGCTCTCGAGATCGCCACGACGCTCGCGCTCGATCCCGAGATGATGCTCCTCGACGAGCCGATGGCCGGGATGGGCCACGAGGACGTCGACCGGAATTCCGATCTGATCCGGCGAGCCTCGAAGAACCGCACGATCCTGATGGTGGAGCACAACCTCTCGGTGGTTGCCTCCTTGTCCGACACGATCACCGTCCTGGCGCGCGGCAACGTGCTCGCCGAGGGCAATTACGATAAAGTCTCGAAGGATCCTCGCGTGGTCGAAGCGTATATCGGAGCCGGTCATGCGTGAGAGTGCTGCCCTGCGGGCGAGCGCGCCCGCGACTGCTTCCGCGCCGCTCCTCGCCGTGAAGAAGCTCGAGGCCTGGTACGGCGAGAGCCATGTGCTGCACGGGATCGATTTCGACATCGCCCCCGGCGAGGTCGTCACCCTGCTCGGCCGGAACGGCGCGGGAAAGACCACGACCCTGCGCTCGATCATCGGCATCATGGGGAAGCGCACCGGCTCCATCCTGTTCGACGGCACCGAGACCATCAACATGCCGTCGCGCACGATCGCGCGGCTCGGGGTCGGCTACGTGCCGGAGGAGCGCGGCATCTTCGCCAGCCTCTCCGTCTACGAGAACCTGACCCTCCCGCCCCAGGTGAAGCCGGGCGGCCTGTCCATCGAGCAGATCTACGAACTCTTCCCGAACCTGCGGGAGCGGTCCGGCAGCCAGGGCACGAAGCTGTCCGGCGGCGAGCAGCAGATGCTGGCGATCGGCCGCATCCTGCGCACCGGGGCGAAGCTTCTGCTCCTGGACGAGCCGACGGAGGGACTGGCCCCCGTCATCGTGCAGCAGATCGGCCGCACCATCGAGCGCCTGAAGCGGGACGGCTTCACCATCATACTGGTTGAGCAAAATTTCCGCTTCGCTCAGACGGTTGCCGACCGTCATTATATAGTAGAACAGGGCAGGGTGGTCGACATGATCCCCAATGCTCAGCTAGATCAGAACATCGAGAAGCTGCACCGCTATCTCGGCGTATAATAAAAAAGATCCAGCAACATCATGGGAGGACACGGATATGAGAGGGAGGACGATACTGGGCGCGGTTGCTTTTGCCGCGCTCATGACAGGCTCGGCCGGGGCGCAGGTCTCGGTCAAGCTCGGGGTCTTGAACGATAGGTCCGGTGTCTACTCGGACATCGGCGGTGAGGGCGGCGTCGTTGCTGCCCGCATGGCCGTCGAGGACTTCAAGGCCGCCGAAAAGGGCATCAAGGTCGAGGTGATCTCAGCGGATCACCAGAACAAGCCCGACGTCGGATCCAACATCGCGCGCCAGTGGTACGACCAGGACGGCGTCGACGTGATCCTGGACGTGCCGACCTCGTCGGTGGCGCTCGCCGTCAACCAGGTCACGCGCGAGAAGAACAAGATCTTCCTCAACTCGGGCGCGGCCACGTCGGATCTCACCGGCGCGCAATGCTCCCCCAACACGATCCACTGGGCCTACGACACGGTCCAGCTTGCGAACGTGACGGGTGGCGCCATGGTCCGGCAGGGCGGGAACACCTGGTACTTCCTGACCGCGGACTACGCTTTCGGGCATGCCCTCGAGCGCGACACGGCTGCCGTCGTCAAGAAGAACGGCGGCCAGATCATCGGCTCGGTGAAGACGCCCTTCCCGAGCCAGGACTTCTCGTCGTTTCTGCTGCAGGCGCAGGCTTCCAAGGCGAAGGTGATCGGCCTCGCCAATGCGGGCGGCGATACCGTCAACTCGATCAAGCAGGCTGGCGAGTTCGGCATCACGCAGGGCGGGCAGAGCCTCGCCGCGCTGCTGATGTTCGTGAACGACGTCAAGGCGCTCGGTCTGAAGTCCGCCCAGGGCCTCGTCTTCAGCGAGACCTTCTACTGGGACGAGAACGACGCGACCCGCGAATGGTCCAAGCGCTTTATGGACCGGATGGGGCGCATGCCGAACATGCTGAACGCCGGCGTCTATTCGAGCGTCATCCACTACCTCAAGGCGGTCGCCGCCGAGAAGTCGAAGGACCCCGCCAAGGTCATGGCCTGGATGAAGGGCAACCCGACGGATGATCCCCTGTTCGGCAAGGGTTCCGTTCGGGCGGACGGCCGCAAGATCCACGACGCCTTCCTGCTCGAGGTGAAGAAGCCGGAGGAGTCGAAGGGTGAGTGGGATCTCCTGAAGATCCTCGCCAAGGTGCCGGCCGAGCAGGTCTGGCGTCCCCTGGAAGAAGGCAACTGCCCGCTCGTCAAGAAGAGCTGAGCGGTGTTCCTGCGCGGCCCGTGAAGATCCGACCGCACTCTGCGGGCCGCGCGTCACGGTGGAAGGGTGAGTTCCGTAATGAGGAAACTGGGTACAGTATTGGTGGCTGCCCTCGCCGTCTCGGCAGGGGCGGCGCATGCTCAGACTTCGGTGAAGCTCGGCGTTCTGAACGACATGTCCGGCCTCTATGCGGACATTTCGGGGCCGGGCTCCGTCGTGGCGGCTCAGATGGCGGTCGAAGACTTCAAGGCTGCTGAGAAGGGCATCAAGGCCGAGATCGTCTCTGCCGACCACCAGAACAAGCCGGATACCGGTTCCACCATCGCGCGGCGCTGGTACGACCAGGAAGGGGTCGACGTCATTCTCGACGTGACGACTTCTTCCGTCGCGCTCGCGGTCTCCGAAGTGACGCGCGAGAAGAACAAGATCTTCATCCCGTCGGGCGGCGGCACCTCCGACCTCACGGGCGAGAAATGCACGCCGAACAACGTCCACTGGACATACGACACCTGGGCGCTCGCGAACGGCACCGGTTCGGCGATGACCAAAAAGGGCGGCGATAGCTGGTTCTTCCTGACGGCCGATTATGCATTCGGTTCGGCGCTCGAACGCGACACCACCAACGCCGTGAAGAAGGCGGGCGGCAAGGTGGTCGGCGCCGTCAAGCACCCGCTCTCGGCAGCCGACTTCTCCTCCTTCCTGCTGCAGGCCCAGGGCTCGCAGGCGAAGGTGATCGGCCTGGCGAATGCCGGGTCGGATACGATCAACGCCATCAAGCAGGCGGCCGAGTTCGGCATCACGCAGGGCGGGCAGAACCTCGCCGGGCTGCTGATCTTCTCGTCGGACGTGAAGGCTCTCGGGCTCAAGGCCGCGCAGGGGCTCGTCCTGACGGAGGCCTTCTACTGGGACCAGAACGACGCGACGCGTGAGTTCTCGAAGCGCTTCGCCGCCAAGTTCGGCGGCAAGATGCCGACGAGCGCCCAGGCCGGCGTCTACTCGAGCGTCCTGCACTACCTGAAGGCGGTCGAGGCGACGAAGAGCAAGGACTCGACCGCCGTCATGGCCAAGATGAAGGAGATGCCCATCGATGATGCGCTCTTCGGCAAGGGATCGATCCGCCCCGATGGCCGCGCCATTCACCCGATGTACCTCTTCGAGGTGAAGAAGCCCGAGGAATCGAAGGGAGAGTGGGACCTCTACAAGACGGTCGCTACCATCCCGACGGAGGAGGCTTTCCGGCCCATGGCGGACGGCGGCTGCCCCCTCGTGAAAAAGAGCTGAGCGGGCTCAACCGCTCCCATTCTGCTCCGGCCGAACAGGCCGGGGCTGCACGACGAGGCCGCCCCTCGGGAAAACCTGAGTAGCGGCCTTGACCTGAACCGGCATCTGATACCCTGAATGGCGCGGAGAGATCCCGCCCGAGACCCTGTCGCATGATCACGATCTTCGGCGTCCCCAGCGCCGCCCTGTTCGGACAGCTCCTCTTGGGGCTGATCAACGGATCCTTCTACGCAATCCTGAGTCTCGGCCTGGCCGTGATCTTCGGGCTTCTGAACATCATCAACTTCGCCCACGGCGCGCTCTACATGATGGGCGCCTTCGTGGCCTGGATGCTGCTCAACTACCTTGGCGTCGGCTACTGGTGGGCGCTTATCCTCGCTCCCGTCATCGTCGGCGGCGTCGGGATCCTGATGGAGCGCAACTACATCGCGCCCCTGAGCTTCACCAATCAGCGCCAAAGCTTCGTGCTGATCGGCGCGACGGCCATCGGCTTCCTCATCCTGTCCTTCGGGCTGTCGCTCGCCGCCACTCCGGCATTCGTCGGCGGCGCCGTGATCGGCCTCGTGGCGTCGACCGTCTATGCCTGGGTGCGGCCGAGCCAGACCGCGACCGTCCACGTGGACCACCTTTACGGGCTGCTGCTGACATTCGGGTTGGCGCTCATCATCCAGGGCCTGTTCCGGAACCAGTACGGCGTCTCGGGCCTGCCCTACGGTATTCCCTCTCAGCTCGCCGGCGGCCAGCAGATCCGGCTCTTCGACGCGCCGATCATGTTCATGCCGAACTACCGGGCCTGGGTCATCGTGGCCTCCCTGATCGTCTGCCTCGCGACCTGGTTCATGATCGAGAAAACGAAGCTCGGAGCCTATCTCCGGGCGGCGACCGAGAACCCGACCCTGGTCGGTGCCTTCGGCGTCAACGTCCCGCTCATGATCACGCTGACCTACGGGTTCGGCGTTGCCCTCGCGGCCTTCGCGGGCGTTCTCGCTGCGCCGATCTATTCGGTGAACCCCAACATGGGCGCGGACCTCATCATCGTGGTCTTCGCCGTCGTCGTCATCGGCGGAATGGGCTCGATCCTCGGCTCGATCATCACGGGCTTCGCGCTCGGGCTGGTCGAGGGCCTCACCAAGGTCTTCTACCCGGAGGCCTCTTCCACCGTCATCTTCGTCATCATGGTGCTGGTCCTGCTCGTTAAGCCGGCCGGCCTGTTCGGGAGGGCCTCCTGATGGCCAACGCCGCCCTGTCTGCCGACACCGATATCCCGGCCGTGCTGCACGAGCCGCGCGGAACGGCATCGTTCCACCTCAAGGTGTTCATCGGGATCGCCGTGGCGCTCCTGATTGCGCCCTACCTGCTCTATCCCGTGTTCCTGATGAAGGTGCTGTGCTTCGCGCTCTTTGCGATGGCCTTCAACCTTCTGCTCGGCTACGGCGGCCTCCTGTCCTTCGGCCATGCCGCCTATTTCGGCATGGCGAGCTACCTCTCGGCCTATTCGGCGAAGGTCTGGGGCTTCTCGCCCGAACTCGCGATCCTGACCGGCACCGTCACGGCGGCCGCGCTCGGCCTCGTCTTCGGAGCGGTCGCCATCCGACGCCAGGGCATCTACTTCTCGATGATCACCCTGGCGCTCGCGCAGATGGTCTTCTTCTTCTGCGTGCAGGCGAAGTTCACCGGGGGCGAGGACGGAATCCAGGCGGTCCCGCGCGGCAAGCTCTTCGGCTTCATCAATCTCGCCAACGACATGACGCTCTATTTCGTCGTGGCTGTCGTGTTCCTGTTGGGGCTCGGCCTGATCTACCGCATCATCCACTCGCCGTTCGGCCAGGTGCTGAAGGCGATCCGGGACAACGAGCCGCGCGCCACCTCGCTCGGCTACCGCACGAACCAGTACAAGCTGGCCGTCTTCGTCCTCTCGACGACGCTGGCTGGTCTTGCAGGCGGCCTGAAGGCGATCGTGTTCCAGCTCGCCTCGCTGACCGACGTGCACTGGTCGATGTCCGGTGAGGTGGTCCTGATGACGCTCGTCGGCGGCATGGGCACGGTCTTCGGGCCGATCGTCGGCGCCGCCGTGATCGTCACCATGGCCAATTACCTGGCGACGCTCGGGGCCTGGGTCACGATCGTGCAGGGCATCATCTTCGTGCTCTGCGTGCTCCTGTTCCGCGAGGGTATCCTCGGGCTGATAGCACGGTGGATCAAGCGGCCGCTCTGAGCGGCCGCCTTCCTAGCGCTGGGCGGGGTAGAGCGCTTCTCCGTCCGCGTGCGGTCGCACCGGGTGCGTCGCGCCGCGGGGAATGCCCGCGGCAAGGACGGCTTCGGGAACGATCGGGCGCCACCTGAAGTGGGTCAAGTCGACGAAATCGCCGAGTTCGGCGCAGCGAAAGCCCGCCCTGGCGAGCTCGCTCGGCACGAAGGCCTCCCCGAACGGCCAGAAGCTCCGCTTGCCCTGCCTATGCTCCAGGGCGGCGAGCCGGCGTCTCGCCACGAGAAAGCTTGCAGCAGGCCGCGACAGGATCATCACTGCCGCCAGCGCCCCGCGAAGCTCATTCCCCGAATAGACGTCGCGGTGCGGCCTGGCCCAGGACCAGGTCTCCATATCCGCATGGGAGTGGCAGACGAGGTCGAGGCGCTCGTTCTGCACGCGCTGCATGAGCCGGCCGAGATCGACGTTCAGGCAGACGTCGTAATCCATCGTCAGGCAATGTTCGTAGGCCGGATGAGCGTCGAACAGCGCGTATGTCGCGACGTCGATATTCCACCAGAGCATGCCTTCGAGGCCGATGAAGCCTCGCTCCCGCGGAACGTCGCCGATCAGCCGGCCTACGCGTTCCGGCGTGACAGGGACCCTGCTCAACGTCTCAGGCACGTCCGCGACCGGACCTCCGGTCTCGTCCGTGATCGCCCAGAGATCGCCAGGGGGAACGAGCGGCGCGACCCGACCGTATTGCCGGGCGACGAACGCATCCCAGTAGTGGAGAACGAAGCCGACCGCGTAGCGCACGCGTCCTAAGTTACGCGGCGTGCGCGACCTGCGCCAGCGCCGGGGCTTGGTCTCCTGCCCGCGACAAACGATATAAGGGATCGACGCCTGAGAGCGCCCCGCACCGGTCGATGCCGGGAGGGGTGCTTCCCACCGCAAGTATCCCTCCATCGGAGCCCAAGATGGCCGAGAAGATCCCCGTCACCGTGCTCACCGGCTATCTCGGGGCCGGCAAGACGACCCTCCTGAACCGCATCCTCACCGAGCAGCACGGCCGCCGCTACGCCGTGATCGTCAACGAGTTCGGCGAGATCGGCATCGACAACGACCTCGTGGTCGGCGCCGACGAGGAAGTGTTCGAGATGAACAACGGCTGCATCTGCTGCACCGTCCGGGGTGACCTCATCCGCATCATCGAGGGCTTGATGAAGCGGCGCGGCAAGTTCGACGCGATCATCGTCGAAACGACGGGGCTCGCCGATCCGGCGCCTGTCGCCCAGACCTTCTTCGTCGACGAGGACGTATCCCAGCGCGCCCGGCTCGATGCGGTCGTGACTGTCGCCGACGCGAAGTGGCTGAGCGAGCGCCTGAAGGACGCGCCCGAGGCCAAGAACCAGATCGCCTTCGCCGACGTGATCCTGCTCAACAAGACCGACCTCGTCGACGAGGCCGGGCTCGTCGAGGTCGAGGCCCGCATCCGGGCCATCAACCCGTCGGCCACGATCCACCGGACGGTGAACTGCAACATCCCGATCGGCGAGGTGCTGGACCGCAAGGCGTTCGATCTCGACCGCATCATGGAGGTGGAGCCCGAATTCCTCGAGGAGGGGCATCACCACCACCATGACGAGGAGATCGATTCCTTCTCGTTCCGGGCGGGCGAGGTGAACCCCGACAAGTTCATGCCGTGGATCTCGGACCTGACGCAGCGCGAGGGGCCGAACATCCTGCGCTGCAAGGGTATCGTGGCCTTCCCGAAGGAGCCGAAGCGCTTCGTGTTCCAGGGCGTGCACATGATCCTGGACGGCGACCTGTCGCGCGAGTGGCGCCCGGACGAGAAGCGCGAGAGCCGGGTCGTGTTCATCGGTCGGGATCTCGACGAGAAGGCGATCCGCGAGGGTTTTCTGGCCTGCGCCGCATAGTGCGGCGACGGCCCGCCGGGCTTGCCCGGGTGGGTTCGGTTCCGTAGGCGAGACGTTCTTCGGGGACGGGATGGCCGGGGCCAGCCCGGCCATGACACGTTCAGGGTACACATGTCCGGCACACTGACCTCGCTCACCGACCAGGTCCTGCCCGTCCAGGCCGGGGCCGAGGTGACCGGCCTTGCCTGGCTCGGCCGCACGGCCGCCTTCGCGCTCGCGGACGGCACCGTTCTCCTCGCGGATGGCGAGGCGGATCCCTGCCGGGTTTCCGCCCATCCGGAGGGCGCCATCCTGGTTGCGGCCGGGGACGACAAGCGCATCGTGACGGGGAGCGACGACGGCCGGGTGGTCGCCACCATGGCCGATGGGACGTCGAAGGAGCTCGCCCAGAGTTCCGGCTGGGTCGACGCGCTCGCGCTCCACCCCTCCGGCGGTGTCGCCTTCGCGGCTGCCCGGAAGGTGACGGCCTTGGACGAGAAGGGGCGGGCGAAGACCTGGGATGCTCCGTCGAGCGCCCGCGGCCTCGCCTTCGCGCCCAAGGGGTACCGGCTGGCGGTCGCGCATTACGGCGGCGCCACCCTGTGGTTCCCGAACCTCGACACCCCGCCGGAGCTGCTTTCCTGGAAGGGTTCGCATCTCGATGTGGTCTGGTCGCCGGATAGCCGGTTCGTGGTCACCTCCATGCAGGAGAACGCGATGCATGGCTGGCGCCTCCAGCCGGATCGCGGCCACATGCGCATGACTGGCTATGCCGGAAAGCCACGCTCCTTCTCCTGGTCCTTCGGGGGCGCCTGGCTCGCGACATCGGGCGCCGATGCTGCCATTGTGTGGCCCTTCGGCTCGAAGGAGGGCCCCACCGGAAAGGCGCCGCGCGAATGCGGTGTCCGGCATGCGCGCGTGGTGAAGGTGGCCTTCCACCCGAGCGTGAACGTGCTCGCCATCGGGTACGAGGATGGCTGCGTGCTCCTCGTCAGATTCGACGACGGCGCCGAGCTCCTCGCCCGTCGGCCCGTGGAAGGCAGCGCGATCAGCGCGCTCGCCTGGGACAAGAAGGGCGGCCGCCTCGCCTTTGGGACCGCCGACGGACAGGCCGGGATTCTCGTCCTGTCCGCCTGACGGGCGGCAGCGCGCCCCTGGGGCGAAAATGTCGCCCAAATGGGCCAAATAGGGTCTTGTGCCCGGGGGCGAATAACCCTATCTGCAGGCTTGCCCAATTTCGCACGTGCCTGTGGCCGCGTGCCGGTTGGTGGGCATCCGGACAAGAGGCCGGACAGCCGCCAGGGGTTTAGGATCGATGCCGCGAGGGGTGGAACCCTCCAGGCGGCGATCCAGGTGGAAACACCGACCCCGACAACAACCGGCAGCCGGAGGCGAAACCGGCGAACCCCGCACTCCACGGGGGACGCAGCTTAAAGCAACGACGAACGGGCTTTTTTGGTCTCGTCGGCCCTCCACAGGCCGGCACCGAAGAGGCTTGTTTCTCATTGCCAGGCGTGCGGACGGGTTCTCCCATCCAAACGAAGGCAGCATCGTCGGGTTGACGGTGCGTTGTGTCGCAACCGCGTTTCCACCGCGCGGGGGCGTGCCATCGCACATCGACCCAATGAGGCCGGGCGGCAAGGGGCTTTCCCTTCCGCCTGAACATTCACCGGGGCCGGCCTGATCCGGCACGTTGAACCTTCTTGGGAGAGCGCCATGACGGAGCGCATCCGCGATTTCCTCCGCGACCGACGCCGCGCCGGACTCGATGACGGGCCGGTTCTGGTGGTCGATCTCGATGTCGTGCGGGAGAACTACGGTAAGTTCTCGCGCGCGCTGCCGGACACGCGTGTCTTCTATGCCGTGAAGGCGAACCCGGAGCCCAAGCTGCTCGCCACGCTGGCCGAGCTCGGCTCGTGCTTCGACACCGCCTCTGTGCCCGAGATCCGCATGGCGCTCGCCGCCGGCGCTGGTCCCGAGCGCATCTCCTTCGGCAACACGATCAAGAAGGAGCGTGACATCGTCACCGCCCTGAAGCTTGGCGTGCGCCTCTTCGCGGTCGATTGCGAGGCGGAGGTCGAGAAGATCGCGCGGGCCGTCGAGGCGACGGGAGCCGAGGACGTGCGCGTGTTCTGCCGCATCCTGTGCGACGGCGCGGGCGCCGAGTGGCCGCTCTCGCGCAAGTTCGGCTGCGAGCCCGAGATGGCTGTCGGCGTGCTCGAACATGCGCACCGGGCTGGTCTCGAGGCCTACGGCGTGTCGTTCCACGTCGGCTCGCAGCAGGCGAACACGGAAGCCTGGGACGGCGCGCTCGCGTCGGCGTCCTGGATCTTCCGCGAGTGCCAGGAGCGCGGCATCGGGCTCTCGATGGTCAATCTCGGCGGCGGCTTCCCGACGCGCTACCTGAAGGACGTCCCGGCGGTCGAGGCCTATGGCAACTCGATCTTCCAGGCGCTCTCGAAGCACTTCGGCAATCGCCTGCCCGAGACGATCATCGAGCCCGGCCGCGGCATGGTCGGCAATGCGGGGATCATCGAGTCCGAGGTCGTGCTGGTCTCCAAGAAGAGCCGCGACGAGGACGAGGTGCGCTGGGTCTATCTCGACATCGGCAAGTTCGGCGGCCTCGCCGAGACGATGGACGAGTCGATCCGGTACCAGATCCGCACGGAGCACGATGGGGACCGCAAGGCTCCCTGCGTGCTCGCCGGCCCGACCTGCGATTCCGCGGACGTCATGTACGAGAAGACGCCGTACTGGCTTCCCGTGTCGCTCGAGATCGGCGATCGCGTGCTGATCGAGGGGACCGGCGCCTATACGTCGACCTACTCGTCGGTGGCGTTCAACGGCCTGCCGCCGCTCGCGACGCACGTCATCTGACGTAGGCGCGACATCGTCATCCCCGGGCGGAGCCCGGGGATGAACCCAACCCAAATCCCCGGACGGCCTGCCGAAGTCTCGGCAGGTGCGAGGGCTGCTGTCTCCCATCTTTCGCCCGGGGAGGGCACGGCCTTGTTCGAGATCCGTATCGAAACCTCCAAAGACGTCGTGGCACGCGAGCGGCTGCTCGACCGCTGCTTCGGCGACGAGCGCTTCGCCAAGACCTGCGAGCGGCTGCGCGAAGGTCGCCTGCCGGCTGTCGATCTCGCGCTCGTCGTCGAGCGCGAGGGCGAGATCGTTGCGACCGTGCGGCTCTGGAACGTCACGGCAGGCCCGGGCCGGCCGGCGCTTCTGCTCGGGCCGATCGCGGTCGATCCTGCCCTGCAGGGGCTCGGCATCGGCGCCAAGCTGATGCGCCACGCGCTTGCCCGTGCCGAGGAACTCGGCCACGACGCCGTCATCCTGGTTGGCGACGCGCCCTATTACGAGCGCTTCGGCTTCTCGGCCGAGGCGGTCGCGGGGCTGTGGCTGCCCGGTCCGGTTGAGCGCGAGCGGTTCCTCGGCCTCGAACTCGTTCCCGGCGCCCTCGCCGGGGCGCGCGGGCTCGTCCAGCCGACGGGCGACGCGGCGCCCCTTCCCGATCTCGCGAGCCTCATCCGGAGCCTCGCGAACGACGACCTGCCCGGTTTCGCGCAGGCTGCCTGAGGGGGGCCGGCCGCCCCCGCCAGGGGCCGGGGCCGCGATAGTTAACCAAATCCTAACAGGCAGCTCGACTCGTCGGCCGGTTTGCTGCTTTGTAGCTCTCGGTTAGTGGAAAACTGCAGCCCGGTCCGGACCTCTCCGGACCGGGCTTTTCTTTGTCTCAGTCGATGGAGACGCCGGCATCCTTCACGACCGGCGTCCACTTCGCGATCTCGGCCTTGACGTGCTCCGCGAGCACTTCCGGGGTGGATCCCACGACATCGGCCGAGAAGGTCTTCATGCGCTCGGCGACGGCCGGGTCCTTCACGGCCTTCACGGCCTCGGCGTTCAGCCGGTCGATGATCTCCTTCGGCGTGCCCTTCGGGGCGAACAGCGCGTTCCAGGTATAGGTCTCGTAGCCCGGGAGCGCCTCGCCGATCGTCGGCACGTCCGGGAAGGAACCGGCGCGCTCCTTGGTGGTGACACCGAGCGCCCGCAGGGTGCCGGCCTGGATGAAGCCTGAAGCCGAAGGCAGGTTGTCGAACTGGATCGGGACCACGCCCGCCACGACGTCGTTCAGGGCCGGGCCGGAGCCCCGGTAGGGGATGTGCTGCATCTCGACCTTGGCCAGGCTCTTGAACAGCTCGCCGGAAAGATGGAGCGGCGTTCCGATGCCGGAGGAGGCGTAATTGTACTTGCCGGGATTCTCCTTCAGCAGCGCGATGAGCTCGGGAACCGTCTTCGCGGGCAGCGAGGGGTTCACGATCAGCACGTTGGGCACGATCGCGAGAAGCGAGATCGGCGCGAAATCCGTGACCGCATCATAGGGCTTACGCTTCAGGATGAGCGGGTTCAGCGCATGCGTGGCGACCGTGCCCATCAGGATCTGGTAGCCGTCGGGCTCAGCCTTGGCGACGCGCGCGGCGCCGACATTGCCGCCAGCGCCCCCCACGTTCTCGACCACGATCTGCTGGCCGAGGCCTTCGCTCATCTTCTGCGCGATGATGCGGGCGACGACGTCCGTCGACCCACCGGCCGCGAAGGGGACGACCATCGTGACAGGCCGGCTCGGGAATGAAGACTGGGCGATCGCCGGGGCGGCAAGCGTTGCAGCGGCGCCGGCCATGAGCCCGCGTCGGGTAAGAGAGAACAAGTTGAGACTCCTGGTTGAACTGCTGCGGATGTAGGGCCTCGGCCCCGCACAGGCAAAGCTTGGCCCCAACGCAAACAGTCGCAAGGCGTTCATCAGAGGGTGCGAACGGTTGACCCCGCGAGTTATGCCGTCCATCTGGCGGGCTCCCACTCCAAGCAGAAGGAAACCCACCCCGGAATGACAGATTGGCCCGTCCACGGCCGCATCAGCGGCCCGATCGTGATGATCGGCCTCGGCTCCATCGGAAGCGGCACGATCCCGCTGATCGAGCGCCACTTCGAATTCGACCGCAGCCGCTTCGTCGTGATCGATCCCGACGATGCGCATCGTGGCATCCTCGATGAGCGCGGCATCCGCTTCATCCAGTCGGCCGTCACCCGGGATAATTATCGCGAGTTGCTGACGCCGCTCCTGACCAACGGCGAAGGCCAGGGCTTCTGCGTCAACCTCTCGGTGGACACCTCCTCCGTGGACCTCATGGAGCTCTGCCGAGACCTCGGCGCGCTCTATATCGACACCGTGGTCGAGCCCTGGGCAGGGTTCTATTTCGACAAGTCCGCAGGTCCGGAGTCCCGAACGAACTACGCCCTGCGCGAGACGCTGCTGGCGGCGAAGCGGCGGCGCCCGGGTGGCACGACGGCGGTCTCAACCTGCGGCGCGAACCCCGGCATGGTGTCCTGGCTGGTGAAGCAGGCGCTTCTCAACGTGGCGTCCGATCTCGGCATCGATCACGACGTGCCGGCCAGCCGCGAGGGCTGGGCAGCCCTGATGCAGCGCGCGGGCATAAAGGGCATCCACATCGCCGAGCGCGACACCCAGCGCGCCAAGAGCCCGAAGCCGCGCCGCGTCTTCGTCAATACCTGGTCGGTGGAAGGCTTCGTGTCGGAGGGTCTGCAGCCGGCAGAGCTGGGCTGGGGCACCTTCGAGCCCTGGCTGCCCGAGAACGCACGCGGCCACGAGACCGGGTGCCGGGCCGGGATCTTCCTCCTGCAGCCGGGCGCGAATACCCGTGTCCGCTCCTGGACGCCGACCGCGGGGGCCCAGTACGGCTTCCTCGTGACGCACAACGAGTCGATCTCGATCGCCGACTACTACACGGTGCGGGACGGGAGCGGCCGGGCTGTCTACCGGCCGACCTGCCACTACGCCTACCATCCCTGCGACGATGCCGTGCTCTCCCTGCACGAGATGTTCGGGCAGGGGGGCGAACGTCAGCCGGCGTGGCACATCCTGGACGAGAACGAGATCGTGGACGGCATCGACGAGCTCGGCGTCCTCCTCTACGGCCACGGCAAGAACGCCTACTGGTACGGCTCCCAGCTCTCCATCGAGGAGACGCGAAGGATAGCCCCTTACCAGAACGCGACAGGGTTGCAGGTCTCCTCTGCGGTTCTCGCCGGGATGGTCTGGGCCTTGGAGAACCCCGAGGCCGGGATCGTCGAGGCCGACGAGATGGATTTCCGCCGCTGCCTCGAAGTCCAGACCCCGTATCTCGGCCCC
The DNA here is from genome assembly GCF_049446235.1 of Enterovirga sp. CN4-39. Classification (NCBI taxonomy): domain Bacteria; kingdom Pseudomonadati; phylum Pseudomonadota; class Alphaproteobacteria; order Hyphomicrobiales; family Methylobacteriaceae; genus Enterovirga; species Enterovirga sp. CN4-39. Next base: position 90,680 of record NZ_JBMSEF010000010.1, on the reverse strand, counting down.
GTGATCGGCGAGTACACCGACTGGACGCCGCTCGAGGGCCGGCCTGGCTTCTTCCCCGAGGACATCGACACCTCGGAGCCCTGGGCCTTCCGCAATACGCTGGTGCGGTGAGGGCATCGCTTCGCTCGGTTTACACCGAGCGGAGCTCTCCCCTTGCGGGCCGCCGCCGCCAATGCCGTGGCGTCAGCCGCCCGAGCGCCCTGAAGAGGAGCGCGAACCCTCCCCAGCCGAGCACGAAGCCGGCCCCGCCGATGACCAGCCCCTCGGTCGTGGCCGGCCACGCCGGTTCGTAGTCGAGATAGGTGGCCTGGGCGAGCTGCGGATCGAACCCTCGTGCCAGGACGGCCAGGCGCTCGAAGGGCCCGGCATTCGCGACGGCATCGCGCTGCCGCTCGAGCCTACCGAGCCGGTCGACGATCTCCGTCATGGCGGGGCCCTGGCGCCGCACCAGGGTGTCCGGCTGCTCCGTCAGGCGGGCGATGGCCTGCTCCCGGGTTACCCCTTCGGCGCGCGCGTTGTCGTCGAACGTGCCGACCACGCGGCGCAACTCGTCGATCGCCCCCCCGATGCGCTGGCGATATTGCTGCGCGAATTCCGGGCCCTGGGAGGCCACAAGGCCTGTGAAGAGCCCGATCGCGAGGGCAAAGATGCGCCCGATGACCATCTCCCTCCGTTCCGCTCAGAGAAAGCGGCGACGCAGCGTCGCGGTTCCCAAACTGGCCGCAGGGAAGCTAGGCCGTTCATTGAACGCTCACCTCCCCTCGGCCAGGGTCGTGCGCTCCCCCATCCGCCCGTATAAGACCAGGATTCATGACCGACTTCACGCGCCGGAGCGCGCTCGCCACCCTGGCGGCCACCGTTGCTGCACCGGCTCTTGCCCAGCAGAGCGCCGCTCCGCCTCTGATCCCGTTCCGGTTCGAGGACGTGGTGAGGCGGGCGCGCGACCTCGCCGCGGCGCCCTTCGACGCCCGCGTGCCGCAGCTTCCCGAGCCCCTCCAGAGCCTCGATTTCGACGCCTATCGCGATATCCGCTTCCGGCCGGACCGAGCCCTGCTCGCCACCCAGGGCGGGCCGTTCCGCCTGCAGCTGTTCCACCTCGGCTTCCTGTATTCCCGTCCCATCACGGTGAACGTCATCCGGGACGGAGTGCCTACGCCCGTCGCGTACCAGCCCCAGCTCTTCGACTACGGGCGGACCCGGATCGAGCGGCCGCTGCCGGTCAATCTCGGCTTCGCGGGCTTCCGGCTGCATTATCCGCTGAACACGCCGCGCATCTTCGACGAGCTCATCGCCTTCCTCGGGGCGAGCTACTTCCGGTTCCTCGGGCGCGAGCAGCGCTACGGGATCTCGGCGCGCGGGCTTGCGATCAACACCGAAGCGCGGGGAGAACCCGAGGAATTCCCGGTCTTCCGCGAGTTCTGGATCGATGTTCCGTCTTCCGGTCCCGAGCGCGCGACCGTGCTCGCCCTGCTGGACAGCCCTTCCGTCGCCGGCGCGTACCGGTTCGAGATCTATCCGTCCGAGGAGACGACGCTCGACGTCAGCGTGACGTTGTTCCCGCGCCGCCAGATCACCTCGGCCGGGCTCGCGCCCCTGACCTCCATGTACTACTCGGGCGAGAACGAGCGACGCACCGGTGACGATTTCCGTCTCGAGGTGCACGATTCCGACGGGTTGATGATCCACACGGGCAATGGCGAGTGGATCTGGCGGCCCATCCGCAACCCGGTCACCAAGACGATCCAGCCCTTCCTGGACAACAATCCGCGCGGCTTCGGCCTGATGCAGCGCGACCGGCGCTTCGAGAGCTACCAGGATCTCGAGGCGAATTACGAGATGCGCCCGAGCTACTGGGTCGAACCTACCGGCAACTGGGGCGAGGGCGCGGTCGAGCTGGTCGAGATTCCCACGGCCGCCGAGGTGCACGACAACGTTGTCGCCTATTGGCGGCCCCGGCAGCCCTACGAGGCCGGACAGGAGGTCACCTTCAGCTATCGCCTTCGCTCGATCAGCGCGGGCGATAACCTCCATCCTGGCGGGAAGGTCATCAACACCTTCCAGGCGCCGGCCCGGGCAAGTGGCTCGATCGAGCCGGCGGACCGGACCATTCGGCGTTTCCTGATCGACTTCGCGGGCGGGAATCTCTCCTATTACCTGTCCGACCCGAGCCTGGTTCAGGTCGTTCCCTCGATGTCGGCGGGGCAGATCGTCGGGACATTCGTCGTGCCGAACGAGCACACGGGCGGGTTCCGGGCCGCCATCGACCTGAAGCTGGACCCCGGCCAGTCGGCCGACCTGCGCGCCTATCTCCGGTCCGGGGAAAAGGCCCTCACCGAGACCTGGACGTATCGCTGGACGGTGACGTGAGCGGGCGCCCGAGTTCGGGCGTCTCGGCGGAGATCCGTCCGGCTCTTCCGGATGATCTCCCAGGGCTGGTCGCGCTCGAGAACGCAGCGTTCTCGAGCGACCGGCTCGACCGGCGGGCGCTTCGCCACGCCCTCCGGTCACCCACCATCCTGGCTCATGTGGCGGCCGGGCAGAATGGCGACATCCTGGGCTACGTGCTTGTCCAGATCCGCCGCGGATCGGCATTGGGCTGGCTGACCTCGGTCGCCGTGGCCCCTGACGCCCATGGCCTCGGCCTCGGCCGTCGCCTGGTACGGGTCGCCGAGGAGGCGACCAGGGCTGCGGGGCGGCGGCGCATCCGCCTGGAGGTCAGGGCGGACAACCGTCCCGCGCGCGAGCTCTACGAGAGCGCCGGCTATGCGCGGATTGCCGTGGTCTCCGACTATTACGAGGACGGTGAGGCGGCATGGCGTTACGAGAAGACGCTCGTTCCCGAACTCGCCTCCGAACGCGCCGCCTGACCGCGGACGGGTGTCTCCCGGTGGAACACAGCTCCCCTCGCGTCACGGTCGAGGGCGTGTCGCCCTTGCTGCCAGCGCGGTGCTCGGTGTAGCGGACCTCAACGGGGCAGCGCTCGGGTTTGCTGTGCGAACCGCAGCGAGGGTCGCGGCCCGAGATTCCGAGCCCCTCGGGTGCGCCCGAGCGGGTTGATGGGGAGAGCGACGTGAAGGTCGAGGGCATTGCGGCGATTGTAACCGGCGGCGCGTCCGGTCTTGGTTTGGCGACCGCTCAGGCGCTCGCCGGCGCGGGCGCGAAGGTCGCGCTCGTCGATCTCAACGAGCAGGGCGCCAAGGCGGCCGCTGAACCTCTCGGAGGCATCGGCATCGGCTGCGACGTTTCCGATGCGGCGAGCGCGGAGGCCGCCGTGGCCCGCGCGGCCGAGGCGCATGGCCCGGCTCGCATTCTCATCAACTGCGCGGGCGTCGCGACGCCGGGACGGATCGTCGGGAAGAATGGTCCCCTGGACCTGTCGGTCTACAGCCGTGTGATCGCGATCAACCTGATCGGCACCTTCAACATGATGCGGCTCGTCGCAGCGGCCGCGCAGAGCCTCGATCCGCTCGATGGCGGCGAGCGCGGCGTCATCGTCTCGACGGCTTCCGTCGCGGCCTATGAGGGCCAGGTCGGACAGGCGGCCTACGCCTCGTCGAAGGCAGGTATTGTCGGGCTTACGCTTCCCGCCGCCCGAGAGTTCGCTCCCGTCGGTATCCGGGTCTGCGCGATCGCGCCCGGCATCTTCGAGACGCCCATGCTGCTCGGGCTGCCGCAGGACGTTCAGGACTCGCTTGGCCGCTCGGTGCCGTTCCCCTCGCGCCTCGGCAAGCCCGAGGAATATGCCGACCTCGTGATGTCGATCATCCGCAATCCGATGCTCAACGGCGAGACGATCCGCCTCGATGGCGCCATCCGCATGCAGCCGCGCTGAGGCAGCCTCTCCGGCGGCGGGGAGCACGGGCCCGTGAGGGTCGTTGTCGTCGGAGCCGGCCAGGCCGGCTTCCAGGTCGCGGCCTCGCTCCGCGACGGACAATTCCAGGGCGAGGTCCTGTTGGTCGGCGAGGAAACCTCGCTGCCCTACCAGCGGCCACCGCTCTCGAAGGCCTATCTGACGGGCGACGCCGACGCATCCAGCGTGATGCTCCGGGCGCCCTCGTTCTATGCGGAGCGCGCGATCGAGGTCCGTACGGGCGACCGGGTCGTGGCGCTGGACCGGCTTGCAGCACGGATCATCACGCAGGCCGGCGAGACAATCCCCTACGACCATCTGGTTCTCGCCACGGGCGCCCGGAACCGCATCCTGTCCGCGCCCGGCGTCGAGTTGGATGGCGTTCTCTACCTGCGCGGGCTGGAGGACGCCGACCGGATCAAGGCGGCGCTCGAGAACGCCGCGCGCGTGGCGATCATCGGCGCGGGCTTCATCGGCCTGGAATTCGCCGCGGTTGCCGCCAGGCGCGGCCTGGCCGTGACCGTCTACGAGGCGCAGGACCGCGTCATGGCCCGGGCGGTCTCTCCGGAAACCGCCGCCTTCGTGCAATCCGTCCATGAAGCGGCAGGCATTCGGTTCGAGTTCGGGGCGCTCGTCGAGGCCTTTGCGGGACGCGACGGGCGGGTGACCGGCCTCAGCACCCTGGACGGTCGCCGAACCGAGGCGGACCTCGTGCTGATCGGCATCGGCGTTGTGCCGAACGAGGAGCTTGCCACGGAAGCCGGGCTGCCGGTCGCGAATGGCATCTCGGTGGACGCCCACCTCCTCACCCCCGACCCGGCGATCTCCGCGCTCGGCGATTGCGCGTCTCACCCGTCACGCTTCGCCTCCGGGCCGGTCAGGATCGAATCCGTCCAGAACGCCGTGGATCAGGGGAAATGCGTAGCGCAGCGCCTCCTGGGGCACCCTGCAGCCTATGCCAGCGTGCCGTGGTTCTGGAGCGACCAGGGAACGCTCAAGATCCAGATGGCCGGGCTTCCGGGCCGGGACGAGCGCAGCATCCTGCGCGGGGATCCGGCCGCGGGCGCCTTCTCCGTGTTCCGCTATACCGGAGACCGGCTCTCGTCGGTGGAATCGGTCAACAGGCCGGCCGACCACATGGCGGCCCGGCGGCTTCTCGAGGCGGGCATCAATCCCTCGCCCGAACAGGTGTCGGACCCCGGCACGGACCTGAAGAGCCTGCTGTCGGCCCGGCGCCGTGGGGCGGCTTAGCGTGCCGGCACCGGAACTACCTGGGCGCGAGACCAATACCGGACCAGCCGCCACAACAGGCTCGCCTGCCTGATGGGGGTTGAAATCGAGCTCTGGATGCAGCGGGCGCGACGGCATCTCGGGCGCCTGCTTCCCGGGCAGCGCGCATGGGTCTCGATCGGGACCTTCTGCCATGCCGCCTCGGCGTTGAGAGAGGCCGGGCTGCGCCAATGGTCGGGGCCGTTCGACTGGATCTTCTCGACCCCGGCCCTGGTCGCCGATGCGATCGAGGAGGACTTCGAGAACTTCCTGGCGCCCCGCTACCTCCAGAGCGTGCCGGAGCACCTCCTGACACCGGGGACCAAGCGGCAGTGCCGTCATCTCCTGTTCGAGGAGCGCTACCGGCTGCCCACGCTGTTCAACCATCACGACCCGGTGTCGTCCCAGGAAGACAGGGAAACGCTGGTGCGAGCGATAGCGCGGTTCCGCTCCGCGCTTGCCAACTCCCGCGGCAACACCTTCTTCATGCTCTCGGATCGGCCGCGCGCCGAGGCCGATCTCGACCGATTGGAGCGGCTCTTCCTGCGCCATGGGAGCCAGCATCGCATGGTCGTGGTGACGCTCGAGGCCGGCTCCGAGCGACTTCTTAGGATGGAAGACGGCTCCGGACGTCGAATCGGTGGCGTGGTGCGCCTCCTCGGCGAGTCGAAGGGTGTCCGTTTCGTGGATCCGGCCGATAACGAGTTCCTGAGGCAGGCCCTGGCCCGCTTCGCATCTCGCGTCGGCGCGTCGGACGCTCGCTCGGCCTGATCCGCCCGCGCGCCCGGAACGCCGTCGCAGGCGAAAAACCCTGGTGGTCCCGACAGGATTCGAACCTGTGACCTTCGGTTTAGGAAACCGCTGCTCTATCCTGCTGAGCTACGGGACCACGGCGCGCGCGGTCTAGCATAGGATGAGAGTCTGACCAACGGCTCGGACGGCATGATCCTGCGTGGGTTTGCGCTCTTCTGTTTCCTCGCCGCGAGCCCTGCCGCCGGGGCTGAGGGCGCCAAGCCCGCCTTTTCGTGCCAGGAAACGCCGTCCGGCGACATCGTGGCCGACGTGACGCCGGACGGGGACGTCCGGCTCGCGGCCGGCCGGGTAGCGCGCATCGCCGATATCCGTCTCGCGGAGAGCTCGGAGGCGTTGCGGCGAGCGCGGGCCTGGCTGGAGACCCTCGGCGGCGAGGCCGTAATGCTCCGCGAACTCGGTCCGCCGGATCGTTGGGGCCGCGTTCCCGTCCATCTCGAGCTCGGTCGCGCGAGGCCGGTCGACGTGGCCGAGCTTCTCGTTTCCGAAGGACTTGCCGTCGTTGATCCTGGCCAGCGCGACCTGCTCTGCAGGCCCGAGTTGCTGCAGGTCGAAGCCCGGGCCCGGCGGTCCCGCTCCGGGCTGTGGCGGGAGGCGGGCTGGCCTATTGCCGCGCTCGCGGTGGATCAATTGGCTGCCGCCGAGGGCCGCTTCGCGATCATCGAAGGCCGCATCGTGAGCGTCGGCGAGCGCCGGGAGCGGACATACCTGAATTTCGGGCGGGATTGGTCGCGGGATTTCAACGTCACCATCACCCGCCGGCGCTGGAACGACCTGAAAGCCCGGGGCATCACGGCCGCCACGCTCACCGGGCGCTACGTCCGGGTCCGCGGCATTGTCGAGAAGCGCCGCTCCCCGACCCTGGACCTGACCGTCGCTGACATGCTCGAAATGGTCGAGACGACAACACGATGATGGCGGGGATGACGGGTCGGGGGTTGAACTTGCGCGTGCCGAATCCGGCGGAGTGGCGGGCCGTCGCGGCCCTGCACATCGCGAGCTGGCAATCCGCCTATCGGGGCATGCTGTCTGACGGCTACCTGGACGAGGCGATCCACGCAGAGCGCGAAGGCGTGTGGAAGGCGAGGTTCGGGGGCGATCTCCGGCCCGACCAGATCGTCGTGGTGGCGGATGACGGGAGGGACTTCATCGCCTTCGCGTGCATCCTGGCGGGCCACGATCCGCGGTGGGGCTCTCTGATTGACAATGTCCATGTCCGGCCGGACCGGAAGCGAACGGGGATCGGCCGGCGGGTCCTGGCGGAAGCCGCCGCTCGCGTTCCGCAGGAGCATGGCCGGATGCCTCTGCACCTCACGGTCCTCGAGGCGAACCGCCCCGCGCAGGCAGCCTATGAACGTTGGGGCGGCGAGCTGGCGGAACATCTCGAGGCGGATTTGCCGGACGGCCAAAGACTGCCGGTCAGGCGCTATTCCTGGGCGAGCCCGGACGCCCTCATCGCCGCACTGCGCATCCCGACATGAAAAAGCCCGGCAGAGCCGGGCTTTCTTGGGAGTGGGTCGGGCGGCTCAGGCCGCCTCGTCCTGCAGGTCGCCGTCGGCTTCCGCCGCGTCGGCGCCGGGCTTCGCCCGCTTCGGCGCCTTGGCGAGGTTCGCCTCGATCAGCTTGGTCGCCTCGGTGTCCGTGATCTTGTTCACGTGGGCGAGCTCGCGCGTGACGCGGTCCAGCGCCGCCTCGTAGAGCTGACGCTCGCTGTAGGACTGCTCCGGCTGCGCCTCCGAGCGGTGGAGGTCGCGCACCACCTCGGCCACGGCGATCAGGTCGCCGGAATTGATCTTCGCCTCGTATTCCTGGGCGCGCCGCGACCACATGGTGCGCTTGATGCGCGCGCGGCCGGTCAGAACGTCGAGCGCCTTCTGCATCTCGGCAGGCTCGGCGAGCTTGCGCATGCCGACGCTCGCCGCCTTGGCGGTCGGAACGCGCAGGACCATCTTGTCCTTGTCGAACGACACAACGAAGAGTTCGAGCTTGAAGCCGGCGATCTCCTGCTCCTCGATGGCAGTGATGCGGCCGACACCATGAGCCGGATACACGACCGCCTCACCGGTCTTGAAACCCTGGCGCGTGGCGGTCTTCTTCGGGGTCGTCATGCGGGACAAGCCTCCTGTTGCGCTCGGCCGTCAGCCGAGCGATATGCTGATCCGGTCGGAGATCGAGATGATCCGTCGCGAAGACGTCTCATTGCAGTCCCCGCGGATTGGTGCACGGACATCCATCGCGAATAGGCCAAGGAAGCGCCCGGCCAGAAGGCCAAACTTTCCTTCGATGGATGATGACCTGGGACATCGCCGACAAGGTCGGCGTGACGTCTCTTGAATACCACATTTGGGCCGAAAATCAAAGGGAATCGCCCCGACTCCCGCTTCCGCCGATTCTGCGACTCACAGCGCAATCGAGGCGTGCGGCGGGTGCATCCCCGATCGCCTTCCGCTATTACGCGCCCCAGAGGCGGACCGGTGGAAAAGGCCGCGCGACTGATACGAGGAGATGCAAGATGAGTCAGGCTCTGAAGAGCGACGCGGCAGCGAAGAGCCCCTCGTCCGGATTCCAGTGGGAGGACCCCTTCCTCCTCGACGACCAGCTGACCGACGACGAGCGCCTCATCCGCGACACTGCGCGGCAATTCGCGCAGGAGCGGCTCCTGCCCGGCATCGTCGAGGCCTACCAGAACGAGGTCACCGACCGCTCCATCTTCAACGCGATGGGCGAGCTCGGCCTCCTCGGCGTCACCCTGCCGGAGGAATATGGCTGCGCCGGCGCGAGCTATGTCGCCTATGGCCTCGTGGCGCGCGAGGTCGAGCGCATCGACAGCGGCTACCGCTCGATGATGAGCGTGCAGTCCTCGCTCGTCATGTATCCGATCTACGCCTATGGCGACGAGAACCAGCGCAAGAAGTACCTGCCGAAGCTCGCCTCGGGCGAGTGGGTCGGCTGTTTCGGCCTGACCGAGCCCGATGCCGGCTCCGATCCTGCCGGCATGAAGACCCGCGCCGTGAAGACGGCCAACGGCTACAAGATCTCCGGCGCCAAGACCTGGATCTCGAACGCGCCGATCGCCGACGTGTTCGTCGTCTGGGCGAAGTCGGCCGCGCATGGCGACCAGATCCGCGGCTTCGTGCTCGAGAAGGGCATGAAGGGCCTGTCCGCGCCGAAGATCCAGGGCAAGCTGAGCCTGCGCGCCTCGGTCACGGGCGAGATCGTCATGGACGAGGTCGAGGTGGGCGAGGACGCGCTCCTGCCGAACGTCTCGGGCCTGAAGGGGCCGTTCGGCTGCCTCAACCGCGCCCGCTACGGCATTTCCTGGGGCGCCATGGGCGCGGCCGAGGATTGCTGGCACCGGGCACGCCAGTACACGCTGGATCGCAAGCAGTTCAACCGGCCGCTCGCCCAGACGCAGCTCGTCCAGAAGAAGCTCGCCGACATGCAGACGGAGATCGCGCTCGGGCTGCAGGGCTCGCTGCGGGTCGGCCGCCTCTTCGACGAGGGTCGGATGGCGCCGGAGATGATCTCCCTCGTGAAGCGCAACAATTGCGGCAAGGCGCTCGACATCGCCCGCATTGCCCGCGACATGCACGGCGGCAACGGCATTATGGGCGAGTACCATGTGATGCGGCACGCCCAGAACCTTGAGACGGTGAACACCTACGAGGGCACGCACGACGTGCATGCGCTGATCCTCGGTCGCGCCCAGACCGGCCTGCAGGCGTTCTTCTAGGAACCCGGAACCGCGCGGGCGCGCCCGCGCCCGTCATCTGGCCGGGCTCTGCCCGGCCATCCTCCCCTCCCGGGGGAAACGCGCTGATTGATCCCATGACCTCGCTCAAACCCCTCGCCGGTATCCGCGTCCTCGAACTTGCCCGCATCCTGGCCGGGCCATGGGCGGGGCAGCTTCTCGCCGATCTCGGTGCCGATGTGGTGAAGGTGGAGCGGCCCGGAGCGGGGGACGATACCCGTAGCTGGGGGCCCCCGTGGGTGGACCGGCCGGACGGCAGCCACCTCGCCGCCGGCTATTTCAACGCCACCAATCGCGGCAAGCGCTCGATCGAAGTGGATCTGGAGAGCCCCGACGGACAGGCCACGATCCGCAAGCTCGCCGCGAATGCGGACGTCGTGATCGAGAACTTCAAGGTCGGCGGCCTGAAGAAGTACGGGCTGGACTACGCGAGCCTCTCGGCCCTCAATCCGCGCCTCATCTATTGCTCCGTCACCGGCTTCGGCCAGGACGGCCCCTACGCGCATCGCCCGGGCTACGACTTCATGATCCAGGGCATGAGCGGGATCATGTCGCTGACCGGCGAGCCCCATGGCGAGCCGCTGAAGACCGCGGTCGCCTACGCGGACGTCTTCACCGGGCTGTACTCGTCCAACGCGATCCTGGCGGCCCTGCAGGGTCGCACGCTCACCGGCCGGGGCTGCCACATCGACATGGCGCTGCTCGACACCCAGGTTTCCGTGATGGGCAACCAGGCGATGGTCTATCTGCTGACAGGGCGTCCGCCGCCGCGCACCGGCAACGCCCACACTTCGATCGCCCCCTACGAGGTGTTCCCGGCGAGCGACGGCTACATCATCATCGCCTGCGGGAACGACAGCCAGTTCCGGAAGCTCTGCGGCCTGCTCGGGACCGAATGGGCGGACAATCCGGATTACTCGACCAACCCGGCGCGCGTCGCCAATCGCGAGATGCTGGTGCCGCTCCTCGCCTCGGTGACGCGCACCTGGACCAAGGCCGATCTGCTCGCGGGTTTCGAGCGGGTAGGGGTTCCGGCGGGCCCGATCAACACGCTCGACGAGGTCTTCGCCGACCCGCAGATCGTCCACCGGGGCATGGTGCTGGATCTGCCCGAGACGGAGGCGAAGGGCGGGACCGTGCCGATGCTGCGCACCCCCATCGTCATCAACGGCGAGCCGCAGGTCGCTCCGACGGCTCCGCCCAGGCTCGGCCAGCACAGCGCCGAGGTGCTCTCGGACCCGGCCTGGGGCTTCGGGCAGAGCTGAGGCCGGCTAGTCCGTCAGCGGGCGAGCCTCTTCCGGTAGCATGATGGGAATGCCGTCCCGGATCGGATAGGCGAGCTTCGCCCCCTTGCTGATCAATTCCTGCGCCTCGGCATCGTAGTCGAGGCGGCACTTGGTCAAGGGGCAGACCAGGAGTTCCAGAAGGCGCGGGTCGATGCGCGTCGGCTCGATCCCGCCGGTTTCGTCGGCCATGGCGGGCTCCTATTGCAGGGTGGATTGCGTCGTCGAGCCGGTCTTGGCCAGCTCGATCTCCGTCAGAGCAACGAGCATCTCGGCGCGGCTCTTCAGGTCGGGAGCCTCCAGCAAGGCCTGTTTCTCGCGCCCGCCGAAGGGCGCCAGCATCGAGAGCGCGTTCACCAGCGCCTCGTTCGGCGTCCGCTCGATGCCTTCCCAGTCCATCTTGAGGCCTGTCGCCTCGGTGAATGATCTCAGGGCCGTAAGCACTGCCGCGCGATCGACGGAGTCCTCGCCGGCGCGCGCGCGAAAATCCCCCGAGAAGCGTTCGAAGGACACCCGGCACTGCCTGAAGGGTTCTCGCGTATTGATCTCGCCGAGGATCTCGAACCGTGCGACCCCGGTCAGCGAGATCAGGTAGCGGCCGTCACCCGTCTCGGCGAACTGCACAAGGCGACCGACGCAGCCGACATCGTAGAGTTCCGGCGCCGAGCCCGCCTCGTCAGGATCGCGCGGCTGGATCATTCCGATCAGCCGCGAGCCGCCCAGCACCGCGTCCACCATGGCGAGGTAGCGGGGCTCGAAGATGTTGAGCGGCATCTGCCCACGCGGAAGAAGCAGCGCGCCCGCGAGCGGAAAGACCGGGATGGTGTCCGGCAGATCCTGTGGGCCCTCGTAGGTCACGTTCATGGAGCGCCCCGGGAAAGAGTGGTCAGGAGAACAGCATCGAGGAGAGCTTCCGTCGGCCGGCGATCGAGGCCGGGTCCATGGGACCCCAGGCTTCGAAGAACTGGACCAACTGCTTGCGGGCGGCGTCGTCGTTCCAGCCGCGCTCGCGTTTGAAGATGGCGAGGAGCTGATCGACCGCCGCCTCGCGGCGGTTGCGGGCGTTCAGGCCGAGCGCGAGGTCGAAGCGGGCCTGGTGATCGTCCGGGTTGGCCGCGATCCGCCGCTCGAGCTCGCCGAGATCACCGAGCGACTCGGCCTGCTCCGCGAGCTCCAGCGCCGCGCGTGCGGCCGCCACATCCGCGTGCCCGGCCTTCCCGGCCGGCACCATGTCGAGGAAGCGACGGGCACCCTCGAAATCCTTCAGGTCCACATGGAGCTTGGCGAGAGCCGCGATCGCGGTGACGTTCTCGGGATCCTCGGCCAGGACTGCCGCGTACAGCTCGGCCGCGCCCGTCACGTCCCCGGCCTTCACCCGCTCGGCCGCCTCCGCCAGCAGTTCGTCCGCGCCCGCGCTCCCCGGACCCACGAGGCGCTCAATGAAGGCCTTCACCTGGCTCTCGGGCAGCGCGCCCATGAACCCGTCGACCGGCTGGCCGCGGTCGAACGCGTAGACGGCCGGGATCGACTGGATGCCGAGTTGCCCGGCGATCTGCGGATGCTCGTCGATGTTCATCTTGACGAGCTTCACCTTCCCGCCGGCGGCCTTCACGGCCTTTTCGATGATCGGCGTCAGCTGCTTGCAGGGCCCGCACCACGGGGCCCAGAAATCGACGAGCACGGGCTGGTTCATCGATTCGGCGATCACGTCCTGGCGGAAGCCGTTCGTGGTCGTGTCCTTGATGAGGTTGTCCGGGGTTTGGGGGCCTTCGGCGAGCATCGATGCCTCGACTGGTCTGTCTCAGGAAAATGGGAGCGCTGCGTCGGTCGTGCAAACCTTGGCCGGCGCCGGAAGCTTGCGGATCACAGGCTCATGCCCTGTCGAACGGAGGAAGGCCAGCAGGTCGGCAGGGGACAGTCCCGTCGTCATCGTGTTCACGAGCGGGTGGAAGTTCACGCGGTCGGCTCCGACGAGGGTCTCGTCGATGATCACCGTCACCCGGCCCGCCCGGTCATGCACCACCGAAAACGGCGTCACCGAGCCGGGCTCGACGCCCAGCACCTCGCGCAGCAGTTCTGCTGATCCAAAGGACAAGCGGCCGGAAGCGCCGATGGTCTCATGAAGGCGCTTGAGGTCGATCTCGGTCTCGTGCTGCGCGAGGACCAGGAACAAGCGGCCCTTACGGTCCTTGAGGAACAGGTTCTTCGAGTGCGCGCCGGGGATCGCCTGCTTCAGCGGACGGGACTCGGCCACCGTGAAGACAGCCGGGTGTTCGTGGGTCTCGGCCGCGATACCTTGCTGGCGTAGCCGGTCGAGAAGCTCGCTCGGGGTCAGGCGCATGAGGGGTACTTGGATTGAGTTCTGGTCAAGAGCGCGCAGGTGCCGTTTACCGGTTCCCTGATGAACCCTCACACCGGAGCTTGCCCTATCCTATATAGAGAGCAGTTCTCAACGGGACCGTTATGGCAGGAATTTCCGTCACGCTCGAAGGCGACAACATCCAACTCGCGTTCGAGAAGAACGACAACACGACGGCTGTGGTTATGGACGCGGGCACGGCGCAATCCCTGATCCTTGCGCTCGGGCAGATGCTGTTGCGGATCGACCCTGATGACGACGGCGAGGCTTACGGCGAGGACGACTTCCTGGAACTGGAGAGCCCGACCGTGGACGTCGGCACCGATGAGCGGGGCGAGCCTGTGGTGGCGCTGCAATCGGGTCCGCTGCCCCCGTTCGTGCTGCGGCTGTCCGACGAGGAGGCCCGCCACATCGCCAACTCGCTTCTCGAGATCCTGAATTCGCCCCGGGACGTGAGATCGTCCCAGGGCGATCACTGACGTTCAGCCGACTACACCTGCATCGGGCTCGTCGGCCGGCCGGGCAGATAATCCGGCTCCGAGCCCGGCCCGAGCGGGTCGGTGATCCCCGGGTCGTTCACGGGGTAGGGGCTGCGCGGTCCTGTCGGCCCGATATCGGGCATCTCGTCCGGCTCCGTAGGCGGAACTTCGGTCGGAATGTTGCCGCCCGGGATGGGTTCGTGGCCCGGGTTCGGCGGGCGTGGTGCCGGACTTCCCGATCGGGGGAAATCTTGAACGACCTCCATTCGTCGTCCTCCTGCGTGTGGTTGTGGAGGGTGAACCGGGGGCCGGCGGTCGAGTTCCGCTGTCGTTGAGCCTGTGGTCATTCTGCCACGCTTGCGCCGGCCCAGGCGGATCCCTGGAAATTTATGCACCGCTGCAAGCGGTCTGCCCTTGCAACGTCAGGGAGGCTGACCTATCTTGTGCATCGCAACAGAGCGGCCCTGCCGCGATGTTGTATGCCCTCCTTGGGCGTTTCCTCCCTAGACTTGGGCCGCTCGCAAGAGCGGCCTTTTTCTTTGCCCGCAGCTAGGCGCGGATGCAAAAAAACCGGCGCCGCAAAGCGCCGGTCCTGGTTCAGTCTCGAACGGCCGGTCAGGCCGTCTGCTGGATTGCCGACAACAGCCACTTGCCGCCGTTGTCGCGCTGGAACGTCCAAAGCTCGGTCGATTCCTGCGGCGTCCGCGGGTCTCCCGAGACGATCCGCCCACTGTTCCGATCCAGGGTCGTATCGATCAGCGAGAACCGCATCGCCACGGTGGCGTACTCGGTCGAGCCTTCGCGCCACGCTTCGGCAAGGTCGCCCTGGAGCAGCTTCGGGTCGGAGACCGCGTTGCGCACGCCCTGCGAGCGGTTCGCCTCGAGATCGGACCCGAAATACCGGACCATCTCTGGCGTCGCCATGTAGCTGAGCGCCTGCATATCCTCGCGGCCATAGGCCGTCTGGATGTCGTGCAGCGCCCGCTCGAAGGCCTGGTAGTCGTTCTGGCCGATCTGCACCGGGCCCGCTGCGGGGCGTGAACTCCCGCCGCCGGAGGCTGCGCCCGGCATGGCGCCGCCGAGCGCCGAGCGGGCATAGGGTGCTGCGCCCGCCCCGGCCATCGCAGGCTCGCTACGCCGCCGGAAGAAGCGCATGGCCAGCCAGATGAGCCCGCCGATCAGCGCGACCTGCATGAGGAGGCCGAAGATCGATGCGAGGCCAGCGAGGCCGCTGAAGAAGCCGCCGCCGAACAGCATGCCGAACAGGCCGGCTCCCAGCAGCCCCGCCATCAGGCCGGTGCCGAGACCACCGAAGCGGCGTCCCTGGTTGGCGGCTGCGGCGCCCATCCCGGGCCGCTGCTGTGCGCCGACATTCGGCGTTTCCGTCCGCTGCATGGGCTGCCCGGTGCGGGGCGCCGTCGCGGTCGAAGGTGGAGCGCTCCAGGTGCGCGAGCCGCGCGAGCCGAAGCTCGAGCCGCCGCCCACTTTCGCCTCGGCGACCGGAGCGGCCAGCGCTGCCGCAAGCGCCGCGATCGCGGCGACGCGGGCGAGTGAGTTGAAGCGTTCCGTCATTCCCCTATCTCTCTGGTGGCGGACTGGCCGCACATGACAGATATGGTGTGAGTTCAAGGCTGACTCAAGCGCTCTGCATAGCTTGCGCGAAAGGTTGCTGAACGAAATTCCTCAGCGGCCGGTCTCGCCCCGAAGCTGATCGATGCGCTTCGACGCCTCTGCCTTGTCGAGATCCGGCTCGTAGGCCTCGGGATCGTGGGCCTGTTCGGAGAGCGTCTTCAGGTAGGACGCCTGGGCGCCGGTCATGGGTTCGTGGCCCGTGACCCAGTCGTCGGGATCCTTGATCCGGTTGGACGCCTCGGCCTCGGCAGGGTCGATCTTCGGGTTGCGGATTTCTGCCGGATCCGGGTGCCGGTCCGTCTTTCGGGCGGTTTGGCTCATGTAACGCTCGTTCATGGATTGTTCTCGCCATGAACGCCGCGCGCCGGTGATCCGTTCCCCTCCCGGGAATGATCCCGCCCGGCGATGCCGGGCGGGCTACGGTCTCAGGCGGTCGCCAGCTTCGGCTGCACTTCGGCCGCGTAATCCTCGACCAGGGTGCGAGAGATGTTGCCGGGCCGGAAGGTGTGGGGCCCGATCTCGGAAACCGGCGTTACCTCGGCTCCGGTGCCGCAGATGAAGCACTCGTTGAAGCTGGACAACTCCTCCGGCAGGATCCGGCGCTCGATCACTTCAAGGCCCCGGCGCTGCGCAAGATCGATCACCGTGCGCCGCGTGATGCCGTCGAGGAAGCAATCCGCGATCGGCGTATGCAGGGCGCCATCCCGCGTGAAGAAGATGTTCGCGCCGGTGCACTCCGCCACGCGGCCCTGCCAGTCGAGCATCATGGCGTCCGCATAACCCTTCCGCTCTGCGGCGTGCTTGGAGATCGTGCAGATCATGTACAGGCCGGCTGCCTTGGAGGAGGACGGCGCGGTCTGCGGATCCGGGCGACGATACTCGGCGATGTCGAGGCGGATGCCCTTCATCTTCTCGTTGATGTCGAACATGCTGGGCCAGGGCCAGACCGCGATGGCGACGTTGACGGTCGCGTTCTGCGCGGCAACCGCCATCATCTCCGACCCGCGCCAGGCGACGGGGCGGACATAGACGTCGGGGTTGCCGTTCTTCTCCACGACGAGCGCCTTCGCGGCGTCCAGTTCCTCGACGCTGTAGGGGATCTCGAAGTCGAGGATCTGAGCCGAACGGCGGAAACGCTCTGAATGCTCGCGCGACTTGAAGATCACGCCGCCATAGGCGCGCTCGCCCTCGAATACCGAGGATGCGTAGTGGAGGCCGTGTGACAATACGTGGAGCTTCGCGTCCTTCCAGGGCAGGAGCTGGCCGTTGAACCAGATCCATCCGTCGCGCTGATCGAAGGGCAAACTCATCCTTGTCTCCTCCGAAATATCCGCTGTCCCGCGTTCTTATTTCGGTGAGTTGACGGCTAATCCTGCCCCTGGGATATGTCAACGAAGCTGACGTATCGAGGGTTAGATTTGGCCGAGGCCACTGTCTCGAGCGGCGCTGTCGCCAAGGCGGAGAAGGCGGAGGTCGACCCGGCCTACGCACTCATCGAGCTATTCTTCTTCGCCTATCGCGACTTCGTCAGCGATCCGGATCGCATTCTCGCCGAATACGGGTTCGGGCGGGCGCATCACCGCGTTCTCCATTTCGTCACGCGGCGGCCCGGCATGACGATCGCGGAACTGCTGGACATCCTGAAGATCACGAAGCAGAGCCTCAATCGCGTGCTCAAGGAGCTCATCGAGAAGGGCTACATCGTCCAGCGGGCGGGGCAGACCGACCGCCGGCAGCGCCTGCTGTGGGCGACGGAGGCGGGCCGGGAACTGGCGCTTCGGATGGCGCGACTCCAGACGAAGCGGATCGCCCGCGCGCTCGAGGGCGAGGAGGCGGAGGCGGTGGTCTCCCGTTTCCTCATCGGCATGCTGGACCCGGTCGAGCGGGCAAAGGTGCGAAAGCAGCTCTCGGGCGCTAAGCTTGGGGCATGAGCGCCCCGCGCAGCGAACCGCCGGACCACGCACCGCATATCCTCGTTGTCGACGACGACCGGCGACTTCGGGATCTCCTCTCGCGCTTCCTCGGCGAGAACGGCTACCGCGTCACCACCGCGGCGAGCGCGGCGGAGGCGCGGGCGAAGTCCGGCAGCGTCGTGTTCGACGCGATGGTGCTCGACGTCATGATGCCGGGCGAGACAGGGTTCGAGTTCCTGCGCCGGGTTCGTGCGGACTCGCCCATCCCGACGCTGATGCTGACGGCGCGCTCCGACGCGAATGACCGCATCGAGGGCTTGGAGATCGGAGCCGACGATTACCTCGCGAAGCCCTTCGAACCGCGCGAGCTGCTTCTTCGGATCGCCAACATGCTGCGGCGCGCGGGCCCGAGTGCCGAACCAGGCTCGGTCGGTCCCGACCTCGTCCGCTTCGGACCCTTCACCTTCCGGCTCGACAGGGGCGAGTTGCGACGCCACGGCGAGCCGATCCGGATCACGGAGCGGGAGCGGGAGATCCTCAGCATCCTCGGGCATCGGTTCGGGGGCGAGGTGGCGCGCGAGGAGCTCTCCGGGACCAACGGCAACGGGGCGAACGACCGGGCGGTCGACGTCCAGATCAACCGGCTGCGCCGCAAGATCGAGCTCGATCCGGCCAACCCGGTCTACCTGCAGACCGTGCGCGGCATCGGCTACCGGCTGGTGACGGACTGACCATGAGCGCGTCGGCCCTGCTCGAGCAGCCTCGTGCCGCCCTGCGGGAATTCGTCCGGCGGGTCGTGCGCTATTTCGCGCGGCAACTGCCGAAAGGGCTCTATGCCCGGTCCTTGATCATCATCATCACGCCTTTCGTGCTGCTCCAGTCGGTCGTCGCCTACGTGTTCATGGAGCGGCACTGGCAACTCGTGACGCAGCGCCTCTCGGCTGCCGTGACGGCCGACATCGCCGCCCTGATCGATGTTCACGAGAATTTCCCGCGGGCGATCACGGCCGATCAGCTGTCGCGCATCGCGGCGGAGCGGCTGAACCTCAACGTCGAGATCCTGGAGGGCGTGAACCTTCCCTCGCCGTTGCCCCCGCCATTCTTCTCGCTCCTGGACGAGGCCCTCTCGGACGAGATCAGGCGCCAGATCGGGCGCCCATTCTGGATCGACACCGTCGGCCGATCCTCGTTCATCGAGATCCGCATTCTCCTGAAGGAAGGAACGGTCCTGCGCGTCTTCGCGCGGCGGAGCCAGGCCTACGCGTCGAACTCGCACATCTTCCTCGTCTGGATGGTCGGGACCTCCCTGATCCTGCTCGCCGTCGCGATCCTGTTCCTGCGGAATCAGATCCGACCCATCCAGAAGCTCGCGATCGCGGCGGAGGATTTCGGGCGCGGGCGCGAAATCGAGTTCAGGCCGCGCGGCGCGCGCGAGGTGCGCCAGGCGGGGCATGCCTTCCTGGAGATGAAGCGCCGGATCGAGCGGGCCATGGACCAGCGGACGACCATGCTGAATGGCGTCAGCCACGACCTGCGGACCATCCTGACGCGGTTTCGCCTGTCGCTCGCGCTCCTCGACCAGACGCCGGAGGTGGAGGACCTTCGCCGGGACATCGACGAGATGGGCCGGATGCTCGAGGGATATCTCGCCTTCGCCCGGGGCGATTTCGGCGAGCAGGCGGCGACGGTGGATCTGACGCAGCTCCTGTCCGAGCTGCGAAGCGATGCGGAGCGTTCGGGACAGGAAACGAGCCTGGAGATCGTCGGCGACCCCCGCGTGACGCTGCGGGTCGACGCGTTCAAGCGCCTCCTGTTCAACCTCCTGTCGAATGCTGCCCGCCATGGGGAGCACATCGCCATCACGGCGCATCACGAAGGGCGCTGGCTCACCGTCCATGTCGACGACGATGGCCCTGGCATTCCGCCCGAGGCTCGCGAGGAGGTCTTCAAGCCCTTCGTGCGCCTCGACGAGGCGCGCAACCAGGACGAGAGCGGGTCAGGGCTGGGCCTTGCGATCGCGCGCGACATCGCCCGCTCTCATGGAGGCGACGTCACGCTGAGCGATAGCCCGCTCGGAGGTTTGCGCGCCTCCGTGCGGATACCGGCCTGAGCCTCAGAAGAGGCGGCCGCCGACCGGCACGTTCTGGTCGGGGGTGATCAGGACCACCTCGCCGTCCTCGTCTGGCACGCCCAGCGTCAGCACCTCCGACAGCATCGGGCCGATCTGCCGGGGCGGGAAGTTGACCACGCAGAGCACCTGCCGGCCGACCAGCTCTTCCGGGCGGTAGTGGCGCGTGATCTGGGCCGAGGATTTCCGCTCGCCGAATTCCGGCCCGAGATCGATGAGGAGCCTGATTGCGGGCTTCCGCGCCTCCGGAAAGGGTTCGGCCCGGATGATCCGGCCGACACGAATGTCGACCTTCAGGAAGTCCCCGAACGCGATCTGGCCCGGGCGCAGGTTCTCGCTCATGCCTTTGCGCACTCAGATCGCAGCGGCCGGATCGCGCGATTCGCCCTCGCCTTCCTCGCGGTCTGCCGATCGATCCCCCCGCCGGCGCACCCGGCGGCCGCCGTCGAACAGCGCGTGCCCTATGGCCCGCAGAGGCGCAGTGAGCCTCCGGACATCGTCGGCGCGTTCCAGGATGCGCTCCCCGCGCGTCAGCTCGCGGTCGAGACGCGCCATGGTCTTCGCCTGGGTCGGATCGTCGTCGTCGAACCAGGTCTCCATCACGTTCGCGAGCGCGATCACGCTGCCCTGGAGCTTCACGAAGCCGAGCGAGCCCTCGGTCGGAACTCCGGCTGCCGCCAGCATGTAGCGCATGGAGTTCAGGGCGGAGCGGTTGAGCGCCGCCATCGAGAGCGGGTCCGACCGCATCGCGTAGCCGATCCGGCGTAGCGCGCGCTTGTGGGGCGCCATGGCGTCGAGCCGCCGCATGAACACGTCGAAGACACGTTCGCGCGCGGGCTCCCCGGCGAGATCCTGCGTGGTGCTGTCGATGACCTTCTTGTCGATCATCCGCGTGAACCCCTCGAGGATGGCGCCCTTCGAGGGGAAGAGGTCGCGCATCTCGGAGAGGGTCAGTCCGGCCTCGCGCGCGACATCGGCCAGTTCGATGTCGTCCCAGGGCTGTTCCGCGGCGAGCCGCATCAGCGCCTCGACGACCTGCTCGCGCTTGTTGCCGCCTGGCACCGGTGCCTGGGAAGCCTGTTCCTTGGCGCTGCTCGCGGCCGCGGCAGCCGTCGCGAAGGCGGAGCCGGAGGCGCCTGGCTGCATCGTGTCGGACATCTTCAACATGCTCCCTTGCGATTGCTGCCTATTGTAGTGCCCGGACCGCCTCCGCTTAAGGGGTGCTCAGCCCGAGAGTTCGCCCGCGCGCCGCTTCGCAGCCTGAACGGCGCGCCGCATGAGGAACCCCATTCCGTCCGCAGCCATCAGGACGTCGAGCGCGGCGGCGGTCGTGCCTCCGGGCGAGGTCACGTTCTGCCGCAGGACCGCGGGATCCAAGCCCGACCCGGACAGGAGTTCGGCCGCGCCGATGATCGTCTCGCGCGCCAGGCGCTCTGCGACGCCGGCCTCGAGGCCCGCCTCGCGGCCCGCCTCGGCCAGGCACTCCGCAAGGTGGAAGACATAGGCTGGCCCGGAGCCCGACACGGCCGTTACGGCGTCGATGCACTCCTCGCGGTCGATCCATTCGACCACGCCGACCGCGGACAGCAGGGCCTGGGTGAGGCTGCGCTGGCGATCGGTGGCGGAAGAGCTCGCAAAGGCGCCCGTCGCTCCGCGCCCGATCGACGCGGGAAGATTCGGCATCGCCCGCACGATCGCGGCGGCATTCGGCAGGGCTCGGGTCAGGTCGGCAACGGTCTTGCCGGCCAGTATCGAGATGACGAGCGTCGCGGGGCCGGCGAAGCGCGAGATGCCGGGCGCCGCTTCGGTCAGCGCCTGCGGCTTGATGCCGAGGACCAGAACCTCGGGCTCACTGATGCGGGCCGGGTCGGGATTGAGGCGAAGACCGGTCGTCCCCGCGAAGTCGAGAAGCGACGGAGAGGGATGCGGGTCGAGGACGGTCAGGCGCGCCGGATCGAGGCCCTTCGCGAGCCATCCTTCGAGCATGGCGCCCCCCATCTTGCCTGCGCCCACGAGCAGCAGGGAATGAGGGAGCTCGGATTGGTTGTCGGTCCCGTTGCTCATCCTCTCCGGTTGGCACCAAGCGCCAGCCGGATCAAGCCACGATCCGGTCAGGCCTCGCCTTCGGTCACGAAGAGCACGCCCTCGATCGCCTCCTTCGCGCTCTTGCCGGCCCAGAGCACGAACTGGAAGGCTTGATAATAGCGCTCGCACGCGTCCACGGCGGCCTTCAGCAGGATCTCGCACTGGCCATGCGTAGGTTCCGCTCCGCCCGACAGCAGCAGGGCATGCCGGAACATGACGACGTTCTCCGACGTCCAGAGATCGAAATGCCCGACCCAGAGCTGCTCGTTGGCGAAGGAGATCAGTTGCAGGATCTCGCTTCGCCGACGGTCAGGAACCTTGAGATCGAACGCGCAGGCGACATGAAGCGCCTCGACGTTCTCGATCCAGGTATAGGCGACGTGGTACTCGGCCCAGCGCCCGGATACCGAGACCGACATCTCGTCCATCTCGGCGCGATCGAAGCTCCACTCCTTCATCGAGGCGAGGCGCTCGACGACGTCCAGTGGATGTTCGGACCGGGCAGGATCGTAGATCAAATTGGGCATATCGTCCGAGTTCCGGGTGTCTGAAACAGGCCGAGCGCCGCGGGCAGGCGCCCCCGAGGTTCGATGCGAATCACCCTGTGGTCACTATATCCCGGGCGAGTCTTAGGGTTCAAAGCGAGGCGCCCGCCGTCCACAGACCGCTTGGAACACGGCTAACGCGATGGTGAGGAAGTCCGCTCTACCCTGCCGGACGTGACAGGTGTTTCGCACTTCCTCTGGGATCTCGAAGGCACGATCGCGCAGCGCTCGGCGCCCGCGTGCGAACGCACGCTCGCGAAGATCGCGGACCTGTACGTCAGGGACGCCGAGCGCTTCGACGGCGAGCAGATCGGGCTTTTCGATGACGTGCTCGGCCGCTTGACGGCCGCCGTTCCGATGGCCGCCAAGGCCAGCCTCGCCGACCGCCTTGCCGACCTCGCCAGATCCCCGCCGAATGTCACCCGTGCGCTGGCCCTGGACGCGCAAATCGTGGTCGCGCGGCCGATGCTTGCCCGCTCGCGGCAACTCACCGACCAGGATCTTATCGAAGCGGCGGTGCTGCGTGGGCCGGAGCACATGGCGGCGATCTGCGAGCGCCCGATGGTGTCGGAACTCGTCACGGACGTTCTGGTCACGCAGGGGGACGGCGGCGTGCGGCGGGCGATTGCCGCGAATGCTGGCGCCCGCTTCTCGCCGCTCGGCAAGGAGGAACTCCTGGAGCGATCGCGCGAAGACGACGCCCTTCAGGATCTCCTCGGCGCCCGCAGCGACCTGAGCAACGACGAGGTCCGCCGCCTCGTGGCGCTCGCGAAGGAGGGCGCCAGGGCCCGCTTCGAGCTTCAGCTCGTCGTTCCTCCGGAACGCCCGGCTTCCGTCGCGCCTGTCGGGTTCGATTATGCGGCCGCGCAGGACCATCTCGGCCGGATCTCGGAGAAGCGCACGCTCTCCGAGGCGGATGTCGCCTCTCTGGCGCGAAAAGGCGCAGCCGCGGAGGCGATCTTCGCGGTCGCGCTTCTCGCGGGGCTCCCCGTATCCCTGGTCGAAGGGGCTTTCCGAGAGCGCGACGATGCGCGGGTGGTGGTGATCGGGAAGGCGAACAACTGGTCGTGGCGCACCGTGCGGGCGCTGCTCGGCATGCGCCACCCGCTGCTTCCCGCCCCCAAGGAAGGTCCCCTCGACCCACCCTTCGATGCGATTTCCCGCTCGGCCGCCCGGCGGGCCTTGCTTGTGCTGAACGGCCCCAACAAGAGTGCGGCCGGACGCCGCGGCGTCAGAGCCGACGAAACGTGAGGTAGGCGGAGGACCGGCCTTCGCGTCGGGCCTTCTGCTCGTAGCGCGTGCTCGGCCAGCCCGGCCAGGAGCATCGCCAATCCCCCGGTGCCGTGGCTTCCCAGGCGAAATCCGGGGAGCGGGCAATGCGGGCAAGCACCCAGCCTGCGTAGTCGTCGATATCGGTGGCGAAGCGGAGTTCCGCACCCGGCCGCATGACCCGCGCGAGCGCGGCCAGGGTCTCGTCCGAGACGAAACGCCGCTTCCGCTGACGCCGCTTCGGCCATGGGTCCGGATAGAGGATGTAGACCCGGTCGAGGCTTGCCGGGGTCAGGACCGGCAGCAACTGGGTCGCGTCATCGTCCCAGATGCGGATGTTGGAGAGCCTCTCGTCGGCGATCGCGCCGAGGAGCTTGGCGACCCCGTTCACGAACGGCTCCACCCCGATGAACCCGATATCCGGGTGGGACCGCGCTTGATGCGCGAGATGCTCGCCGCCGCCAAACCCGCTCTCGAGCCAGACCTCGGCGGGGGGTGCGGAAAACAGCTTTCGGGGATCGATGAGCGGGGTGCACCCGCTCATCGGGATTTCAGCGGCGCCGCCGGCCGGTATCGGCACGCGCAGCTGCGGCAGCATGTGCTCCACGCGCTCGGACTGTCCTGCCCTGAGCGCCTTGCCCTTGCGCCGCCCGAAGAAGGAGCCGGGCGCCTCCGGCCCGGCCGTCACGGTCCTGGCCGGGTTACGACAGCGCCGAGCGCAGCTCGGCCGCGAGGTCGGTCCGCTCCCAGGAGAAGCCGCCATCCTCGTCCGGGGTGCGGCCGAAATGACCATAGGCCGAGGTGCGGGCGTAGATCGGCTTGTTCAGGTCGAGATGCGAGCGGATCCCGCGCGGAGACAGATCCATGATCTCCATCAGGGTCTTCTCGAGCTTGCCGGGATCGACCTGCGCGCCCGTCAGGTCGGCATAGATCGACAGCGGCTTGGCGACACCGATCGCGTAGGAAAGCTGGATGGTGCAGCGATCCGCGAGGCCGGCCTCGACGACGTTCTTGGCGAGGTAGCGGGCCGCGTAGGCCGCCGAGCGGTCCACCTTCGTCGGATCCTTGCCGGAGAAGGCGCCGCCGCCATGCGGGGCCGCACCGCCATAGGTGTCGACGATGATCTTGCGTCCGGTGAGGCCGCAATCGCCGTCGGGGCCGCCGATCACGAACTTGCCGGTCGGGTTCACGTGCCAGACGGTCGAGCCGGAGATCCAGCCTTCGGGCAGCGCCTTGCGGATATAGGGCTCGACAATGCCCCGCACGTCCTCGGACGAGAGGTTCGGATCGAGGTGCTGGGTCGAGAGGACGATCTGGGTCACGCCGACCGGCTTGCCGTCGCGATACTCGACCGTGACTTGGCTCTTGGCGTCGGGGCCGAGCACCGCAGCGGGGCCCTGGCCCGACTTGCGGGCAGCCGTGAGGTCGCGAAGGATCTTGTGCGCGTAGAAGATCGGGGCCGGCATGAGCTCGGGCGTCTCGCGGCAGGCATAGCCGAACATGATGCCCTGGTCGCCCGCGCCCTCATCCTTGTTGCCGGCGGCGTCCACGCCCTGGGCGATGTCCGACGACTGCCCGTGCAGGAGGACCTCGATCTGGGCGTTCTCCCAGTGAAACCCGTCCTGCTCGTAGCCGATGTCCTTGATGGCCTTGCGGGTGAGGTCCGCGATCACGGCCTCGTCCACGCTCGCCGGACCGCGGTATTCACCTGCGATGACAACGCGGTTGGTCGTCGCCAGCGTCTCGCAGGCGGCGCGGATGCCCCAGGGATCGAGCCCTTCCTTGGCCCCCGCGTGGAAGAATGCGTCGACGACCTCGTCCGAGATCCGGTCGCATACCTTGTCGGGATGGCCTTCGGAGACCGATTCGCTGGTGAAGAGGTAGTTGGCCCGCGTCACGTTCGCTCCGACCGGTTGTCAGCTGAACGCGGCTTCTCGCATCCGAGGCGAGCCCGGTCAAGCGAACGCGTTCGCTATGACGAACGATCGTCCTCGTCGCCGCCCCGCTCCGCCAGGGCCTGGGCCAAGTCGACAAGGCGTCGCCGGACCTTCCGATCCTTGATCTCCCGGTACGCCCGCAGGAGCTTCAGGCCGTCGGAAGTCAGGAGGTCGGCGTCGTAATCCGCCCGGGGCGTGTCGGAAAAGCCCTGCGGAGAACCGGCGGAGGGTGCGTTCTCGTTTCCGTACAGGAACTCGATGGACACCCCGAGAACCTGCGAGATCTGCTGGAGCCGGCTCGCGCTGATCCGATTGGTGCCCTTCTCGTATTTCTGAACCTGCTGGAAAGTCAGCCCGAGAGCATCGCCGAGTTTTTCCTGGCTCATGCCGATGAGCATGCGCCGCATCCGAACGCGGCTGCCGACCTGCCTGTCAACATCGTTCGGCGCTTTGATCATGCCGGCAGCCTCCTTTACTCGCAGCCCGGCGCCCAGGAGCTTGTGGCATCGGTGCCACTAGCGTGGACGACGCCGCAAGCCAATCAGAGCGGCCAGGAGAAACACCGAACAGAGCCCGGCGAAGATGAGACTTCCGACATCGTCGAAAACTGTGACGTTTGCAACGGTTGGAAGCGTCGTATCGATGACGCCTTCGCGTCCGACCGGGAGATAGGCTGTTATCCGCCCATACGGATCGACCACGGCGGAGATGCCCGTATTGGCGGCCCGGATCAGGGGGATGCCCCGTTCCACGGCCCGTAGCCGCGCCTGGGCGAAGTGCTGGCGGGGGCCCGGCGTGTCGCCGAACCAGCCATCGTTGGTGACGTTCAGGATCAGCCCAGGGCGAGGCCCCGGAGGCATCGTCTCTCCCGGAAAGATCGCCTCGTAGCAGACGCTTCCGGCGACAGCCGGCATGCCCGGCACGGAGAAGGCGGTGTGTCGCTCCCCGGCCGTGAAGCCGCCGGGTATCGCGACGAATTCCCGGATCCCGATCGCGCGTAGCGCCTGCTCCAGGAGTTCCGGGACATACTCGCCGAAGGGCACCAGGTGCACCTTGTCGTAGCTCGCCAGCACCGCTCCCGTATCGCCGACGACCTGGATGGCATTGAAGTAGCGGGTCGTGCCTCCCTCGCCGCTGCTGCGGGCCGCCCCGGTGATCAGGACGGCGCCGCGCGGCAGCGCGTCGGCGATCATGCCGAGCGCGGCGGGCTCGCGGTGGAGCAGGAACGGGAAGGCGGATTCCGGCCAGACGATGTGGGTGGGGGGCGCCGTGTCAGGTGCGGACGGACGCCCGCTGAGTTCGAGATAGTGGCGCAGGATCTCGGGCCCGCGGCCGGCGTGAAACTTGGCGTCCTGCGCGAGGTTCGGCTGCACGATCCGCAACTGCACGCCAGCCACGCCGGCAGGAGTTGGCTCGGAGAGGCGCCAGGCTCCCCATCCGGCCAGCGCCAGAAGGACCAGGGCGGCACAGGAGAGCGGTCCGATCCGCTCCGCCCTCGTCTCTCCCGTCCAGAGCGTCGCCGGGGCGGCGAGGAGGAGCGTGGCAAGGGCGGTCAGGCCATACAGGCCGAGGATCGAGGCGGATTGCATGAGCCAGGGGTTCTGGCCCAGCGCCATGCCGAGCGTGTTCCAGGGGAAGCCCGTCAGGGCGTGGCCGCGCAGCCATTCGGCGGCTGTCATCCCGAACGCGAAGGCGAAGATGCGCCAGCCGGAGGGTGACCAGAGGAGGCGCGCAAGCCCGAACCCGACGGCCATGAAGATCGCCAGCAGAGCCGGCAGCCCGAGCACGCCGAACGGCATCAGCCAGGCGAAGACGTCCGCCTGGACCAGGAAGGCGGAGCCGATCCACCAAAGCCCTGCAAGGAAGTAGCCGAAGCCCCAGACCCACCCGATGCCGGCGGCCCGCCGGACGGCTGCCCAGCGGGTCGCGCCGCCTGAGCCGTCGATGAGCCAGACCGCCACGACCAGCGAAACGGACAGCGCCGGCCACAACCCGAAGGGCGGCATCGCGAGGGCGCCAAGCGCTCCGGCCGCGAGGGCGACGCCCGCCCGACTCCAACCTTCGGACAGGATCACGCGGTCGGCGATGTTCCGCATCAGCCGTGAGCGCTGCGACTGTCGGAGGCCCAGCTTTCGTGTTCGTTCCCGACCGACGCGGAAACGGCCATGCGGATCCGGATCCGCTTCAGCCGGCGCGGGTCGGCATCAAGGACCTCGAACTCGTATCCGTCCGGACCGGAGATCACCTCGCCGCGCCTTGGCACCCGGCCTGCGCGCGTCACGACCAGCCCGCCGATCGTGTGCACGTCGTCGACGTCTTCGGCAGCCGAGAGGTCGGCGCCGAGGGCCGCGGAGACCTCCTCGAGCGAGGCCCGGGCGTCCACGACGAAGTCGCCGCGCTCGTCCCTGACGATCAGGTCCCGCGCGACGTCGTGCTCGTCCTCGATCTCGCCGACCACGGTCTCGAGCAGGTCCTCGATCGTGACGAGCCCGTCCGTCCCCCCGTACTCGTCGATCACGAGCGCCATGTGGGTCCGGGAGGCCTGCATGCGGGCGAGGAGGTCAATCGCGTGCATCGAGCCCGGCACGAAGAGCACGGGCCGGGTCAGTTGGGTCCGCTCGACCGTCATCGACAGGTCGACGCTCGCCAGACTCGCCACCTTCGGGGCCGTTTCCGGGCCGGCCGGCTCGGTCTCACTGTGGGCCGCGATGAAGTCGAGGAGATCGCGGATGTGGATCATGCCGACCGGCTCGTCGAGCGATGCGCCGTAGATCGGCAGGCGCGAATGGCCGGCCAGCCTGAACTGCGCCAGGATCTCGCCAATGGTCGCCGCCGCCGGGACCGCCATGATGTCGGAGCGCGGCACCATCACGTCGGCGACGCGGACCTTGTGGAAGGCGAGCGCGTTCGTCAGGAGCGTCCGCTCCTGCGGGGTCAGTTCGGCCTCCTCCGTGGCCTCGGCGAGAACCTCCTCCAACTCGTCGCGGACCGATTCACGTGGCCGCAGGTTGAACCGCTGCATCAGGCGCTCGAGCCAGCTTTCCCGCGGCTCGAAATCGGGACCCGGTCTTTCGTCCCTGCGTTCGTCGCTCATGTCTTCGTCAGTATCCGATCAGCCGGAGATCTCGCGATAGGGATCTGCAATCCCCAGCGCGGCGAGAGCGGCGATCTCAGCGCGCTCCATGTCCTCGGCTTCCGCGTCGTCCTCGTGATCATGCCCGAGCAGGTGGAGCACGCCATGGACGACAAGGTGGGCCATGTGGTTGGGGAGGCTCTTCCCTTCCGTTTCCGCTTCCCGTGCCAGGGTTTCGTAGGCGAGCGCGATGTCGCCGAGTGCCCGCGGCTCACCCGGAGGCGTGGCCATGTCGGCCGGGAAAGACAGGACGTTGGTCGGCTTGTCCTGACCCCTCCAACGCCGATTGAGTTCCTGGACGGAGGCATCGTCCGTCAAGAGAAGCGTCGCCTCGAGATCCTCTTCCGCTGGACGGCCGGCTGCCGCGAGTGCCGCCTCCGCGGCTCTCCTTGCGAGCCACTCGACCCCGGTGATCTCGGACCAGTCGCCCGCCTCGATCTCGATATCGAGCGAAATCACCGCGGCCGCTCCTCCGGGGCGTGGGTCCGGGTGAAGTGCCGGTCGTAGGCGGACACGATGCGCCGGACGAGGTCGTGGCGGACGACGTCTCCCTCCTTGAACACGATGCGGGAGATACCCTCGACGCCCTCGAGGATGCGGACCGCTTCGACGAGGCCCGAACGCTGGCCAGGCGGCAGGTCGATCTGGCTCGGGTCGCCGTTGACGATCATGCGCGATCCCTCGCCGAGGCGCGTCAGGAACATCTTCATCTGCATGGACGTGGTGTTCTGCGCCTCGTCCAGGAGCACGACCGAGTTGGTCAGCGTGCGGCCGCGCATGAAGGCAAGCGGGGCCACCTCGATGATTCCCGTCTGGAGCGCCCGTTCGACATGCCGGGTCTCCATGAAGTCGTAGAGGGCGTCGTAGATCGGGCGCAGGTAGGGATCGACCTTGTCCCGCATGTCGCCCGGCAGGAAGCCCAGGCGCTCTCCGGCCTCGACGGCGGGACGCGACAGGACGAGCTTGTCGGCCTTGCCGCTCTCCAGGAGGGAAACGGCATGGCCGACGGCAAGCCAGGTCTTGCCCGTTCCGGCCGGCCCCTCCGCGAAAACGAGCTCGTGCTCGCGCAAGGCGCGCAGATAGGCGTCCTGCGCGGCGTTGCGGGCCCGTACCGGCCCGCGCTTGCGGGTTGCGATCTGCTCGAAGGCGGGATGCCCGCCCGAGGCGGTATCCGCCGCCGGGAAGAGGCTCCCTTGAAGGGCGCTTTCCTGGACGAGGCCGTCGACATCGCCCAGCGTCAGCGCTCCCTCCCGCCGGACGCGGTCGTAGAGCCGCTCGAGAACGATCCGGGCCCGTGACGCCGAGTCCGGCGGCCCCTTGATCACCACGCGGTTGCCGAGCGCATTCAGCACGACCCCGAGCCGCTTCTCCATATGGGCGAGGTTCTGGTCGTAGTGCCCGAAGACGAGGCCGGCGAGCCGGTTCTCGTCGAAGGTGAGCGCGATCTCCGCATCCTCGGTCATGCCCGGAAGCGGATTCAACGTCGGTTCGATGCGCTCCAAGCTTCGATCCCTGCCCTGGTTGCCGTTGGACGGCACGAAATGGGACGCCTGCGCCGGTCAGGCGGCCGCGACGAGCGGCGAACCCGCGCGCATCGGCTCGACAGCTTCGGCAAAAAGGCTGTTCGGTGCGGTACCGGTCACCCGGACGGTGACGAGCTCGCCCGGCTGGGCGGCCGCCCCGGTGACTTGGACCTGCTGGAGATATGGCGTCTTCCCGTTCAGCTGCCCAGGATGCCGGCCCTCCTTTTCGACGAGAACCTCCAGAACCTGACCGACCGTCGCGCGGTTGAACGCCTGGCGGTCATGTTCGAGCTGGGCCTGAAGCCGCTGCAGCCGCTCGCTCTTCAACGTCTCCGGGACCTGGTCCCCGATATCCGCCGCCGGCGTGCCGGGCCGGGGGCTGTACTTGAACGAAAAGGATGATGCGAAGCCGATCTCGGCCGCGATCCGGAGAGTGTCCTCGAACTCCGAATCCGTCTCGCCCGGGAAACCGACGATGAAGTCGGACGACAGGGCGATATCCGGGCGGGCGGCCCGGATCGACTCGATGAGGCGGCGGTACTCGTCGGCCGTATGGCGCCGGTTCATCGCCTTCAGGACGCGGTCCGCGCCTGCCTGGACCGGCAGATGCAGGTACGGCATCAGGGACGGGATCTCCGCATGGGCCGCGACGAGATCGTCGGACATGTCGCGCGGATGGCTGGTCGTGTACCGGATGCGCGCGACCCCGGGCAGGTCTGCGACCGCCCTGATCAGATCTCCCAGCGACCATGTGCGGCCGTCAGGACCCTCGCCGTGATACGCGTTCACGTTCTGCCCGATGAGCGTGATCTCGCGGACGCCCGCTTCCAGAACGGCGCGGGCCTCGTCCAGAACCGCCGCCACGGGGCGCGAGAGCTCGCCGCCGCGCGTGTAGGGGACCACGCAGAACGAGCAGAACTTGTCGCAGCCTTCCTGCACCGTCACGAAGGCGGAAACGCCCCGGCTCCGGATGCGTGAGGCATCCGGCCGCGGCAGGGCGGCGAACTTTTCGACCTGATCGAACTCAGCATCGACGCCTTTTCGGCGAGCCTGGGCCTGCTCGATGAGGTCGGGCAGCCGGTGGTAGCTGCCCGGGCCGACGACCGCATCCACCACCGGGGCGCGCCGGATGATCTCCCGTCCCTCGGCCTGCGCGACGCAACCGGCCACCACGATCGTGGTGTCGATGCCGGCCTCGGCCCGGTCGCGCTTGAGCGCGCGCAGGCGGCCGAGTTCCGAATAGACCTTCTCGGCGGCCTTCTCCCGGATGTGGCAGGTATTGAGGATGATCAGGTCCGCATCCTCGGCGGTGGCCGTCTCGGAATACCCTTGCTCCGCCACGACGTCGGCCATGCGGCCCGAATCGTAGACGTTCATCTGGCAGCCATACGACTTGATGAAGGCCTTTTTCACTGCGGCAAGGCTTCCTGACACGCGCGAGGGAACTGGCCCTTAATAGGATGTCTGGAGCCGCAAGAGAATAGCCGTGGGGCCGAGTGTCCTATGGCCGTCCGAGGCGCCGCCGCGCCACGATCCCGATCAGGACGAGGCCAAGCCCGACCAGGCAGAGCCCGACCGCAACGGGCGCCATGGCCTTGGCTGCGGGCGGGTAGGAGACGAGGGCCGCCGCCGTGAAGGCGAGGGCCGGAAGAGCCAGGGCGAGGCCGGACAGGATCAGCTCTGGGATCCAGCCAGCCCCTCTACTCTGCGCGCCGGTGGCCGGTTCTGACCCATCCTGGGGGAAGCGGTCAGGCTCTGAATGTTGTCGTGGATTGTGCATCCCGAATTCCTCCGGGACATGTCTAGGCCTGCTGTGGCCCCTCTTGAGTGCGGGCGAGCACATTGGGCGTCGTGCCGCTCCGCTTCGAAGCGGCGTTCAGCGCCCGCCGCACCTCCGTCTCCGCCTGGGCGGTCGCACGTTTCCGGTCGGTCTCGCGCCCGAACGGGATCGGCCGTCCCCATGAGACCACGACGTCCAGCGGGCCACCTCGCGCCCAGGCCAGGAAATGAGGCGGCAGCTCCATGTCGCCGTACCAGGCGATGTCCGGCATCTCGCGCCGTGTGACCGGCAGCCCGTTCCGGCGAGCATAGGAGAGCGACATCGGCTGGAGCACGACCTCCTCGTGCGTGGAAGCCGCGAGGGCAGCCGTCGCCGCGCCCACGATGGAGGAGCGGAACGGGAGGAGGCGGTTGCCATCACCCGTCGTTCCTTCCGGAAACAGCACGATCGCGTCGCCGCCAGCGAGGCGCTCGGCCACCTCGGCGTTCACCTCGGCGGTGGCGGACCTGCGCGTGCGATCGAGAAAGACGCAGCGCTGCAAGCGGGCGCAGAAGCCGAAGACAGGCCAGGTCGCGATCTCCTGCTTGGCCACGAAGGAGAGCGGGGCGAGGCTGCCCATCACGGGGATGTCCAGCCACGAGACGTGGTTGGCGAGGACGAGCACCGGGTGGCCCGTGCTCGGGGGAGTACCCTCGACCCTGACCCGGACCGCGAACAGCCGAAGAAAGAGGCGGTGAAACATCACCGGTATCCGGTGCGCGATTCGAGCGCCGCGCCGGCTCGCGACGAGTTGCACCGGCGCGAGCACGGCGAAGAGCGCCGCCAGCACGCCGATCCGAGCCGCGATGCCGACCGAGGTCATGTGGCGGCGTCGGGTTCCGGCGATCCAAGCCGTAGCGACATGGACACGGCCGCCGCCCGGGTGCCATCCGGCCGCGCGTAATATCCCGGGCGGTGCCCGACGGTCTCGAAGCCCAGGCGACGGTACAGGGCGAGTGCGGGGACGTTGCCCTCCTCGACCTCGAGGTGGACGATCCTGACGCCGGCATGCGCGAGCGTCTGCAGGTGCTGCAGCATCAGCCGCCGCGCGTCCCCGCGGCCTCGGGCCGGGCGGGCGAGCGCGAGGCTGAGTATCTCGGCCTCGTCGAGGGTCGCGCGGGACAGCACGAAGCCGGAGGGCTGGATGTCACGGCCAAGAAACAGGCCGTCGATGCGGATCCCCTTCTCCAGCAGGAAGGCCTCGAATTCCTCCGGCGCCCAAGGCCGGGCGAAGGCCGAGGCATGGATGGCGGCAAGGCGCTCGGCGTGATGCGCCGCGACCGGGGCGATGCGCGCCGGATGGCGCGCCAGGCCCAGGCGGTCGAACAGGCTCACTGGTGCGGAAGCCGCGCCCCGTCCTGTGGACGCGCATCGGGCGGGGCGAGGTAGAGCGGCTTCGCCATCGCGTGTTCCGGACGGGCGACGGCGCCGAGGCGCGCCACCCAGGCGATCTCCGGCACGGGAGGCGCGTCATGCACGCGGACATCCAGGCCCACCGCCCAGGCCTCGGCCGCGATGGGGGACGCACCGGATCCCACGAGAAGGACACCGCTGGAGCCCAGCGAGCGGACGATCTCGCGCACGGTCAGGATCGAGGGCGGGATGATGGTCCGCCCGTTCGGGGCGATCGCCTGGGCATAGACCCGCCCGCCGCGCGCATCGATCGCGGCCACGACGAGCCGCGATCGCGGATAGGCGATCAGCGGTGCCATCAGGGCCGAGAGCGTCGTCACCCCGACGACCGGAATGCCCGACGCGAGCCCGACGGCACGGGCCGCCGAGATCCCGATCCTCAGCCCCGTGAAGCTGCCTGGCCCGACGGTGACGGCCACCTTGTTCAGGGTGGGAAACCCACCCTCGACGCGTGACATCACGCGGTCGAGCATGGGGAGGAGCGCCTCCGCATGGCCGCGCTCCATGGCGATGGTCTCGGAGGCAAGCGGCGCGACCGCGCCCCTGTCCAGAACGCCCACGGCGCACTGGCCGAGGGCGGTATCGATTGCGAGAATGCGCACTCTTGAAACGTCAGGCCTGGACCGCCTCGACCTCACGGATTTCCGGGAGGAAATGCCGGAGCAGGTTCTGGATGCCGTGCTTGAGGGTGGCCGTCGAGGACGGGCATCCGGAGCAGGCGCCCCGCATGTTGAGATAGACGACGCCGTCCTTGTAGCCGCGGAACGTGATGTCGCCGCCGTCCCCGGCCACCGCCGGACGGACGCGCGTTTCGATGAGCTCCTTGATGTTCTCGACCGTCTCGGCATCGGCCGGGTCGAAGAACTCCTCGTCCGGATCCTCCCCGAGCAGGGCGCCTGCCGTCACGGTCGGGGCACCGGACAGGAAGTGCTCCATGATGGCGCCGAGCACGGCCGGCTTCAGGTGCTGCCATTCGCCTTCGCGCTTGGTGACGCTGATGAAGTCGTGGCCGAGATACACGCCAGAGATCTCGGGCATGGACATCAGGCGCGAAGCCAGCGGGGACGCCTCGGCAGCGGCCTCATCCTGCGCATCGAAGGTGCCTTCGGGCATCACCACGCGGCCGGGTAGGAACTTAAGGGTTGCCGGGTTCGGCGTCGCCTCGGTTTGGATGAACATCTTCGCCTCGGATCGGATTTCGTGCGGTTGCCCGCTCTCTAGCACATCGCTTGCCGAGATGTGGATCTTCGCAGGCAGGGCCGCAATGCGCCGCCGTCACCCCGCGAGCGCGTCGATCGCCTCGTCCGCGAGATCGCCCGGCACGATCACGATCGGCACCGGGAACGTCCCCGACATGCGACCCGCGATCATGGAAACCAGCGGACCCGGCCCTGAGCTTCCGACGCCCGATGCGAGAACCAGGAAGGAGATGTCCTGGTCTTCCTCGATGAGCTGGCGGATGGCCTCGTCCTTGTCGGCGAGCTTGATCACCCGCTCTGGCTCCAGTCCGGGGGAAGCCTCCTTGGCCGTCCTGACGGCCTCGTCCAGCCGGATGCCGGCTTCCTCCTCGGCCTCCTCCCGCAGCGCTTCGCCGACGCCGAGCCACTCGAAATTGTCGGGCGGGTCGACGATGGCGAGCATGACCAGATTGGCGCCGGTCCGCGCGCAACGCCGCGCGCCGAACCGGATGGCCCGACTGCATTCGGGCGTGTCATCGATCACCACGAGGAACTTGGGCCGATGGCCCGCCTCGTAAGATCGCCTCGTGGCGCCGATCATTGTGTCGGGTCAGCTCCGCCGGACGCTGGAAGATGCCGAAGCTGCGGCCGGGCGACAAGTCGGGCCGGCCGTCAGCCCCGCACGAAGCCGACGATATCCTTCACGGCATCCATCGTTTTGTCCGCGATGGCACGGGCGCGGTCGGAGCCGTCCTTCAGCACCGAATCGATGTAGGCGGCATCGTCCTTCAGGCGCTTCATCTCGGAGCCGATCGGACCGAGCTTGTCGACCGAGAGATCGACGAGGGCCGACTTGAAGGCCGAGAACTGGGCATTGCCGAACTCGCTCAGCACCTCCGCCTTGGTGCGGTCCGAAAGGGCGGCGTAGATCCCGACGAGGTTTTCCGCCTCCGGCCGGCCGGCGAGGCCCGCCTCCTCGGACGGCAGCGGCTCGGGATCGGTCTTCGCCTTGCGGATCTTCTGGGCGATGGCATCGGCATCGTCCGTCAGGTTGATGCGCGAGAAATCGGAGGGATCCGACTTCGACATCTTCTTCGATCCGTCGCGGAGCGACATCACGCGGGCCGCCGGCCCGCCGATGAGCGGTTCCGTCAGCGGGAAGAAGGCCTCGCCATGCCCGCGCTCCGCGATGGGGGCCGCGAAGTCGTTGTTGAACTTCTGCGCGACGTCGCGGGTCAGCTCGAGGTGCTGCTTCTGGTCCTCGCCGACCGGCACGTGGGTGGCGCGATAGAGCAGGATGTCGGCCGCCATCAGGGACGGGTAGGCGTAGAGCCCCAGGGAGGCGTTCTCGCGGTCCTTGCCGGCCTTCTCCTTGAACTGCGTCATGCGGTTCATCCAGCCGATCCGGGCGACGCAGTTGAAGATCCAGGCCAGCTCCGCGTGACCCGAGACCTGGCTCTGGTTGAAGACGATCTGCTTCTTCGGGTCGATCCCGGCAGCCAGGAAGGCTGCCGTGACCTCGCGGATCTGGCTCTTCAGCTCGGGCTGGTAGAGTTCGGCCGTGATCGCGTGCATGTCGACGACGCAGTAGATGCAGTCGTATTGCTCCTGCAGGGCGACGAAGCGCCGGACCGCGCCGAGATAGTTTCCGAGGTGCAGATTTCCGGTCGGCTGAACGCCGGAGAACACCAATTCCTTGAAAGCCGACATCCTGGACCGCGCGCCTCGATAAGGCGCGGCCTTTAGGGGAAGCCGGGCCCTCCTTGCAAGTGCGACGACCTGTGGGGAACGGGAGCGCCGCTGCCGCCGTTCGTCGCTTGCCCCGCCTGTCCCGTCGGAGATCACATGCCGAGTCGTGCCGCGCTTGCTTTCGCGATCCTCCTCGCTGCCGCTGCGCCAATCCGCGCGGCCGAGACTCCCGAGCCGATCGGCATCGCCCTCGAAGGCTTCGCGTACCCATATCCCGTGGCTTACATGCCCGTGACGCTGAACGGCGAGGCGTTGCGCATGGCCTATATGGACGTGCCGCCGAGCGGGGCCGCGAACGGCCGGGCCGTCGTCCTCCTGCACGGGCGCAACTTTCCGGCGAGCTATTGGGAGCCGGTCGCGAAAGCGCTGGCCGGGGCGGGCTACCGGGTCGTGATCCCGGACCAGATCGGCTTCGGCAAGTCGTCCAAGCCGATCCAGGCCACGTCATTCGACGATCTCGGCCGCTGGACGGCTGCGCTTCTCGACCGGCTGAACATCGCCCAGGCAGATGTCGTCGCGCACTCGATGGGCGGCATGCTGGCCGTGCGCCTCGCCCGGGCCTATCCCGGCAAGGTTGCGCGCCTCGTGCTGCAGGCCCCGATCGGGTTGGAGGATTACCGGCTGTATGTGCCGCCCGTGGAGACCCGGCGGCTGCTCGAGCAGGAACGCGGCCTCTCGGCGGAGGCCTACAAGCGCCAGCTCGTCTCGAATTACGCGCTGACCCGTCCCGAGGACGCCGACCCGTACGTGGAGTTGCGCGAGCGCATCAAGGGCTCCGGGGAATATGAGCGCTGGCTGCGCTCATTCGTGAATTCCTACCAGATGATCTATCGCGAGCCCGTCGCTCACGAGATCCCGCTCGTCACGCAGCCGACGCTGTTCGTCATGGGCGCCCGCGACCACAATGCGCCGGGTCGCCCCTTCGCGCCCCCGGAGTTGCGCCCGAAGATGGGCGAGAACGCCAGGCTCGCCGAGGAACTCGCCGGCAGGATGCCCAAGGGGCGCGCGGTGGTGTTCGAGGAGGCGGGCCACATGGTCCACCTCGATGCCGGGCCCCGGTTCAACGAGACCGTGCTGAAATTCCTGGCCGAGTGAGCGTCAGGCTTCGGTCGTGCCGGCGGCTTCCTGCGCCTTGAGCACGTCCGGCCGCGGCATGGAGATGATGTTGTAGCCGGAATCGACGTAGTGGATCTCGCCGGTCACGCCGCCCGAGAGCTCGGACAGGAGGTAGAGCGCCGAGCCGCCGATCTCGTCGATCGTCACGGTGCGGCGCAGCGGCGAGTTCGCCCGCTGGAAATTGTACATGAAGCGGGCATCGGCGATGCCCGCGCCGGCCAGCGTGCGGACCGGGCCTGCCGAGATGGCATTCACGCGCACGCCCATCGGGCCGAAATCGCCGGCCAGGTAGCGCACCGAGGCCTCGAGAGCGGCCTTCGCGACGCCCATCACGTTGTAGTTCGGCATCACGCGGGTCGAGCCGCCATAGGTGAGCGTGACGATCGCCCCGCCGTTCTTCATCCGCTCGGCCGCACGCTTGGCGATCTCCGTGAAGGAGAAGCAGGAGATCAGCATGGTCCGCGAGAAGTTGTCGCGCGTCGTGTCGGCGTAGCGGCCCTTCAGTTCGTTCTTGTCGGAGAACGCGATCGCGTGGACCAGGAAGTCGATCCCGCCCCAGGCCTCGTCGACGGCCGCGAACACGCCATCGACGGAAGCCAGGTCCTCCACGTCGCAGGGCAGAACCAGCTCGGAGCCGACCGACTTCGCCAGCGGCGTCACGCGCCTGCCCAGCGCATCCCCCTGGTACGTGAAGGCGAGTTCCGCCCCATGGGCGGCCAGGACCTTCGCGATGCCCCAGGCGATCGAGTGATCGTTCGCGACGCCCATCACGAGGCCGCGCTTCCCCTTCAGCAGGGTTGATGTCGTCGTGCTGGTTGCGGTTGTCATCGGGCCTGTCGTTTGTATGAGCCGCTGAACTCGCACGCCGTCCCATGGAAGGTCAGGCACGCGTCCTCAGCGACATCGAGAACTCCTGCGGCGGTAGGGCGCAGCGTCAGCTGGCACTCGAAGGTATCCTGCCGCCCGCGAAGCACGAGGGTCCCGCCCTTCGGGCGCCCGGTGCCGACGAACTCGCCGACACAGCCCCTCGTCGCGACATAGATCTTGCCGCGGAATCCGGTTGGCGTCTTGGTGACGACGAGGCTCTGCTCATAGCCGGCCCCACCCGCCGTGTAGCGGCCCTCGAAGGCCGCGGCAGGGGAGGCCGCCCAGGCGCCCAGCCCCGTCAGAACTATGCCGGCCGCACGCGTGCGGGAGCGGCCCATCACGCGTCGACGTGCTTCAGCACGATGGTGGCGTTCGTGCCACCGAACCCGAAGGAGTTCGACATCACGCAGCCGAGCTTCGCATCGTCCACGCGGCTGCGCACGATGGGCATGTCCGCGAAGGCCGGATCGATCTCCTCGATATGCGCGCTCTCGGCGATGAAGCCGTTGTTCATCATGAGGAGCGAGTAGATCGCCTCCTGCACGCCCGTGGCGCCGAGTGAGTGGCCGGTCAGCGACTTGGTGGCTGAGATCGGCGGGCACTTGTCGCCCGACCCGAATACCTCGCGGATCGCCTCGATCTCCTTCTCGTCGCCCACGGGCGTCGAGGTGGCGTGCGGGTTGATGTAGTCGACCTTCGGGCCGACACCCTGCAGGGCCATCCGCATGCAGCGCACCGCGCCTTCGCCGGAGGGCGCCACCATGTCGTAGCCGTCCGAGGTCGCGCCGTAGCCGGCGATCTCCCCATAGATGCGGGCGCCGCGCGCCTTCGCGTGCTCGAGCTCCTCCAGGACAAGCACGCCGGCGCCACCCGCGATCACGAAGCCGTCGCGATTCCTGTCATAGGCCCTCGAGGCCCGCTCCGGGGTTTCGTTGTACTTCGTGGACATGGCGCCCATCGCGTCGAAGAGGACCGAGAGCGTCCAGTCGAGCTCCTCCGATCCACCGGCGAAGATGATGTCCTGCTTGCCGGCCTGGATCGTCTCGTAGGCGTTGCCGATGCAATGGTTCGACGTCGCGCAGGCGGACGAGATCGAATAATTCACGCCGCGGATCTTGAACCAGGTGGCGAGCGTCGCCGAAGAGGTCGAGGACATCGCCTTCGGCACCGCGAAGGGGCCAATTCGCTTCGGCCCCTTGGACCGGGCGATATCGGCGGCTTCGACGACCGTCCGGGTCGACGGGCCGCCCGAACCCATGATGATGCCGGTGCGGTCGTTGGAGACGTCGTTCCCCTCCAGTCCCGCATCGCGGATCGCCTGGTCCATGGCGACGTGGTTCCACGCCGTGCCGCCGCCATGGAACCGCATCGCGCGGCGATCCACCACCT
Source organism: Enterovirga sp. CN4-39 (assembly GCF_049446235.1). Lineage (NCBI taxonomy): Bacteria > Pseudomonadati > Pseudomonadota > Alphaproteobacteria > Hyphomicrobiales > Methylobacteriaceae > Enterovirga > Enterovirga sp. CN4-39. The sequence goes on along the minus strand of NZ_JBMSEF010000010.1, from coordinate 51,183 downwards.
CCTCGGCCTTCAGGCTCGGCGCGCCGTGCACCTGGCATCGAAAACCGAGCTGGCCGTATTCCTCAGCCCGGATGATGCCCGAGCGGGCCTCCCGCAGCGAGGCCAGAACTTCCTGCGTGTTGTTGCCGATGGACGAGACGATGCCCATCCCGGTGACCACGACGCGCCGCATTGCGCACTCCTCAGGCCCGACTCGGCCGGGCGTTCACGTAAGGCTGTCGGCCTAGCTTCTCAACCGCCGTCAGCCGCCGGCGGGCGCCACGTCCGGCTTGAAGAGCCCGACCCGGAGATCCTTGGCCTCGTAGATCCGGCGGCCATCGGCCTCCAGCCAGCCATCGGCGATGCCGAGGACCAGCTTCGACTTGAACACACGCTTGAGGTCGACGCCGTAGACGACCTTCTTCACGCTCGGCAGGACCTGGTCGGCGAACTTGACCTCGCCGACACCGAGAGCCCGCCCCCGCCCGGGCAATTCCAGCCAGCCCAGGAAGAAGCCGACGAGCTGCCACAGGGCATCCAGCCCGAGGCAGCCCGGCATCACGGGATCGCCCTTGAAGTGGCAGGGGAAGAACCAGAGGTCGGGCCGTACGTCGAGCTCGGCCCGAACGAATCCCTTACCGTTAGCGCCGCCCGTTTCGGCAATCTCCGGGATGCGATCGAACATCAGCATCGGGGGAAGCGGAAGCTGGGCGTTGCCGGGCCCGAACAGCTCGCCTCGCCCACAGGCGAGAAGCTCTTCGTAGCTGAAGCTCGATTGACCGGCCATGCAGTCCGTGCACTCCCAATGTGAGGCGCCCCGGGCGCCTGCCGCGGGTGGTTAGCACAAGGTCCCGGGTCATCAAAGGCGGGGCGGAAGTTGCTCCGCAGGGCTAAGAGCCCAGGAATGTTGCGATAACGTCTGTCGGCTTATATAGATCGGACGGACCTTCCGAGATCGCCCCCGAGTATGATCGAACCCCGCACGAACGCGCCCCATGACCACGCGGCCCATGAGACGCTTGCTCGTCGCGGCTGCCCGGTCTCCGCGCTGAAGGAACGCCTGCGCGATGTCGGGCTGCGCCCGACGCGTCAGCGCATCTCCCTCGGCTGGCTCCTGTTCGCCAAGGGCGACAGGCACATCACCGCCGAGATGCTCTACGAGGAGGCCATGCGGGCGCGCGTGCCGGTCTCGCTCGCCACGGTCTACAACACCCTTCACCAGTTCACCGAGGTGGGGCTGCTGCGGCAACTCGCCGTCGATGGCTCGAAGTCGTATTTCGACACCAACACCACCGAGCATCATCACTTCTTCGTCGAGGGCGACGAGGAACTCATCGACGTCCCGGTCGATATCGCGGTGGGCGATCTGCCGGACGCTCCGCACGGGATGGAGATCGCCCGCGTGGACGTGATCGTTCGGCTTCGTCGCAAGGCCAAGTAGCTGCTGGAGCGCCGCTTCGGCCGCAGGCTGGAGGGCGTTCATGCTGTATCCGCTTCGCCGCACGGCGTTCGCTGCCCTTCTCTCGGCATTCGGCGGTCTCGCCCAGGCCCAGCCGCAGCCGGCGCTCGATCCCGCGCAGGGCGTGACCGTCCTGTCGCCGTTCTATGTGCCTCCGGCCGAGCTCCCGGCGGAGCCTGGCCGCCTGATCCGGCGCGAGGACCTGCCGCCCGCGCTCGCGCTCGCATCCGCCGAGAACTCCTCCCGCATCCTCTACAGTTCCACGAATGGCGTCGGCGGCGGGCAGCGCATCGCGGTCTCCGGGGCGCTGTACCTGCCGAAGGGCACGCCGCCGGCCGGCGGCTGGCCGATTCTCGCCTGGGCGCACGGGACGGTCGGGGTGGCGGATGTCTGCGCGGCGTCCTGGGCCGGGCGGTCGGCGCGGGATGCCGCGTACCTGAACCGCTGGCTGGACGAGGGGTTCGCGATCGTCGCGTCGGACTACCAGGGTCTCGGCGTGGCGGGCCTGCACCCGTATCTGTTCACCCGGCCCGAAGCCTACAGCGTGCTGGATTCCATCAGGGCCGCCATCTCGGGGGTGCCGGGGCTGAACGCGGACAAGATCGTGGTGGTCGGGCAGTCGCAAGGCGGCGGCGCGGCCTACGCGACAGCGGCGTTCTGGCCGGATTATGCGCCCGACCTGCGGCTGCGAGGGGTCGTCGCCACCGGCGTTCCCTATCTCTCGCTCGACCTCGCGGCCAGCGCCGCCCAGCAGGATCTCGACCGGGTCGATCCGACGATCGCCTACGCGTTCTACATCGCGGTCGCAGCCCAGGAATTCCTGTCGCCACCGCCCTCGTCGTCGAGCCTCTTCACCGAAGCGGCGCTTCCGCTCTTCGCGACGGCCCCGACGACCTGTGTCGGCCCGCTGTTCCGCGCGGTGGAGAACGCGGGCCTCACACGGCGAACCGCCCTGAAGGCCGACTTCATCCAGGTGCTCGCGAAGCTTGGCCCGGAATTGAGCTATCCCACGCTGAAGGTCGCCATCCCGGTCTTCATCGGGACAGGGGCGGAGGATCGGGATGTGAGCGCGGTCAACCAGCTCGCGCTGGTGAGGGATTCGTGCTCAGCCGGCACTCCGGTCGAGGCCCATCTCTATGCAGGCCTCGACCATGGCGGCGCGGTGAACGGGTCCTTGAAGGATTCGCTCCCGTTCATCCGCAAGGTGCTGGCGGGCGAGAGGGTGGAGCCGCGCTGCAATCCCGTCCCCGAATAGGCGTGCTAGTCGATCGTTTCGTTTGGATAGACGCCCCAGAGGCGGTCCTGCCTGATGAAGCCGGAGATGTCGCGGCCCGGCTGGGCGATCGTCACCCGGCACCAGCCCTCGCGGCAGGCCCGCACGCTCGTGATCACGTTCGGCTGAAGCTGCGCGACGACATTGCTCTTCTCGTCCTGCCGCTCGAACAGCGGCAGAGCCTCCGTGCCGGCTTTCGCCCAAGGCATGACGAGCGCCGTGCGCCGCCCGGACAGGAGGGAATGGAGGACCCAGCCTTCGGTCCCGGCCGCATCGCGGATGCGACGCCACACCTCGAATTCCGCCGTGATCTCGACGGGGAGCCCGGCGCGCTGAAACACCCAGGCGGTCCTGTGGTCCTTCGAGGGCCCTTCCCGCAGGTTCACGCGATCGGTCTTGAGACTGACGTAGCGCGGCACGGGGAGGCCGGAGACCTTCCCGACCGGACCTTCGGCGGCCGCCCTGACGGGCGCCATGGATGCGGGCAGGGTGGTGAGAAGAAGAGCAAAAAGCGCAGCGTGGCCGACAGACCTGTATCGCGCCATGGGAACGCCTCTTATGGGTTGATTGTCTTCGCCCGGACCTCTGCTAGACAGCCGGCACTAGCGAAGACCGGTGCGGACCGCCAGCGGGCGGCTTGTCGCCCTGGATCGCCGGATTAGGGTTAAGGTCGCGTAAGCGGCGCGTGAGGGAAGCGCAGATCGATGATGGCGTCGCGGAAAAGGCCTGTGGTCGTGGTCACGAGGCGGCTGCCCAATGCGGTCGAGACCCGCATGCGGGAGCTCTTCGACACGCGGCTGAACATCGACGACAAGCCGATGACCTCGGCCGAGCTGATCGAGGCGATGCAGACGGCCGATGTTCTCGTCCCGACGGTCACGGACCAGATCAACGCCTCCGTCCTGGCGCAGGCCGGACCCAACCTCCGGCTGATCGCCAATTTCGGCACCGGCGTCGATCACATCGACGTGCAGGCGGCGCTCGCCCGCGGCATCACGGTCACCAACACGCCGGGCGTGCTGACCGAGGACACGGCGGATATGACGATGGCGCTCATCCTGTCCGTCGCGCGGCGCCTGCCCGAAGGCACCCGCATCATCCCGGAGGATGAGTGGGCCGGCTGGTCGCCGACCTGGATGCTCGGCCGCCGCATCACGGGGAAGCGGCTCGGCATCGTCGGGATGGGCCGCATCGGCCAGGCGCTCGCCCGGCGCGCCAAGGCGTTCGGCCTGTCGATCCACTACCACAACCGCCGCAAGGTGGCCGCCCAGATCGAGGAGGAGCTCGAGGCGACGTACTGGGATTCGCTCGACCAGATGCTGGCCCGCATGGACATCGTGTCCGTGAACTGCCCGCACACGCCAGCGACCTACCACCTCCTGTCCGCCCGGCGCCTAAAGCTCATGCGGCCGCACGCCATCATCGTGAACACGGCGCGTGGCGAGATCATCGACGAGACGGCGCTCGCCCGGATGATCGAGGGGGGCGAACTCGCGGGGGCGGGCCTCGACGTGTTCGAGCACGAGCCGACCGTCAATCCGCGGCTCGTGAAGCTCGCCCGGCAGGGACGGATCGTCCTCCTGCCTCACATGGGTTCGGCCACCGAGGAGGGCCGGATGGACATGGGCGAGAAGGTCATCGTCAACATCCGGACCTTCATGGACGGCCATCGCCCGCCGGACCGGGTGCTGCCGAGCATGCTCTGAGAAGCGGTGGCCGGGACGTCTCCCGGCCCGCCTATTCCGCGGGCTGCAGGGCCGTGTGGCCGTGGTCCGCAGTATCCTTGTGCTGGTCCTGGCGCTTCCGCGCCAGATACGTGTAGGCGACCGGCACCACGAAGAGCGTCAGCAGCGTGCCGAAGGTCATGCCGCCGACGATCACCCAGCCGATCTGCGCCCGGCTCTCCGCACCTGCGCCCGTCGCGAGCGCCAGCGGAACGGCGCCCAGCACCATGGCGCCCGTCGTCATCAGGATCGGCCGCAGCCGCAGGGCGGCGGCTTCGATCAGGGCCTCGCGCAGCGGCCGGCCTTCCTCGCGCAGCTGGTTGGTGAACTCGATGATCAGGATGCCGTGCTTGGTGATCAGGCCGATGAGGGTCACGAGTCCGATCTGGCTGTAGACGCTCAGCGTCCCACCCGACCAGTAGAGCGCGGCGAGCGCGCCCGTGATCGAGAGCGGCACCGAGAACATGATCACGAGCGGATCGATGAAGCTCTCGAACTGCGCCGCGAGCACCAGGTAGATGAAGCCGAGCGCCAGGATGAAGACGAAGACGATGCTGGCGCCGGACTTCTTGAACTCGCGGCTCTGGCCCGCATAGTCGAGCTGCACGGTGTTGGGCAGGACGCGCGCCGCAGCCTGTTCGATCGCCGTGAGCGCATCGCCGAGCGAGTAGCCGGGTGCGGGCACGGCCGTGATGGTGGCCGAGCGCATCTGGTTGAAGCGGTTCAGCTCCTTCGGGGCGACGGTTTCCTCGATCTTCACGACCGCGGAGAGCTGGATCATCTCGCCGTTGCGGCCGCGGGTGTAGATCGACTGGAGGTCCTCCGTCGTGTCACGGCCGTCCTCCGCGACCTGGACGACCACGTCGTACTGCTCGCCGTTCATGTTGAAGCGGGTGACCTGACGCCCGCCGAGCAGCGTTTCGAGGGTGCGGCCGATGACATCCACAGAAAGGCCGAGATCGGCGACGCGCTGGCGGTCGAGCTCCACCTTCACCTGCGGCTTGTCGAGGATGAGGTCGGTTTCGAGATTAGTCAGGGCGGGAGATTTCGAGGCCTCCTGCAGCACGAGATCCACGTATTTCCGGAGCTGGACATAGCTCTCGGAGCTCCGCAGCACGAAGTTCACCGGACGGCTGCTCGCGCCGCCCTGGCCGAGCGAGGGCGGGTTCGTTGCGAAGAGCCGGATGCCCGGGATCTTGGCGAGCTTGGTATTCAGCTCCGCGACCATCTCCTGCTGGGTCCGGGTACGGTCCTCCCAGGGCTTCAGCCGGGCGAAGGCGATGGCGCGCGTCACGTCCGGGAAGCCCACGATGACGAGGTAGTTCTGCACCTCGGGCTGGGCGGCGAAGAACTCCTCGACCTTGCGGGCGTGCTGGGCCGTGAAGGCGAGCGTGGCGCCTTCGGGCGCGACGCCGATCGACGTGATCGTGCCGCGGTCCTCGACGGGGGCGAGCTCGGACCGAAGATTCGTGAAGAAGAAATAGCTCGATCCGGCGACCGCGAGGGCCAGGACCACGATGACGAGCCGCATCGACAAGGCCGCCTCGAGCGCGCGCCGGTAGCCGTTCGTCATGCCCTCGAAGAAGCGCTCGAGCAGGTTGTAGAGGCGGCCGTGGCTCTCATGGTGGCGCAGCAGCTTGGCGCACATCATGGGCGTGAGCGTCAGGGCGACGAAGCCCGAGACCAGCACCGCGCCCGCGAGCGTCAGGGCGAATTCGACGAAGAGCTTGCCCGTCCGTCCGGTCGCGAAAGCCATCGGGGCATACACGGCCACCAGGGTCAGCGTCATCGCGATGACCGCGAAGGCAATCTCCTTGATGCCGCGGATCGCCGCCGGCACGGGCCGCATCCCGTCCTCGATGTGCCGGTGAACGTTCTCGAGCACCACGATGGCGTCATCGACCACGAGCCCGATGGCGAGCACCATCGACAGGAGGGTCAGCGTGTTAACCGTGAACCCGAGCGCCGCCATGAGGGCGAAGGCGCCGATCAGCGAGACCGGGATGGTGACGAGCGGGATGAGGGTCGCCCGCACGGACCGCAGGAAGATGAAGATGATGAGGACGACGAGCGCGATCGCCTCGGCGACCGTGTGGTAGACGGCCTTGATCGAGCGGTCGATGAAGATCGAGGTGTCGTAGGAGACCGCGATGCTCATCCCGTCCGGCAGGTCGGACGTGATCTCGGGAAGCGCGGCGCGCACGCCGGCGGAGACGTCCAGCGGATTTGCCGTCGCCTGCTTGACGATGCCGATGGTGACCGAGGGCCGGCCCGTGAACCAGGCCGCGTTCCGCTCCTGAAGGGCGCCGATCTCCACGCGAGCAATGTCCCGGATGCGGATCGGGAAGCCCTGCACGTCCTTGACGATGATGTTGCCGAACTGCTCGGGCGTGACGAGGCCCGTCTGGGACAGCACCGTGAATTCGCGATCCTGGCTCTCGATGCGGCCCGACGGGATCTCGACGTTCTGCTGGCGGAGCGCCGCCTCGACATCCTGCACGGTGAGGTTCTGCGCGGCGAGCCGCGTCTGGTCGAGCCAGATGCGCATGGAGATGCGCCGCTCGCCCTGGATGCGCACCTCGGCGACGCCCGTGACGTTCTGCACCCGGTCGGTGATGAAGCGGTCGGCGAAGTCGGTGAGTTCGAGCGGATTGTGCCGCGAGCTCATCAGCGACAGGTAAAGGATCGGCTGGGCGTCGGCCTCGACCTTCGCGATGATCGGCTCATCGATCTCGGTCGGCAGACGGCCGCGGACGCGGCCCACGCGGTCGCGCACGTCGGAAGCCGCGACGTCCGGATCGACCTCCGGACGGAAGGTCACGGAGATGTTCGAGCTTTCCTGGCGGCTGATCGACGTGATGGTCTCGATGCCCTCGATACCGGCGATCGAGTTCTCGAGAATCTGCGTGACCTGCGTCTCGATGATCTCCGCGCTCGCGCCGGGATAGTTCGTTCGCACCGAAACGATCGGCTCGTCGATGTTCGGGTACTCGCGCACCGGCAGGCGCGTGTAGGACACCGCGCCGATCAGGATCACGAGCAGGCTGAGGACGGTCGAGAGGACCGGCCGCCTGACGAAAAGCTCGAAGAGGCTCATTGGGTGACCGTGTTGCCCGCCTTGGCCTGGGGCTGCGGTGTCTCCACCACGGCGCCATCGCGAAGCCTGATCTGGCCCGTGGTGACGATGCGCTGGCCGGGTGCGAGCCCTTCCGCAACCTCCACGCGGCCCGGCAGGCGCTTGCCCAGCTTCACGCGGGAGAGCTTCGCCTTCCCGTTCTCGACGACATAGACGGCCTTGGCGTTGCCGTCGGGAACGACGGCCGATTCCGGGATCACGAGCGCGTCCTGCCGCACGTCCGTCACGATGTTGACGCGCACGAAGAGGCCGGGCTTCAGCAGCAGGTCGGGATTGGGAATGCGGGCGCGCAGGCGAATGGCTCGCCCGTTCACGTCCACCACGGGGTCGATCGCGTAGACGCTGCCCTCGAACTGCCGGTTCGGCAGGGCGTCCACCTGGACGCGGATCTTCTGGCCGACCGCCACCCGCTCGAGCAGCAGCTCCGGCACCCGGAAATCGACCTTGATCGGATCGATCTTGGCGAGGGTGACGACCGTCTGGCCGGGAGTGAGGTAGCTGCCCACGCTGACGGTGCGCAGCCCGACGATCCCGTCGATGGGCGCCGTGATGGTGGCCTTCTCGAGCCGCGAGCGGGCGAGCGCGACACGGACCTCAGCGGCGGCGAGCTGTGCCTGCGACTGCTCCTGCGCGACCCGGGTGCCGCTGCCGCGCTGGACGAGCGCGTTCGCACGCTCGAAGGTGTCGCGCGCAAGTCCGAGATCGACCTCGGCCTGCTTGAGCTCCTGCGCCAGGATGGCTGTGTCGAGCTCGACCAGGACTTGGCCGGCCTTCACCTTGTCACCCTCCCGGAAACCGAGCGCCGTCAGGCGTCCCGCGATTTCAGGCGCGATCGCGACGCTCTCGTCCGGCATGAGCGTGCCGAGCGCCTCGACCTCGTCCGTCACGGCCGCGACCTGGACGGGCGCGGTCTCGACCGGCACGGGTCGGACGACCGCCGGGGTCGATACGGCGGCCTTCGGAGAGGAGAGCTGGAGCCGCATTCCGAAGCGCTCGAGCGCCCCGAACCAGGCCGCGCCTGCCGCGCCGACGGCGAGCAGGAGGGCCAGCAGAAGGGCCTTGCGCATCATGAGGCGTCTCCCAGGACAAGCACGCCATTCAGCCGCGGCGCAGGTTGAGACAGGGTTGTGCGGCGAGCAAGGCCGCCGAGAAGGAGGTCGCTGAGTCGACGGGCCGATCCCGCCGTGCCGTTCCCGACAATGGCGGTCATTCGGATCGCCCCGACGATCGCGATGGCGGCGAGTTCGCAATCGGCAACCTCGAACTCACCGAGTTCGACGCCTTCGCGGATCAGATTGGCGAGTTCGTCCCGGATGTCGCGCATGCCCTTGCGAAGGGCCTTGCGGCTCGTCTCCCCGGGGCCGCTCCCCTCGCCCTCGATGGCCCGCAGGGCAGGCGCAAGGGCGCCGACCTGATCATGGACGAGAGCCACGGTCTTGCGCAGCCGCGCCTCGGCCGGCCCCCGCTCGGCCCGGATGGCAGCCGCATCGGCGCGCAGGTCCTGGAGCGTCTGCTCCAGGGCCGCCATGAACAAGGCTTCCTTGGTGGAGAAGTAGCGATAGAGCGTCGGCTTGGCGATGTCGGCCGCCAACGCGACATCGTCCATGTGGACGCGGCCATATTCTTCGGTCGCGAAGAGGCGCGCGGCCGCGGCGAGGACTTTTCCCCGCCGCCGCTCCAATGTCTCGGGACGCATGCAGGTGAAACTCGTGGGTTACAAACTTTGCCCGCGAGTTAGGATATGGCCGGTTCGGTCTGCCTGCAAGGGCGGCACGAGCCGGATTGCTCGCTTTTTGTGCGACGAAAGACGTAAAATACCTCGCAATTTCAGTGCCGCTGGCCGTCGAGGCCGTGCCGTTCTCAGCCCCGGCCGGGCGTGAGATCCGCGATATCGACCGTGAGCCGTTCCGTCTGCCCGTCCCGCAGCACGTCGACCTGGATCGCGCCCCCCACGCCCGCCTTTTCCACTTCTGCCAGCAGGTCCGAGAGGCGGGACACTCTGCGCCCGTTCACACCCACGATGATATCGCCGAGCTCGCCTGTGCGCGGGTCGATGCCACGGATCCCGGCGCGAGCGGCTGGAGACCCCGGCATAGTGCGGACGACCACGACCCCGGGGACGCCGAGCCGCGCCGTTGCGGCCTCCGAGCCGGCGATGATGCCGATGCCCGGCTGGGGCATGCGGCCGTTCCGAATGAGTTCGGGCACTACCCGGTTCACCACGTCCACCGGGATGGCGAAGCCGATCCCGGCCGAGGCGCCGGAGGGCGAGAAGATGGCCGTGTTCACGCCGATGACGCGCCCGGCGGAATCCAGGAGCGGCCCGCCCGAATTGCCGGGGTTGATGGCGGCATCCGTCTGGATCACGTCGGCCAACTCGCGACCCTCGCCGGTCGGAAGCCGTCGCTGCAGCGCACTGATCACGCCGGTCGTCAGCGTCTGGTCGAGCCCGAAGGGATTGCCGATCGCGAAGACCTGCTGTCCGACTTTCAGGTCGGCCGAGGACCCGAGGGCGATCGGGGGAGGGGGCTGGCGGACGCGGCCGAGCTGCAGCACGGCGAGGTCGTAGTTGGGGGCCGTTCCGACGATCGTCGCCGGGACGATTTCCCCGGAGGAGAGCCGGACGGCGATCGGCCCGGCATTCTGGACGACGTGATTGTTCGTGACGACATGGCCCGCCGCATCCCACACGAAGCCGGTTCCGGTCTGCTGGCCTTCCCCGTTCTCGTCGCCGCTCAGCCGGCTTCGGCTGGCACGTGACACGGCGTAGACATGCACGACGGAAGGCGACGCGCGCTCGAAGAGTTCGACGGTGCTGCGTTCGTAAGGCGCGAGGTCGCCCCGCGGCGTGACCGTGCGCGGCCCCTCCTCCGAGTAGAGGAAGCGGGCGATGTACGGCTCGGCCACGAAGGCTGCGAGAAGCAGCACGGCGACCGTGAGGGCGACGCGGCTCAGACTGTCCCGCACGTTCTTTGTTCCCGATCGGCCCGAACAACCCGCAGAAGCGGCCCGGGTTCGCGATCATACCAAATCCGGCGGCTCGCGGAGTACCCGGAAGGATAGGGGAACGCCTTCGCGGCCCCGTGCGATTGCGCCCTCCGGCCCGCGAGGCGGGGATCAGCCGCTGTGCGAGGCCGCACGGCAGGCGCGGCCACGAGGATCGAATGTAGGTCGTCCCCGCACCGGCGTAGGCGCAGCCGGATCGACGCGCCGCGTTGCAGACGGTCGCCGGGGCAGCAGAGGCACGAATCCGGAGCATTGATCGGCATCTGAGATCATCAATCAGGGAGGCGCACATGGCATTCGCGACGATAAACGCCGATTTCGACACGATGCTCGAGCATTATTATCTCTGGAATAAGCTCAACAAGCCCGTGAAGAACCTCCTGGATGGGCTCAACGAGGCGATCCGAAAGGAGAACGAGAAGCTCCCGGAGAAGAATGCCGAACGGGAGGCGAAAGGCCTGAAGGCGTTGAAGGCCGCCCCAAAAGCGACGCCGTGCTGCTTCCAGGTGAGCCACGCGATGAACGCCGCAGGCGTGAAGGTGCCGGAGGCGAGCGAGCAGCGAAAGCTTTTCAAGCCGGCCGACGGGAACGGCTACTACATCGGCAATGTCAGGGAGCTGGAGCAGATCCTGACCGACCGCTTCGGCAAGACCGAGGACATCAAGGCGGGCAAGAACTCGATCGACAAGATGAAGACGATCATCTTCGGCCGGCGCGGCATCCTCGCGTTCCGCGACGACGGATACGGCTACCACACGGAACTGTGGAACAAGCACGTCATCCGGCAGAACGAGAGCATATCGGGCAACATGTCCGAGACCGGCATCTTCGGCCAGAAGCGGGTGTTGTTCTGGGAAGTGACGAAGGCGCCCCGGGAGCCCACGATGCCGCCGTGGCTCGCGGGCTGGTGGAGCGTCGATGACGGCTCGCAGTACTACTATCACTTCCTTGGACTCGACTACGTCTACTGGACGGAGAAGAAACCGAAGAACAAGGATGAGCTCGGACGCGCCCGGGAGAACTACGGCTCCGTCACGATGACGCCGGCGGGGTTCAAGATCCTGTGGGATCCCTCGGGCGGGGGCAGCACCGAGGAGACTTTCACCTGCTCGGCAGGCGCTACGGACGCGAAGGGAACGTCGAACCGGTTCGGCACGCTGAAAGCATCCAAGATGTTCTAGGCGCTCCGGCGACGGGGTCGCGGGAGCGCTCGCCTGCCTCTATGAGGCAGCGAGCGCCCCATCGGCGCCGACCGGAGGGCGAGTGGGTTCAAGGGGCAAGACAAGGGCATGCGTGACGCCGCCATGCTGAACCGGCGCACGCAGCTCTCGCTCGCACTCGTGGCCGGACTGGCGCTCGCGGTCGCTGTCGCCGCTCATGCGGGGCTTCCGACCGTCATCGAGGTCCTGCGACGCCTCGGCGTTGCGGAGCTCGCCTGGCTGTCTGCCCTGCAGCTGGGCTCCGTGCTCCTCTGCGGGATCGCCTGGTGGATCTTCACGACCGGCGCGAGCCTGACGGCCTGCACGGCAGCCCGGTTCGTGCGGGACGGCGCATCGAGCGTCGTCGCGATCATTCCCGGGATGGGCGAGATCGCCGGCATGCGGGCGCTCACCCTGTTCGGGGCGCGGGCCGGCAACGCGGCAGGCAGCGGCGTCGTCGACCTCGCCACCGAGATCCTGGCGCAGATCATCTTCACGCTCGCGGGCGTGGTGGCGCTGCTGGCCGTGCTCGGCTGGGCCGAGCTGGACCATGCGGTCGGTATCGCGGCGGCCTCCGTCCTGCCGCTCGTCCTTGCCTATCTGGGCTTCCGCAGCCCACGCATCCGCAAGCCGGTCATGCGCTTCGTGACACGGGTGGAACGCCATTTCGGGCTTGCCGAATGGGGCCTCGGCGTAGAGGCGGGCCGCACGGTCGCGGCGCTTTGGCAGGATCGGCCCCGGCTCGCGGCCGGGACATTGCTCCACTTCGCGGCGTGGCTGCTTTCCGCCGCGCAGATCTGGTTTGCGGCCGGCGCCCTCGATGCGCCGCTCTCGCCGACGGCTTCGCTGGCGCTCGCGGCCCTCGTCCATGCGGCGCGCGGCGCGCTCTTCGTGGTGCCCTGGGGGGCGGGCGTGCAGGAGGCCGGATTCCTGGTCGCGGGCGTGGTACTGGGCCTCGACGAGCCGACCGCGATCGCGATGTCGCTGGCACTTCGCGTTCGCGACACCCTGCTCGCCCTGCCGGCGCTGCTCCTGTGGGGCGCGGCCGAGCTCCGCGAGGCTTGGATGGCGCGGCGGGCGTGAACCCGACTAGGCGCTACGCCGCGAAGGCGAAGTCGCGGCCGGGCGCCGCATCGAGCAGCGCCCGCGTATAGGGATGGGCCGGCGAGGCGAAGACCTCTCCCGTCGGGCCCTCCTCCACGACAACACCCTTCTCCATCACCATGATGCGGTCGCAGATCTGCGCCGCGACCCGCAGGTCGTGCGTGATGAAGAGGACGGCGAGCTGGAAGCGCTTCTGCACGTCGTCGAGCAGCTCCAGCACCTGCTTCTGCACCGAAACGTCGAGCGCCGAGACCGCCTCGTCCGCGATCAGCACGTCAGGCTCCATGGCGAGCGCCCGCGCGATGGCGATGCGCTGGCGCTGCCCGCCCGAGAACTGGTGCGGATAGCGCGAGAGCGCGTCTGGCTGCAGACCGACGAGCTTCATGAGATCGCGTGCGCGCGCCATGGCATCGGCCGTAGGCAGGCCGTAATTGACCGGCCCCTCGATGATGGAGGCGCCGACCGTGCGGCGCGGGTTCAGCGAGCGGTACGGGTCCTGGAAGACGACCTGGATCCGCCGGCGATAGGGCCGGAGCTGCCTCTCGCGCAGCTTCGCGATGTCCGTGTTCGAGACGAGGATCGAGCCCTCGCTCGGCTCGATCAGCCGCGCGATGCAGCGTGCGACGGTGGTCTTGCCGGAGCCGGATTCCCCCACGATCCCCAGCGTCTCGCCCCGGCGAACCTTCAGGTTCACGGCGTCGGCCGCCTTGACGATCCGCGCCTTCGAGAAGAAGCGCCGCTCGCCATAGGTCTTGGCCAGTCCGATACCTTCCAGGGCGACGGGGCCGGTCGGCTCCGGGCGGCCCTTCGGCTTTAGGCTCGGGACGGAGCCGATCAGCATGCGGGTGTAGCTGTGCTTCGGCCGGGTGAGGATCTCCTCGGCCGGCCCTTCCTCCACCAGCCGGCCGCCTTCCATCACGACGACCCGGTCGGCGATCTCCGCCACGACCCCGAAATCGTGCGTGATGAAGAGGACGCCCGTGCCGCGACGGCCCTGCAACTCCTTGATGAGCTTGAGGATCTGCGCCTGGGTGGTGACGTCGAGCGCGGTGGTCGGCTCGTCCGCGATGAGGAGGGCGGGATCCAGCACGAGCGCGGCCGCGATCATGATGCGCTGGCGCTGCCCGCCCGAGAGCTGGTGCGGATAGGAGGCATAGATGCGCTCCGGATCCGGCAGGCGCATCGCCTCCATGATGGCGAGAACCTTCGTCCGGCGCTCGGCCGTGCCGAGATCGGTATGGATGCGCAGCACCTCGTCGATCTGGTCGCCGATCGTCAGGACCGGATTCAGGGCCGTCATCGGCTCCTGGAAGATCATGGCCATGCGGGTGCCGCGCAGGTCGCGCAGGCGCTGGGGCGAGGCCTTCAGGACGTTCTCGCCCTCCAGCAGGATCTCGCCCCGCGAGGGGTTCAGCACCTTGGGCAGGAGACCCATCACCGAGAAGGCGGTGACCGATTTGCCCGAGCCGGATTCCCCCACGATGCAGACGATCTCGCCGGGCTGGACCGTGAGCGAGATGCCGTCCACCGCGCTGCGGCGGTCCGCCCCGGGGGGAAGCGTGACGGTGAGGTTGTTCACCTCGAGGACGGGAACGGGGCTCTTCATCACCGGCCCGCCATCTTGGGATCGAGCGTGTCGCGCAGCCCATCGCCCAGCATGTTCACGGCCAGCACCGTCAGGCCGAGGAAGACTGCCGGATAGAGGATATTGTGCGGGTAGATGCGGAAGAGGTTGCGGCCCTCCGCCATGATGTTCCCCCAGGTGGGGATTTCGGGCGGAATGCCGATGCCGAGGAAGGACAGGATCGCCTCGACCAGCATCGCCGAGGCGCAGATGAAGGTGCCCTGCACGATCAGCGGGGCGATGGTGTTCGGCAGGATGTGGCGCACCATCAGCTTCGGCGTCGGCGTGCCGGCCATGATGGCCGCTTCCACATAGGGCTCCTCGCGCACCGACAGCACGATGGAGCGGACGAGGCGCACGACGCGCGGGATTTCGGGGACCGTGATCGCCACGATGACGGCCCCGATCCCGGCCCGGAACAGGGACACGACCGCGATGGCGAGGAGGATGGCCGGTATGGCCATCAGCCCGTCCATCAGCCGCATGATGGCGCCGTCGAGCCAGCGGACATAGCCGGCCACGAGGCCAAGCACGAGGCCGATCGCCAGCGAGATCGCCGCGACCGAGACGCCGATGATGAGCGAGACGCGGGCGCCGTACATCACCCGGCTGTAGATGTCGCGGCCGAGCGAGTCCGTGCCCATCCGGTGCTTGAAGGTGGTGGATGAGCCGTCCTCCTGGCGGATCGTCCGCTCGACGCCGGGCACGCGGTTGCGGAAGGCGGGGTTGATGCCGGCGGGATCAATGGTGCCGAGCGCCGGGGCCAGGATCCCGATCAGCAGGATCACGAGAAGCACCCCGCCGCCGATCAGCACGGATGTCTGGCGCAGCAGCCTGCGCCAGATCGCGGCTCCGGGGGCGACGACCGGGGTCGGGGCCGTGGGCGCCAGGATGGTGGGCTCGACGCTCAATAGCGGATCCTCGGATCGAACAGCGTGTAGGCGAGGTCCACGCAGAGATTGATCACGATGTAGACGAGCGAGAAGAGCAGGATCACGGCCTGGATGGTCGGGTAGTCGCGGGCCAGCACGGCATCGACCGTGAGGCGCCCCAGGCCCGGGATGGAGAAGACGCTCTCCGTCACGACCACGCCGCCGATCAGGAGCGCGACCCCGATGCCGATCACGGTGACGATCGGGACGGCCGCATTCTTGAGTGCGTGCCGGAAGAGGATCTTGCGCTCGACCTGGCCCTTGGCGCGCGCCGTGCGGATGTAGTCCTCGCCCAGGACCTCGAGCACGCTCGCCCGCGTCATGCGGGCGATGAGCGCGACATAGATCACCGACAGCGTCACGGAGGGCAGGATGAGCCGCTGCAGGAAGCCCCAGAATCCGTTGCCGATCGGCTGGTAGCCCTGGATGGGCAAGAGGTTCAGCTTGATGGCGAAGACGTAGATCAGCGCATAGCCGATGACGAAGACCGGCACCGAGAAGCCCAGCACCGAGAAGCCCATGACGACCCGGTCTATCCAGGAACCGTGCTTGTAGGCGGCGAGCACGCCGAGCGGCACGGCGATCAGCACGGCCAGAACGATCGTGGTGAGGGCGAGCGAGACCGTCGGCTCGATCCGACCCATGATCAGTTCGGCGACCGATTTCTTGAAGAAGAACGATTCCCCGAAATTGCCGCTCAGCAGGTTGCCGCCCCAGATCGCGAACTGCGTCAGGATCGGCTGGTCCAGCCCGAGCCGGGAGCGGATCATCGCGATCTGCTCGGAGGTGGCGTTGTCGCCCGCGATCACGGCGGCCGGGTCGCCCGGCGTCAGGCGCAGCATCAGGAAGACGAGCACCGCCACGATCAGCAGGACAGGGATCGTCGAAAGAAGACGGCGAAGAATGTAGCCAATCATCTCAGATCCTGCTTCTCCCTTCGCGAGAGAAGGCGTGTCGCGCGCCGGCGCGACCGAATGAAGGGCTCCTCGGTCGGGGCAAGGCGCCCCTCATCCGAGTCGCGCCGGCACCCGTCCCGGCCCGAGACGGGCAGACGAGGATCGCATGGCGACTGGATCCGCGTCGCACCCTCTCCCGCGAGGGAGAAGGTGCGCAGGGATCGGTCGCGCCAGCAAGGCGCTATTTCTTCTTCTTCTCGATGTTCCAGAAGACGGGCGCAGCGGCCGTGAGAATGCCGGACACCTCGCCCGTGGTGCCGATCGGAACGTAGTACTGGCCGAGATGGATGTGCGTCACGACCTCGCGCTGGCGCTGCTGCACCTTCTCGACGATCTCCTTCTGCTTGGCAGTGTCCGTCTCCCGGGCGAAGTCGTCCCGGAGCTTCTCCATCTCGGCATCGCAGGGCCAGCCGAAGGCTGCCTTGTCGCAGCTCGCGTTGACGAAGCCGGTCATGACCGGGTTCAGGATGTCGGCCGACACCCAGGAGGTCAGCATCAGGTTCCAGCCGCCCTTGTCGACCGGGTCCTTGCGGGTGCGGCGGGAGACGACCGTCTGCCAATCCGAGGACTGCATGTCGACCTTGAAGCCGCCCTTCTCGAGGAGCTGCTTGGCGACGGGCGCCAAGTTCGTCAGCACCTGCAGGTCGGTCGAGTGCAGGAGCACGATCGGCGTTCCGTCGTAGCCGGCTTCCTTCAGGAGCTCCTGCGATTTCTTGAAGTTCGACTCGAGCAGGCCCTCCATGCCCTTGTCGGTCGCAAGGGGCGTACCGCAGACGAACAGGGCCTTGCAGACCTTGTAGTAATCCGGGTTTCCGATCGTCGCGTCCAGGAAGTCCTTCTGGTTGAACGCATAGAACATCGCCTGCCGGACCTTCGGGTTGTCGAAGGGCTTGAGCAGGTGGTTCGGCCGGAGCGTGTATTGCAGGCCGAGCGGATTGTAGTCGACCAGCTTGATCGAGTTGTCGCTCTTGAGGAGCGGGATCAGGTCGTGCGGCGGCTGCTCGTAGTAGTCGATCTCGCCCGCGAGGAGCGCGTTCGCAGCCTGCTGGTGATCGGGGATGGCGAGCCACTCGACCCGGTCGAGCTTCACGACCTTGCCGCCGGCGAGCCCGGAGGCCGGCTCGGAGCGCGGCTTGTACTTGTCGAATTTCACATAGACGATCTTGTCGCCCGGCTTCCATTCGTCCTGCTTGAGCTTGAACGGACCGGAGCCGGTGAAGTCCGAGATCTGCGTGTTCGGGTCCGTTTCGGCTACCCGCTTCGGCATCATGAAGGGCACGTTCGAGGACGGCTTGCCGAGAGCGAACAGGAGCAGGCCGGTCTGCGACTTCAGCTTGATCGTGAACTTGTTTTTGTCCTGGTCGTCGACCGTCATCGTGTCGACGAAGCTCATCACCTTCTGGCCGAGCGGATCCTTCGCGGCCCAGCGCTTGATCGAGGCGACGCAATCCTCGGCCGTAACGGGCTTGTCGTCATGCCAGAGGAGGCCGTCGCGGAGCTTGAACGTGTAGGTGAGCTTGTCGGGCGACTCCGTGTAGGTGTCGACCATCTGCGGCTTGACCTCGCCCTTCTCGTCGAGCGCGAAGAGCGTGTCGTAGATCATGTAGCCGTGGTTCCGGACGATGTAGGCCGTGGTCCAGATCGGATCCAGGATCTTCACGTCGGAGTGCATGACGGCCTTGAGCGTCGTCTGGGCCTGTGCGGCCGAGGCGGCTGCGAGTGCCGCGCCGGCAATCGCGGCCATTCTCCAACTGAAAGACATTCCCACCTCCGCTTTGCGCCCCTCGCGCTTTGTTGATCTTAGAATGCACGCTCCGTGCCGGGCCGTGTCAATCGGGCAGGCGCGCGGCGTCTCGCTCATAGGCGGCCCCGATCGCGAGCAGCGCCCGGTCTGCCCGGGGCCGTCCGATCAGCTGCATCCCCATGGGGCGCCCGCTCTCGTCGAACCCGGCGGGCACGTTCAGGACGGGGCACCCCGTGAGCGTGCCGATGACCACCACCTCCATCCAGCGGTGGTAGCTGTCCATGGCCACGCCGGCGACCTCCCGCGGCCAGTGCCATTCGATCGGGAACGGAAAGACCTGCGCGGTGGGCAGCGCGAGCGCGTCGAAGCGCTCGAACAGCTTCACGGCGACCTGGTAGAAGGTCGCCCGCACCTTCGCGGCGGCTGCGACCTCCTCCGCGCTGAGCCGGTTTCCGCCTTCGACCTCCCAGACGATCTCAGGCTTCAGGTGGGCGCGGCGCGCCGGATCGGCGTAATCCGGACCGTAGCGGTTGCTCATTGCCCATTGGCGCAGCACCACGAAGGAGCGCCACAGCTCGGCCCAGGGAAACGGGATCGAGACATCTTCCACCTGCCAGCCGGCCGGCTCCAGTTCCCGGAGCGCCGTCGCGCAGAGATCCAGGATGCCGCCCTCGAAAGGCAGGCGCCCGTCCAGGTCGGCGAGCCAGGCGACGCGTGGCGAGGAGGCGGGAACGAGGTTCGCCTCGAAGGGCTCGGCCTCGGTTTCGAGCGAGAGCGGCGCGCGCGGGTCGTAGCCGGACATCACGGTGAGCATCGCGGCGACGTCGGCCACCGTCTTGCCCATCGGCCCGTTTGTCGAAAGCTGGGTGTAGAACGGGTCCTGCGCAGGCACCGTGGGCACGCGGCCCTGCGAGGGTCTCAGCCCGAAGACGTTGTTCCAGGCGCCCGGATTTCGCAGCGAGCCGCCGAAATCGGAACCGTCCGCGATCGGCAGCATGCCGAGCGCGAGCGCGACGGCGGCCCCGCCGCTCGAGCCGCCGGCGCTGAGATCGGGCCGGTACGCGTTTCGGGTGACGCCGAAGACCGGATTGTAGGTGTGCGAGCCGAGCCCATATTCCGGCACGTTCGTCTTGCCCACGATGATCGCACCCGCCCGCCGGAGCCGGGCAACGTGCAGGTCGTCCTCTGCCGGGACATGGTCGGCGAAGAGGGGGGATCCCCAGGTGGTGGTCAGCCCGGCCGTCGCGGCCAGGTCCTTGATGGCGATCGGCAGGCCGTGCAGTGCGCCGAGATCGCGGCCATCGGCGCGCGCTGCGTCTGCGGCGCGAGCTTCCGCCAGGATCTCCTCGCGCGGCCGGAGGGAGACGACCGCGTTGTAGGTCGGGTTCACGGCCTCGATCCGGTCGAGGCAGGCGCTCGCGAGCTCGGCGGACGAGATCTCGCCAGCCCGCAAGCGGCGCTGCAGCGTGACGCCGTCCTGCTGCAGGAGGTCCGGCGCGTCGAGACCGGCGGGCGGAACGAGGCGGCCGTCGCGGCCGAAGGCAGGGCGCCGCATCACTGGAGCCGAGCCAGCAGGCCGGCGATCAACCGTCCGCGTTGGGGCAGGCTCTCCACCTCGATATGCTCCTCGAGCGTGTGGTAGCCGGCGCCGAGAAGGCCGAGCCCGTCGAGTGACGGGATGCCGGCCGCGCCGGTGAAGTTGGCATCCGAACCGCCGCCTGAGGAGCCGTGCGGGAGGTCAAAGCCGAGATCGGCCGCGACGCCCTTCGCCACCTCATAGACCGCCATTGTGCCCGCGTCCGGCTCCCAGACGGGCCGGGTCACGCCGCGCGTGACCGTGAACCGCGTTCCGTCCGGATTGCGGACCGACAGCGCCAGCATGCGATCGACGCCGCGGTCGAGATCGGCCTGGCGCTTCGCCATCGAGAGCGCCTCCGCCCGGCAGGTCGTCGGGACGCAATTGACCCAGCGACCACCCTCGATGACGCCGACCGAGAAGGTGCAGTCCTCGTCCGTCATCTCCTCGATCGCGAGAAGCTGGCGCGCCATGGCGTTGATCGCCGAGCGGCCGTCCTTGAGGGCGGCGCCGGCATGGCTGGGCCGGCCCTCCGCCTCCAGGTTGAACCGCGCGATCGCGTATCGCCCCGTGACGACCCCGTTGCCCGGCTTTCCGGGCTCCGGCACCAGCACGTAGCGGTGCTTCCTGGCCTCGCCCATGATGAGGTCGCGCGTGCCGGGGCTGCCGATCTCCTCGTCGCTCGTGAGGAGCACCGAGACCGGCAGCGGCGTCTCGATCCCGGTGCGGGCGAGTTGCACCACCGCCTCCAGGGACGCATAGGCGCCGCCCTTCATGTCGAGGATGCCGGGCCCATAGCAGCGCCCGCCCTCGCGCCGGAACGGCAGCTTGGCGAGGGTGCCGACCGGGTGGACGGTGTCCAGATGCGACATCAGCAGGACGCCGGGCTCGCCGCGCCGCGGGTGCGGGAAGTCGGCGCGGACGCAATCGCCGAGGCCCGGCGGGCCCGCGATGCGCTCTACGCTGGCGCCCGCCGCCGCGAGGTCTGCGGCGGCCACGTCCATCATCCGGTTCACGGCCGGGACGTCGAAGGTCGGGCTCTCGGTCTCCACCCAGCGCCTGAGGCCGGCGAGCATGGAATCGGTGTCGAAGGGCAGGGTGGCGGGGTTCATGGCTACGCCTCCTCTCCCCACGGGCAGGGAGAGGTCGAGTCGGCGGCAGCCGACCGGGTGAGGGGGCCTGTCCGGACGAGGTGGCGCCCGCAGGAGCCCCTCACCCGGGCGCTCGCTGCCGCGAGCTGCTCGACCTCTCCCCGCCCGCGGGGAGAGGAGGCGGAAGACGCAGCGCCCGTCACGCTGCGAGCCGCCGCTCGACGATGCGGGCGAGGAGGCTCGCCCCGACCGGGAGGATCTCCTCGCCGAGCACGAAAGACGGGTTGTGCAAGGGCACCGTGCCGCTATGGCCGACCCAGCAATAGGCGCCGGGCACCTGGTGCAGCATGTCGGCGAAGTCCTCCGAACCCATCATGGGCCGGGGCTCCGTGATGACGTTCTCGGCCCCCACGATGTCGCGCGCCGCCTCCGCGAAGGCGGCGGCCGGCTCGGCGTGGTTCACGAGGGTGTTGAAGATGGTGCGGATATCGACCTCGATCTCCGCGCCGAACGAGACCGCAAGGCCTCGCGCGATGGTCCGGATGCGCTCGTGCACCATCGCCCGGACCTCGGGCGCGAAGGTGCGGATCGTCCCGGCGAGCGCGGCCTCTTCCGGCACCACGTTGTAGGCCGAGCCCGCATGGACCTGCGTGATGGAGACCACAGCGGCCTTGAGCGGATGCGTGTTGCGGCTCACGACCGTCTGCAGCGCCCCGATCAGGGCGCCCGCGATCACGACGGGATCGCGGGATTCCTGCGGCATGGCGCCATGGCTGCCGGCTCCCCGGATGCGGATGTCGAAGAAGTCGCCGGCCGCCATCGCCTCGCCGGGCCAGACCGCGACCTGCCCGGGCTCGAGATAAGGCGCGTTGTGGAGCCCATAGATCTCGTCGCAGGGGAAGCGCTCGAAGAGCTTGTCCGCGAGCATCGCCCTGGCGCCGCCGAGACCCTCCTCGGCCGGCTGGAAGACGAAAACCGCGGTCCCCTTGAAGTTTCGGTTCTCGGCCAGGTAGCGCGCCGCACCGAGCACCATGGTCGTGTGTCCGTCATGCCCGCAGGCATGCATGGTGCCGGGGCGGGTGGAGCGCCAGGGAAGGTTCGTCAGCTCCTCGATCGGCAGGGCGTCCATGTCGGCGCGCAGGCCGATGCGGCGGCCCGGCCCGAGTGCGCCCTGGAGGATTCCGACGACGCCCGTGCCGCCGACGCCGCGATGCACCTCGATGCCCCAGGATGCGAGCTTTCCCGCGACCACGTCGGAGGTGCGGACCTCCTCGAAGCCGATTTCAGGATGGGCATGCAGGTCGCGCCGGATGGCCACGAGGTCGTCGGCGAAATCCTGGATCGCAGGCATGATGCCCATGGTGCTTCTCCGTCCCTGTGCTGAGGATCAGGCGCCTTGGTTGAAGACCGGTCCCTTCGGCGACGTTCGGATGCCGGGCCGGAGCCGCTTCCAGGGGAAGGCGGCGGGGTCCACCGGCATGGGTCCCGGTGCGGCGCAGACCAGGATCGTCTCGGCAATGGGCTCGAAATCGGCCCGGAAATGGACCGAGCTCTTGTTCACCAGGATGGCCTGCTCCGTCGGCTCGATCCCGACCTGGCGGTACATGGCCTGGTCGGCCATCTGCGCCTTGCGGGACGCGACGACGAAGCGGACGTCGCCGACCCGCAGGCAGGCGCAGCGCCCGAGCCTCATCCGGGTGGCGCCGAAGAACGGGCCGGTCGCGACGAAGTCGCCGTCCGACAGCGCCTCGACGGCGAATTCCGCCTCAAGCGGCTGGTCGCCCGGGATGCCGGATTTCGCGCCGAGCGAGAGGCGGATCGTAGCGCCGACCCCCGCCTCATGCGCTGCCTCGGCTGCCGCGGGATCGACGATGAGGCCCATGGCGGCGCGGGGCGCATCGTTCCGGACGAGAGCATGCGCCATGCCCATCGTGTCGGAATCGCCGCCCGCGCCGGGATTGTCCTGGGTGTCGGAGATCACGACCGGGCGGGAAGCCGTCTCGGCGATGCGCATCGCCTCGCGGATTCCCTCGTCGGGCGTGTAGACGCGGCCGCGGAACGCCTCCTCGCTCTCCGCCACCAAGTCCGCGATCTCGTCGGCCACGCCGTCGGCATCCGCCTGCGTCACCCCGTAGGCGACGACCGAGGGGCCGCAATCGGCGAAGTCGGCTGCCGGAAAGCCGGGCAGGAAGGACAGCGACGGCACGGCCTCGCCCTCGCGCGCCTCGAGCCGGCCATAGATCGTCCGGCAGGGCTCCATGGCGGTCGCCTGCCAGGCGATCGGGATCAGGTAAGGGATCTGCCGGAACGCCTTCGCGTGCCGCCGTTCCGTGCCGATGATGCCCGCCAGGTACTCGCCCGAGCGCCGCCCCGTCTCCGCCATGTCGACATGCGGGTAGGTGCGGTACGCGATCAGCGCATCGGCGCTGTCCACCATGAGGGCCGTCACGTTGCCATGCAGGTCGAGGCTTGCGACGAGCGGCACGTCCGGGCCGATCGCGGCGCGCACCCGGCGCAGGATCTCGCCTTCGCCGTCGTCGAAATGCTCCGTCACCATGGCGCCGTGCAGGTCGAGATAGACGGCATCTACCGGCAGTTCGGCCCGGATGCGCTCGACGAGGTCGCCGGTGATCCGCTCGAAAGCCTCGCGCGTCACGTGGGCAGAGGGACTGGCGGAGCACCACAGCGAGGGGAGCAGGGTCCAGCCGCGCCGGCGGCCTTCCTCGATGAACCCGGCGGCCCCGACATTCACGTTCCGGACCGCGTCGAAGACCCCGTCTCCGCGCGTCAGGACGGGCCATCCGCCGCCCTGCTCGAACGCGCTCATACCGGCCTTGGAGGGGGCAAAGGTGTTGGTTTCGTGCAGGAAGCCGCCAAAGGCGACGCGATAGGGCATGTCGGGAGCGTGTATCTGTGTGACAGCTGAAACCAAGCACGCCTCGCGGCCTCAGCCAAGCTCAAATTGCGCCGGCGAAGATCTTCCCAGCGGGAGCTCTCCATCCCGCGGGCCGGCAGGCTGTCGCGGCGCCTCGGGCCGCAGGGCCGGCAAGCGTATCCCGGCTCTCGCGCTCGGATTTACCAGTGGATCTTAGTTGAGGCGTGAGTAGCCGGTTATCTTGGCTGTTGCGGCGGCTCTCCGTATCTCGGGAAACCTTTCTGCGGCCTGGCGAGTTGTGAGCCATAATATCGAACTCTTGAGGACGCACGGACATGAACAAAGTCATTTCTGTCGCGGCCGCGACGACACTCGGCATAGCCCTGATGGCGGGGGCGCCGGGGGCGCAGGCCAGCAGCCCATCCCTGCCCAACGCGGACGCGCTCGCGGCGGCGGTCCCGAACGCGGAGTACACCCAGCACCGCGGCCGCCGGCACGGGCATTACCGCAGTCATCGCGGCCGGAACGCGGCCGGCGCGGCCGCCGCGGTCGGGATCGCGGGCGCGCTTATCGGTGGGGCGATCGCCGCCCAGCAGCGGCGCGACTACTACTACGACCGGCCCTACGGCGCGTATGGCTATTACGGCCCCGGTTACGACTACTACGACCCCTACTAAGGCGGGTCGGCCCGACGGCCTGCCTCCGGCCCGGTCCTCGCAAGAGGGCCGGGCTTTCGCGTTACGAGACCTCGCGGCAGGTCTGGCATTCGCCCTCGAGCTCGACCGTCCGGCTCACCGGGCGAAAGCCCACCTGGGCAGCCGTGCCCGCGAGGTCGCGCGCGACCTCGGATGAGGCCAACTCGTCCACGTTGCCGCACACGGTGCAGACCAGGAAGACGGTCGTCTCGTTCGAGCCGTGCTCGTGGTGGCAGGGCAGGTAGGTGTTCCGCACCGCGATCCTGTGGATGAAACCTGCCTCCATCAGGAACTCGAGCGCGCGATAGACGGAGATGGGCGAAATGCGCCGCTCCCGCCCGAGCTGCTCCACGAGATCATAGGCGCCGAGCGGCGCTTCGCTCCTGGCCAGCGCCTCGAAGACCCGCCGCCGCAAGGGCGTGAATTGCAGCCCGCGCTCGCGGCACACCTCCTCGGCATGGGCCAGCAGCCCGTCCGCCTCGGCGGGCGAGTGGTGATGATGGTGGCCATGCGCCGGGTGCGGCGCGGCTTTGTCCTTGCCCATGGAGCCGATCGGCCTCGATTGCAGTTACAAGATAACAGGTGGCGGGCCCTCCAGGCCAGCCCGTCACCATGGGACATGGGGTCTCCCGTGCTTTTCCGCGCTGGCGCCTTGCCCCGGCTCGTGTATGTTATATCCTAACATCAGCCGCTGGCCGGCTGCCCCGTATTCGAGTGATCCCGTGAGAAATCTATCAGCCCGTGCTGGCCGGGACCGGGCGCTGGAAGGCGCTTCCTCCTCCCTCATGTTGCTCGGATTGGGCGAGCGGCTCGCGATCTCCGTTGCCCTCTCGGGCGTCGCCTTCCTGGGTGTCGCCTGGGCACTGGCGTGAGGTGAGCGGGCAAGCCCCGGAGGCGCGTGCGACCGGTCCGTCGCCCGCCCTGACATTCCGGTCAGCGTCCTTCGGCTACGGCGGCCGCCCGGCCGTCGCGGCGATCCAAGGCAACGTGCTGCGCGGAGAGACGCTGGCGCTTGTCGGCCCGAACGGTGCCGGAAAATCGACCTTGCTGAAGGGGATCGTCGGGGAGGCGCAACTTCTCTCGGGCAGCGTGGACCTTTGCGGCCTGTCGCTTCGGGACCTCGCCTACCTGCCGCAGCAGCCCGAGATCGACCGGTCCTTTCCCATCACCGTCGTCGAATTCGCCGGGATGGGTCTCTGGCGCAGGCTCGGCGCCTGGGGACGATACCGCCCGGAACACCGGGTGGAAGTCGAGGGCGCGCTCGAGCGCATCGGCCTTGCGGCCGAAAGGCACCGCACCATTGGGGCGCTGTCGGGCGGGCAGATGCAGCGGCTTCTGTTCGCCCGCACGCTCCTGCAGGATTCGGCCCTGATCCTGCTCGACGAGCCCTTCACGGGCGTCGATGCCGAAACCGAGGCGGACCTCCTCGACATCATCCGCGGATGGCGAGGCGAGGGCCGGACGGTGATCGCGGCCCTGCACGATATCGGGCAGGTGCGGGCGGTGTTCGGGCAGACCCTGCTCCTGGCTGCGCGGCCTGTCGCATGGGGCCCGACGGAGGAGGTCCTGACGCCGGACAATCTCGCCCGGGCCTATGGGCGCCTCCCGCTCGAAGGCGGGCTGCCGGACAGCCCCGAGACAGTCGTGCTCGCGGCCCTAGGCGCACCGTGATCGATCTCCTGGTCACGCCCTTCGTGGAGTTCTCCTTCATGCGCCGGGCGCTCGCGGGCGCCTTCGCGCTGTCGCTCAGCGCGCCGCCGATCGGCGTGTTCCTGACGCTGCGCCGCATGAGCCTGATGAGCGACGCGATGAGCCACGCGATCCTGCCGGGCGCGGCGATCGGGTTCCTGGTCAGCGGCCTCTCGCTCCCCGCCATGACGCTGGGCGGGCTCGTGGCTGGATTGGCCGTGGTCCTGATCTCGGGCTTCGTCAGCCGATCGACCATCCTGAAGGAGGATGCGAGCCTCGCCGCCTTCTACCTCGTCTCGCTCGCGCTCGGCGTGATGCTCGTCTCCCTGAAGGGCTCCAGCGTCGATCTCCAGCACATCCTGTTCGGGACCGTCCTCGCGTTGGACGATGCCGCCCTCCTGGTGATCGGCTCCGTCGCGGCCCTGACGCTCGTCTGGCTGGCCGTCGCCTACCGGCCCCTCGTGGTGGAATGCGTCGATCCGCTGTTCCTGCGGCTCTCCGGCAGGGCGAGCGCCGCCACCCATCTCACCTTCCTGGGCGTGGTCGTGCTGAACCTCGTCGGCGGCTTCCAGGCCCTCGGCACGCTCCTGGCGGTCGGCATCATGCTCCTGCCGGCCGTCACGGCCCGGTTCTGGGCGACCACCCTTTCGGGGCTGCTGCCGGTCTCCGTCGCCGTCGCCCTGGCATCGAGCTATGCCGGCCTTCTGCTATCATACCATTACGGGCTGCCGTCCGGTCCGGCGATCATCCTGACGGCCGGGGCGCTCTATGTCGGGTCGATCCTGGTCGGCCCTCACGGCGGCCTGCTGACGAGGATGGTGAGACGGTAGATCATGGCCCAAGCGCCTGACTGGTCGGGGTTGCGCGCGCCCGACCTCGCGGAATTCGAACGGATGGCGCAGGACGCGTTCGACCGGCTGCCCGAGCTGTTCCGGCAGCGCGGCGCCGGCGTCGCGATCCGGATCGCGGACTTTCCCGACGACGAGATGCTCGACGCGCTCGGTCTCGAGAGCCCGTTCGACCTCCTCGGGCTCTTCCGCGGAGTCGGCCTCGCCCAGGGCGGCGATGCGGGACTGCTGCCGACTGGCCAGATGCCGAACATGATCTGGCTGTTTCGCAGGCCGCTGCTCGACTACTGGGCGGAGCACGACGAGACGCTCGGGCACCTCGTCACGCATGTGCTTGTGCATGAGTTCGGACACCATTTCGGGCTTTCGGACGACGACATGGAGCGGATCGAGGCGGAGGCCGGGTAGGGCGTCTGGCCGCACCATTCGCGGCGCGAAACCCTGCCGCGATAGGCAACCATCTCTGGGTTCGGCGGGTTGAGCCTCCAGAAGTAAAGGAGGTTCACATGGACAAGGATCGCATCGAAGGCGCTGTCGAGAAGGTGAAGGGCACGGCCAAGGAAATGGCCGGCAAAGTCACCGGCGACACCAAGCTCGAAGCCGAGGGCAAGGCCCAGAAGGCTGCCGGGACGGTGCAGAACACCGTTGGCGGCGTAAAAGACACGCTGCGCGGCGACCGCTGAGCCGTCGCTCGATCCACGAAAAGCCCGGCTCAGCCGGGCTTTTCTTTGCGCCGCGTTCACGCCGCAGAGCCACGCTGCCTGCGAGAAGGCTGCGTCGTCTATGTCCAACGCTCCGCGACCTCGCCGCGAAACGGCTCCGACAACGAGGCTGGTGAGCCCTCGAGAAAATCGGCGTATGTCTGTCGACCGGCTGGGATCCTGCGTCGATGGGCACCGAGCTGGAATACGAGGCGGAGATGCTTCGTCGGGCGAGCGAGCACATCGCCGAGGGAGAATCGCGGATCGCGCTCCAGATGATCCAACTGGCTGAGATGCGGGAGCGAGGGCACGATACCCACGAGGCCGAGCGCCTGCTCAGGGTCTTCCAGGATACGATGGATACGTGGCGCATCCACCGCGAGGCCATCCAGGCCCGCATCGGCTATCTGAAGCAGATCGGGGCCAGCGGCCTGCCGGAATCCTGACGCCCTTCGAGGCGCGGGCGTCCGACGCCGTCCGGTTTCGGACATTCCGGGTCTGACCTCCCCGCTTCGGCGTTCATGGTCGGCGTGACAGGCCGGCGCCGCGCCGGCCACCCGCCCCGCAGTCCAAGGTTCCTCCGGTCCCCTGACGATGTGCACTCTATGAGCTGGGTGTTGTACGCCTTCGCGCTCCTGGCCGGCGCCCTGAACACGGTCCAATCGGGCGCCAACGTCACCCTGAACAAGACGCTCGATCAGCCGATCCTGGCCGCCCTCGTGATCGCGGCGGTCGGTGCGGTCGTCTACCTCCTCGCCGCCCCGTTCATGGGGCTCGGGGTCTCTAGCGCCGAGAAGGTGGCGCAGGTGCCCTGGTGGGGGTGGCTCGGCGGAGCGCTCGGCGCCATCTACGTGCTGTCGATGATCCTCATCGCGGGCCGGGTGGGCGCTGCGGCCTTCACGGGCCTGACGGTCACCTCCGCTATCGTGACGTCGATCCTGCTGGACCATTTCGGCTGGCTGGGCTTCGACGTGCAGACGGCCGGCTTGTGGCGGCTGCTCGGCGGCGCCCTGATGATCGTCGGGCTGGTGCTGGTCTGCGTCTTCTGAGCGGCCTTCACCAGCTCAGGTCATCGTCGCCCTCGTTCGGGAATTCCGGCATCGCGAGTGCGTCCTCTCCGGCAGCGGCGATCCGCCTTGCGTCATCCGCCCAGCCCTGGCGCGCCTGGCCTGTTCCGGCCTGCAAGACCACTTCCCCGAGCCCGAGCCAGCGAGCCAGCTCGGCCAGCTCGCGCTCGAGCGGCGCCCTGACTTCTTCGAGGTCGGCTCCCGGCTCGATATGCCGGGACAGGACCAGAAGCCGGCCGGCCTGCCGGTCCGCCTTGAGGTCGAGGCGGGCCGCGATCCGGTCGCCGAGCAGGAAGGGCAGGACGTAATAGCCATGCTCGCGCTTGTGGGCGGGCGTGTAGATCTCGATGCGGTAGCGGAAGCCGAAGACCCGCTCGGCGCGGGAGCGTTCCCAGATTAGCGGATCGAAGGGCGAGACCAGCGCGGCCGCCTCGATCCGGCGTGGAAAGCGCGCATTCGGATCGAGATAGGCCGGGTTGGACCAGCCGGCCACCTCGACCGGCATGAGTTCGCCCGCTTCCACGAGGCTTGCGAGCGCCGCCCGACCGTCCTCGGGCGACATCCGAAAATAGTCGCGCAGGTCGCGCTCGGTTGCGACCCCAAGGGCGCGCGCCGCCACGCGAAGGAGCTGGCGTTGCGCTTCCGCGGGCTCCGGGGTCGGCGCGGAGACGATCTCCGGAGGCAGGACGCGCTCGGGCAGGTCGTAGACGCGGTCGAAGCCCGGCCGCCGGGTCTTCGTCGTCAGGAGGCCGGCCCAGAACAGCCATTCGAGCGCGCGCTTGCCCTCGCTCCAGCCCCACCAGGAGCCCTTTCCACGGCCGGCCGCTTCCAGGTCGCGCGCCGCGAGCGGGCCGGAGCGGCGAACCTCCTCCAGGATGCCATCGATGAAGGCGGGCTGATCCGCGCGAAGCTGCGCCAGCCCGCGATAGATTCCCTGTCCGGCCCGCGCGCGGTCCATGCGCCAGCGCAGGTACGGCTGCAACTCGACCCGGATCAGCGAGGCCTCGTGGCCCCAATACTCGAAAAGCCGCCGCTTGCGGCCGCCATAGGAAAGGCGGTCGAGCTGGGCCGTATCGTAGGGCCCGAGGCGCGAGAAGAACGGTACGAGATGCGCCCGCGCCAGCACGTTGACCGAGTCGATCTGGATCAGGCCGAGCCGCTCCGTCACCCGCGAGACATGCCGGGCGGATGGCTGCTCGACGCGGCTTTCGCCGAAGCCGCAGGCCGCGAGCGCGATCCGGCGGGCCTGCGCAGCCCCGATGCGCTCGCGCGGCCGGGGGACCTTTGCGACGCTTTCGAGGCTTGGTTCCGGCGCCTCGCCGGCGATGGAGCGCTCAGCCGAAATCCTGCGCGCCCTTTGTGTCGGCGATGCCGTCCGCGACGCGCTCGATGCGCTCGGCGGTCCGGCTCAGGGCTTCCGCAAGCTGTCGCTCCAGCGCGTCCGAGCGCCCGGCCTGGGCTGAGACCATCGATCGCAACGCCGCGATCTCGGATTCCAGACCGGCGATCCGCTTTCTCGTTTCCAGCAGATCGTCCGCCATGGTGAGCGCCGCCATCACGTGGAGCCGCATGTCGCCGATCTCGCCGAAGGAGCCGCGAAGTTCCTGGATCTTGCCGTCGAAGGCGGCGGCGAGGTCGAGCAGATGCGCTTCCTCGCCGTCCCCGCAGGCCATCCGGTAGGAGCGGCCGGCGATCGTGACCTGAACATGCGCCATGGGCTAGCTCCGCATGCCCTCGACGGCCTCGGCTCGGGCCAGGACCTCGCTGACATGGCCGATGGCGGTCTGGAGCCGCTCGCCGACATGCCGGGAGGCCGTTTCGACCTGGTTGAGGCGGGCGCTCGCGCTCTCGAGCTCGACCGACAGCCGGGCACGGTCGTCCTGCATCAGTTGCAGCTCGGTTTCGAGGTCGCCGCGCGAGGCGCCAAGCCCGGGACGGGCAGCCACCGCGGCCTCGAGCTGGGAAACCGAGGCGTTCAATCGCCGGATCGCGGCTTCGAGCTCGGGGGACATCGCCTCCTCCAGAATCGGAGGGACGAAACTAGGGCCGGGCTCCCCTCACCGCAATGCGGCTGCCCCCTCCGCGCACTGGACTCGCGCGGCCTGCGTGGCTAGACCCCGGCCGCGAGCGGCCCCCCGCGCCTTTTCGAGCCCGCCGCATCCTGGAACAGATCTTGTCCGACGTCGCTAAGCCCGATCGCGCCTCCCATGCCGAACTCGCGGGGGCCGTGCGGGCCCTCGCCATGGACGGTGTCGAAACCGCGAAATCCGGCCATCCCGGTCTGCCCATGGGGGCGGCCGACATCGCCACCGTGCTCTTCACGAAATTCCTGAAATACGACGCGGCCGATCCGTTCTGGCCCGATCGCGATCGCTTCGTGCTGTCGGCCGGGCACGGCTCGATGCTGCTCTATGCGCTGCTCTACCTGTCCGGCCTGGAGGGCATGACGGTCGAAGAGCTGAAGCGCTTCCGCAAGCTCGATTCCAAGACGCCGGGCCATCCCGAGCACTTCATGACGCCGGGCGTCGAGACGACCACGGGCCCGCTGGGGCAGGGCATCGCGACCGCGGTCGGCATGGCGATGGCCGAGCGCATGCTCGCGGCCGAATACGGCGAGGGCGTCTCCGACCACTACACCTACGTGCTGGCCTCCGACGGCGACCTCATGGAGGGGATCAGCCAGGAGGCGATCGCGCTCGCGGGCCACCTGAAGCTGAGCCGCCTCGTCGTCCTGTTCGACGACAACGGCATCTCCATCGACGGCCCGCTCTCGCTGGCGGATTCGGTCGACCAGCCGAAGCGCTTCGAGGCGGCCGGCTGGCGCGCCGAGCGGATCGACGGGCACGACCCGGCCGCGATCGAGGCGGCCCTGAAGCGCGCGCAGGCCTCCGACAAGCCGAGCCTGATCGCCTGCAAGACGACGATCGGCTTCGGTGCGCCTAAGCGGGCCGGCACCTCCAAGGCGCATGGCGAGCCGCTCGGCGCCGAGGAACTGGCCGGCGCCAAGGCTGCGATCGGCTGGACGGCCGCGCCCTTCGAGGTGCCCGAGCACATCCTGTCGGCCTGGCGCGAGGCCGGCCGCCGCGGAGCCTCCGAGCGCAAGGCCTGGACGGAGCGCGTCGAGGCGCTCGATGCCGGCACGAAGGAAGAGTTCGGCCGTCGAATGCACCGCAAGCTGCCGGACGGGCTGGGCGCCGCCATTGCGGGCCTGAAGGCGCAGTTGGTCTCCGCCCCACAGGAGGTGGCGACCCGCAAGGCGAGCGAGATCGCGCTCGGCGCCATCACCAAGGTGATGCCCGAGCTGATCCTCGGCTCGGCCGATCTCACGCCCTCGAACAACACGCGCGTCAACAACCCGAAGGAGATCGCCCCCGGCGCCTTCGGCGGGACCTACATCCATTACGGTATCCGCGAGCACGGTATGGCGGCGGCCATGAACGGCCTCGCCATCCATGGCGGCTTCCGGCCGGCGGGCGCGACCTTCCTGGTCTTCTCCGACTATGCCCGGCCGGCGATCCGCATCGCGGCGCTCGGCGGTATCCCGGCCATCTACGTCTTCACCCACGATTCTATCGGCCTCGGCGAGGACGGCCCGACGCACCAGCCGGTGGAGCATCTTGCCGCGCTCCGTGCGATGCCGAACCTGCGCGTCTTCCGCCCGGCCGACGCCGTCGAGACGGCGGAGTGCTGGCAGCTCGCGCTGGAGCGCACGGACGGTCCCACCCTCCTTACGCTGACCCGCCAGAACCTGCCGCAGGTCCGCCTCGCGGCCACGGACGAGAACCTGTCGGTGCACGGGGCCTACGAACTCGTGCCGGCGGAAGGCGACGCGCACGCGACCATCTTCGCGTCCGGCTCGGAGGTCTCGATCGCCGTCGAGGCGCAGGCGCTGCTCAAGGCGAAGGGCGTCCCGGCCCGCGTCGTGTCGGTGCCGTCGCTGGAGCTCTTCCTGGCGCAGCCGGAGGACCGGAAGCGCCACATCATCGGGGCCTCCCCCGTGAAGGTCGCCGTAGAGGCCGCCGTGCGCTTCGGCTGGGACGCCGTGATCGGGCCGGACGGCATCTTCGTCGGCATGAGCGGCTTCGGGGCGAGCGCGCCTTACAAGGATCTTTACCGTCACTTCGGCATCACGGCCGAGGCCGTGGCGGAGCGGGTGCTGCGCACCCATAATCTCTAAAATCCACGTCATTCCCCGCGGCAGCATCGTCGGACGGGCGGGAGGGAGTTCGATCACATGAGCGTCAAGGTCGCCATCAACGGGTTCGGTCGCATCGGCCGCAACGTGCTCCGCGCCATCCACGAGGCCGGCCGCACGGATATCGAGGTGGTCGCGATCAACGATCTCGGGCCGGTGGAGACCAATGCTCACCTGCTCCGCTTCGACTCGGTGCACGGGCGCTATCCGGGCAAGGTCGAAGTTTCCGGCGACTCGATCATCGTCGACGGCAAGAAGATCAAGGTGACGGCGATCAGGAACCCGGCCGAGCTGCCGCACAAGGAACTCGGCGTCGATATCGCGCTCGAGTGCACGGGCATCTTCACGTCGAAGGAGAAGGCGTCCGCGCATCTCCAGGCCGGTGCCAAGCGCGTCATCGTCTCGGCCCCGGCCGACGGCGCCGACCTGACCGTCGTCTACGGCGTCAACCACGACAAGCTCACGAAGGATCACATCGTCGTCTCGAACGCCTCCTGCACGACCAACTGCCTCGCGCCGGTGGCCTATGTCCTCCACGACGCGGTCGGGATCGAGAAGGGCTTCATGACCACGATCCACTCCTACACGGGCGACCAGCCGACGCTCGACACCATGCACAAGGACCTCTACCGCGCCCGTGCGGCGGCCCTGTCGCAGATCCCGACCTCCACGGGCGCCGCCAAGGCTGTCGGCCTCGTCCTGCCCGAGCTGAACGGCAAGCTCGACGGCTCCTCGATCCGCGTCCCGACCCCCAACGTCTCGGTGATCGACTTCA
Organism: Enterovirga sp. CN4-39; assembly: GCF_049446235.1. Taxonomy (NCBI): domain Bacteria; kingdom Pseudomonadati; phylum Pseudomonadota; class Alphaproteobacteria; order Hyphomicrobiales; family Methylobacteriaceae; genus Enterovirga; species Enterovirga sp. CN4-39. The sequence goes on along the minus strand of NZ_JBMSEF010000010.1, from coordinate 17,535 downwards.
AGTTCGTGGCCAAGAGGAAGACCTCGAAGGAGGAGATCAACGAGGCGATCCAGACCGCCGCGCAGCAGAGGCTGAAGGGGATCCTCGGCTTTACGGATCAGCCGAACGTCTCCATCGACTTCAACCACGACCCGCATTCCTCGATCTTCGCGCTCGACCAGACCAAGGTGATGGACGGCAATTTCGTCCGCGTCCTGTCCTGGTACGACAACGAGTGGGGCTTCTCGAACCGGATGAGCGACACCGCCGTCGCGATGGCGAAGCTCATCTGAGCTTTGCCGGATGGGAATGCGGAACCGCCAAGCTTGGCGTAGCTTCTTGTACAAAGACGCCTTGATGAGAGCGCCATGTCCGAAAGCCTGACCGCATCCCGTCCCGACCTGGTGGACGTCTCCTCGCGCCCGACCGAGCCCGAGGTCATCGTGCCGGCCCCGACGCCGACCTCAGCGCCGGGCTTGAACGGGCACGACAAGCCTATCCCGGCGGAGCCGCTGGCTCGGATCGAGGACAAGACTTCGCGGATCGAGGAGAAGATCGCCCGGTCCGAAGATTCGATGCAGCGCGCCCTCGCTCGGTTCGAGATGGCCACGAACCGCATGAACGAGGTCGCCTCTCAGGCGGAGCTCGCGGCCGTGCGGGGCGAGGTCGCGTTCATCTCCCGCCGCATCCGGACCGTGCCGGGCTGGACCGCGCTCGTCGGCTCCTCCGTCGTCACCGCGATCCTCACGGCCATTGTCATCATTCTTCTTCTTCGGTTCTTTCCTGGAGCACTCGCACGATGATCGGCGTCAAGACGCTCGACGACGCTGACGTTAAGGGTAAGCGCGTCCTCGTCCGCGTCGACCTGAACGTCCCGACCGAGAACGGACGCGTCACGGACCGGACCCGGATCGAGCGTGTCCTGCCGACCATCCGGGAGATCGCGGATGCGGGCGGGCGCGTGATCCTGCTGGCGCATTTCGGTCGCCCGAAGGGTGGACGGAGCGAGAAGGACTCGCTGAAGCCGATCGCCGCTGCCGTCGCCGAGGATCTCGGCCGCCCCGTCGCCTTCGCCGAGGATTGCGTCGGCGAGCCGGCCGAGCGCGCCGTGGCGGCCATGAAGGACGGTGACGTCCTCCTCCTTGAGAACACCCGTTTCCATCCAGAGGAGGAGAAGAACGATCCCGGCTTCGCCCAGAAGCTCGCCTCGCTTGGCGATCTCTACGTGAATGACGCCTTCTCGGCCGCGCACCGAGCGCACGCCTCCACGGAAGGGGTCGCGCATCTTCTTCCGTCCTATGCCGGACGGACCATGGAGGCCGAACTCGACGCCTTGTCGAAGGGGCTGGAGAACCCGCAGCATCCCGTCGTGGCCATCGTGGGCGGCGCCAAGGTCTCGACCAAGATCGACCTTCTCGAGAACCTCGTCGCCAGGGTGGATGCGCTGGTGATCGGCGGCGGGATGGCCAACACCTTCCTGCATGCGATCGATATCGGCGTCGGAAAGTCGCTCTGCGAGAGGGATCTCGCGCCGACGGCCCAGCGGATCCTCGACCGCGCCAAGGAGACGGGCTGCGCGATCCTCCTGCCCGTGGATGCCGTGGTTTCCGCCGAGTTCAAGGCCGGTGCCCCTCACCATGCCTATGGGATCGACGCGATCCCGTCGGACGGCATGATCCTCGACGTCGGCTCGCAATCCGTCGACCGCATCAACGCGGCCATCGACGACGCCCGCACGGTGGTCTGGAACGGCCCGCTCGGCGCCTTCGAGATCGCGCCCTTCGACCAGGGCACGGTGGCGGCTGCCCGTCATGCGGCGGAGCGCACCAAGGCCGGCAAGCTGGTCTCGGTGGCGGGCGGCGGCGATACCGTCGCGGCGCTCAATCACGCCGGCGTGGCCGAAGCCTTCAGCTACGTCTCGACGGCCGGCGGCGCCTTCCTCGAATGGCTCGAGGGCAAGAAGCTGCCCGGTGTGGAGGCTTTGAAGACAGGCCGGTGAGTCTCCAGCTATGGTGTAAGCTTGCAGGAGCTAGCCCGTGGCCGAGAACATCCAGGATGCGACCTTCGAGATTTTGAAGAACCTCCAGTCGACTCTCGTCGAGTTCCGTACAGAGGTTAACCAGCGCCTGGATACGCTCGAAGCCGGCATGCGGAAGGATCGGCGCAACGCGGCTGGAATGATCGTCATGATGCGAGCGACCGCCGGAGATTTCGACCAGAGGGTGAGCGAGGTCGAAGAGAGGCTTGCGCGGCTCGAGGCCGCACGGAGCTGATCCGCTCACGGCTGACCAACAACCAAGACCGTTCGGAGGTTACAGAACCATGGCCCGCATCACTCTCAGGCAGTTGCTCGATCACGCCGCCGAGCACAGCTACGGCGTGCCGGCTTTCAACATCAACAACATGGAACAGGCGCTCGCCATCATGGCGGCCGCGGACGCGGTCGACGCGCCGGTCATCATCCAGGCGTCCCGCGGCGCTCGGCAATACGCCAACGACATCATGCTGAAGCACATGATGGATGCCGTGACGGAGATCTATCCGCACATCCCCGTCTGCGTGCATCTCGATCACGGCAACGAGCCGGCGACCTGCATGACCGCCATCCAGGCGGGCTTCACCTCCGTCATGATGGACGGCTCGCTGAAGGCCGACGGCAAGACGCCGGGCGACTGGGACTACAATGTCCGCGTCACCAAGACCGTGACGGACATGGCGCATCTCGGGGGCATCTCGGTCGAGGGTGAGCTAGGCGTGCTCGGCTCGCTGGAGAGCGGCATGGGCGAGGCCGAGGACGGCCACGGGGCCGAGGGCAAGCTCTCGCACGACCAGCTACTTACGAACCCGGACGAGGCCGTGAAGTTCGTGGCAGAGACCAAGGTGGACGCGCTCGCCATCGCCATGGGCACGAGCCACGGTGCCTACAAGTTCACCCGCAAGCCGGACGGCGCGGTCCTGGCGATGAACGTCATCGAGGAGATCCACCGCAAGCTCCCGGATACGCATCTCGTGATGCACGGCTCGTCCTCCGTGCCGCAGGACCTCCAGGACATCATCAACAAGTACGGCGGGCAGATGAAGCCGACCTGGGGCGTGCCGGTCGAGGAGATCCAGCGCGGCATCAAGCACGGTGTCCGCAAGATCAACATCGACACGGACAACCGCATGGCCATGACCGGCCAGATCCGGAAGGTGCTGCAGGAGAACCCGTCGGAATTCGATCCGCGCAAGTACCTGAAGCCCGCCATGGAGGCGATGACGAAGCTCTGCAAGCAGCGCTTCGAGGAGTTCAACACCGCCGGCCAGGCTTCCAAGATCAAGCGGGTCGCGACCCTCGCCGAGATGGCTGCCCGCTATGCCAAGGGCGAGCTCGACCCGAAGATCGGCGCCGTCACCCGCGCTGCGGCGGAATAGGGCCGGCCGGCCTTTCGCCGCAATCCGACAGCATGGGACGGGGCCTGCGGGCCCCGTTTCCGTTTTTGCGCTAGACCGTTCCGATGTCCGACTTGCAGCCCCGCCTGTATCTATTCTCTCCTCTCCTCGAGGCGCCCGAAGCCTTCGCGGGCCGGCTCGGGGAAGCCTGCCACGCCGGCGACGTCGCGGCCGTCCTGCTGCGGCTCGCGCCTGCGGACGAACGCACCCTCGTCAAGACGATCAAGGCGCTAGCTCCCGTCGCTCAGGAGCGCGGGGCCGCCGTGCTCGTCGAGATCGCGGGCGAGCTCGATGCCGCGCTCGTCGCCGCGCGAGGCGGCGCCGATGGCGTTCACTGCGCTCAGCCAGCCGACCTGCGGGGCCTCCGCGAGCGGCTGCGGGACGGGCGGATGCTCGGCGCCGGCCAACTCCGCACCAAGCACGACGCGATGACGGCCGGGGAGGCGGGGGTCGACTACGTGATGTTCGGCGAGCCGCGGCCCGACGGCTATGTGCCGCCGCTCGATCAGACGGCCGAGCGGGCCGAGTGGTGGGCCGAGATCTTCGAACCGCCCTGCGTCGCCTATGCGGAGGACCTCGAGGCCGTTCGGGTCCTGTCCCGGACAGGTGCCGAGTTCGTGGCGATCGGCGACCTGGTTTGGGCTCATCCCGATGGTCCGGGGGAAGCCGTCCGGCTTGCCGGTCGGGTGCTGGCCGATGCCGCCGAGGAGCGGGCAGAATGATCGCCCTGCGCCATGTCCCGGCCGCGCTTCTCGCCGGTCTGCTGTGCGCGGGGACGGCGGGCGCACAGGAGACCCCGAAGGCGCCTGCAGCTGCGGGACGCGCGGCGAAGGTCGCGCCGGAGAAGCCGGCCGCTTCCGCGCGGCTCGACCTGGCTTTCGGGGCGTATCAGCGCGGGCTGTATCTGACGGCTTTCCGCGAGGCGACGAAGCGCATCGAGGCCGACCCCAAGGACGGCGCCGCGATGACGCTGCTCGGCGAGCTCTACAATCAGGGTCTCGGTGTCCGGCAGGATGCCACCGAAGCCGCGCGCTGGTATCGCCTTGCGGCAGAGCGCGGTGACGCGCATGCGATGGCGTCCCTCGGCCTGATGACGGCGGACGGGCGGGGCGTGAAGAAGGATCCCGGGGCGGCCCGGGCCTGGTTCGAGAAGGCCGCCGGTCTCGGCGAGGCGACGGCGAGCTACAATCTCGCGCTCCTGCTTCTGGCAGGTGGCGCTGAGGCGGACCTGCCAGAGGTCGCCCGGCTGCTTCGCGTCGCGGCCGATGCCGAACTCGGCGACGCGCAGCATGACCTCGGCGTCCTCTATGCTCGGGGCAAGGGTGTCCGGCAGAACGCGGAGGAAGCCGCCAAGCTCTATATCCGCTCGGCGAAGAACGGCTCGATCGCCGGTGAGGTCGCGCTCGCGATCGCTCTGTTCAATGGCGACGGCATCGAGAAGAACGAGGCCCACGCGGCGCGACTGTTTCGGCGCACCGCCCTCCGCGGCAACGCGATCGCGCAGAATCGGCTGGCGCGGATCTACGCCACAGGACGGGGAGTTCCCCGGAACCTGATCGAGGCCGCCGCCTGGCACCTGATGGCCTCCGGCCAGGGGCTGCCGGATTCCTGGCTCGACAGCACTCTCAAGGACATGCCCGAGCAGGACCGCAAGCGCGCCGAGCAGCTCGCGACCGAGCGCGCCGCCGTTCTCTGATCAGCCGGCCCAGAGGGGGAGGGCGGCGATCCCGACCAGGGCCACAGCGGCGGAAGCCGCCATCGTCAGCCGCGTCGCCATCACGGGCCGGATCTGGACGAGGCGCCGCGTCGCTTCCCGGACGCCGAGGGCTATGCCGAGCTGCACGATTGCGAGCCCGGCCAGATAGGCCCCGAGCGGGGACGGCTCGGCCCCGACAATGCTTTCCGCCTGCACATAGCCATGGACCATTCCGCCGAACCCGCACAGCGCGGCCGCGATGGCGAGCGGGGTCCGGCCATGCAGCCAGATCGCAAGGCCTGCGAGCAGGACCGAGAGGGCCACGAGCAGTTCCGCGCCCGGCACCCCGATCCCGCCGAGATGGAGCGCTGTCCCGAGCGCGCCCGCCAGCAGGAAGATGGCCGGCAGCGTCCAGCCACGGCGTATGAAGGCGGACAGGATGCCGATCCCGACCACGAAGGCGAGGTGATCGGGTCCGATGACCGGATGTGCCAGTCCGGACAGGAAGCCCTGGGCGAGCGTGGTTGGCGTCTCGCCATCCATCGCATGATGGGCGAGCGCCGGGGCTGCCGCCGCGATCGCAGCGCCCGCCAGGGCAACCCTAGGGAGAACCCGCAACACCATTCCGACTTCCTTAAGCAGAGATGCAAGCCTAGCCGTAGCAAGCTTCGTTGGCGAGGCGGTCTTTGCGAAATGCGCCTACGCCATCGTTGTAATCAGCCCGTCCGCCCCTATTCGGAACGCAGGCCTTCGAGACTGGATACCCCTTTGCGACCCACGTTCTGGACCCGCGCTCTCGGCGCGGCCGCGCTTCTCGCCTGCGGCACGGGCGGGGCGCTCTCTGATCAGGCCGTCTCCCCGCTCGCTCAGAGGCTGGAGGGGCTGCTCTCCCGCATGACGCTGGAGGAGAAGATCGGCCAGCTGAACCTCGTGCCCTACAGCCCGACCTTCGACCGCGGCGATCTCGAGAAAGGCCGGATCGGAGCTGTCATGGCCGTCACGAAGCCGCAGGAGATCGCCGACCTGCAGGCGGCCGCCCGCCGCGCACGACATGGGATCCCCGTCCTCGTCGGCCTCGACGTGTTGCACGGATTGCGCACGATCTTCCCGGTTCCCATGGCGGAGGTCGCAAGTTTCGACCCCGACCTCGCCAAGGCAACGGCGCGGCAGGCCGGCCGGGAAGCGGCCGCGATCGGCATCAACTGGACTTTCGCGCCCATGGCCGATCTCGCCCGCGATCCGCGCTGGGGCCGCATGAACGAGGGGTTCGGCGAGGATCCGCTCCTGGGGAGGCTCTTCACCCGGGCCCGCGTGGCGGGGTTTCGCGAGGCCGGTATCGCCAGCACCCTCAAGCACTTCGCCGGTTACGGCTCCGCGATGGGCGGCCGCGATTACGACATGGGCACGATCGCGCCCGCGGATCTCTTCGACAGCTACCTGCCCCCCTTCAAGGGCGGGATCGAGGCGGGATCGGAGAGCGTCATGAGCGCCTTCCTGTCGCTGAACGGCATGCCGGTCTCCGCGAACCGCGCCCTGCTGACGGGCATCCTCCGGGAGAAGTGGGGATATGGCGGCTTCGTCGTGTCCGACTGGAACTCGGTCGGCGAATTGCTCGAGCACGGCCTCGCGAAGGATCCCGCCGAAGCAGCCCGCAAGGCCCTCCTCGCTGGCATCGACATGGACATGTATTCCGGCTTCTACACCGCCCATCTGGCAGAGGAGGTGAAGGCTGGGCGCGTTCCCGAGGCGGCCGTCACGGAGGCGGCGCGTCGGGTGCTCCGCTCCAAGCTGCGCATGGGCCTCTTCGAGCGGCCGGACCCCGATACGTCCCGTACGGAGCCGCTACCGCCGAGCTCCGAGGCACGGGAACTCGCGCGCCGGTCTGCGCGCGAATCGGCCGTGCTTCTGCGCAATCGGGGCGGTCTCCCGCTCCCCCAGGGCAAGCGGACCGCGGTTGTCGGTGATCTCGGCCAGACGCAGCGTCACCTGCTGGGGCCGCACGCCGCGATGGGCCGCTGGGAGGACGGCGTCTCGGTCCTCGAAGGGCTGCGCCGGCGGGAGGGCGCCACGGTCTCTTACGCGCAGGGCTGCGAGATCGAATGCCAAAGCGATTCCGGGTTCGCGGCCGCCGAGCAGGCGGCGCGCGAGGCCGACATGGTCGTCGCGGTGCTCGGCGAGGCCAACGAGATGAGCGGAGAGGCGGCCTCCCGCGCTACCCTCACGCTTCCGGGGCGCCAGGGCGAGCTGCTTGACCGGCTCGTTGCGACGGGAAAGCCGGTCGTGCTCGTGCTCATCGCCGGGCGACCCATCGAGCTCGGCCCGGTGGTCGACCGTCTCCAGGCGGTGCTGATGGCATGGTTCCCAGGAACGGAGGGAGGCAATGCCGTCGCCGACCTCCTCTTCGGCGATGCCGATCCGGCCGGGAAGCTCCCGGTTTCCTGGCCTCGAAGCGTCGGCCAGGTGCCGCTGCCCTATGATCTTCCGCCGACCGGCCGGCCGCACGATCCGCAGAACCACTACACCTACCGGTATGTCGACGAGGCGATCACGCCCCTGTTCCCGTTCGGGTTCGGCCTGACCTACACGGAATGGTCGCTCTCGGACGTCCAGCTGCCCCAACGCAAGCTCCGGGCGGGCGACCAACTCGCGGTCGGGGCCACCCTGCGCAATACGGGCTCGCGCTCCGGCCGCCAGGTGGTTCAGCTCTACATCCGGCAGCTCCATGCGAGCCGGTCCCGGCCGGCACGTCAGCTGAAGGCTTTTCAGAAGGTCAGGCTCGAGCCGGGTCAGACCCGAAGGGTGGCATTGCGGGTGCCCGTCTCCGAGCTCGGTTTCCACCTCGACGAGGGTTCTCATGTGGTCGAGGCAGGACGTTACCAGGTGTTCGTCGGGACCGACTCGAAAGCGCCTCTGGCAGGCGAGTTCGAGGTCCTGCCTTGAGCGGCGCCCCTCTCTACAACCTTCGTCGAGAGACAGATCCGGCTGCTTGACTCGGGGCCCGCCCGGGCGTCTGTCCGGCTCACAAGCAATACTCGCTTAGAGGAACGCCGTTGAAACAGCTCGCAACTCTTCTTGCCGGCGTGGCGCTGGCCGCATTCCCGGCTCTCGCCCAGGCCCAGGTCTCGGACAATGTTGTCCGCCTGGGCATTCTGAACGACCAGTCCGGCGTCTATGCCGATTACGGCGGCAAGTGGTCCGTCGAGGCGGCGAAGATGGCCGTCGAGGATTTCGGCGGCAAGGTTCTCGACAAGCCCATCGAGATCGTCTCGGCGGATCACCAGAACAAGCCCGACGTCGCATCGACGATCGCGCGCGGCTGGTACGACAATGACCGGGTCGACGCCATCATGGAGCTGACGACGTCCTCGGTGGCGCTGGCCGTCCAGCAGCTCTCGAAGGACAAGAAGAAGATCACGATGACGAGCGGGGCGGCGACGTCCGACCTGACCGGCAAGGCGTGCACCCCCTACGGCTTCCACTGGGCCTTCGATACGCGGGCGCTCGCCGTGGGCACGGGCGGCTCGCTGGTGGAGAACGGCGGCGACACCTGGTTCTTCCTCACGGCCGATTACGCGTTCGGGCACGCGCTCGAGGCGGATACGGCGAAATACGTCCAATCCAAGGGCGGCAAGGTCCTCGGTGCCGTTCGGCATCCGCTGTCGACCAACGATTTCTCGTCCTTCCTGCTGCAGGCGCAGGGCTCGAAGGCGAAGATCGTCGGTCTCGCCAATGCGGGCCTCGACACCAACAACTCGATCAAGGCCGCATCCGAGTTCGGCATCGTTCAGGGCGGGCAGCGGCTTGCCGCGCTCCTGTTCACGCTCGCCGAGGTGCACGGCCTGGGGCTCCAGGCGGCGCAGGGCCTCGTGCTCACGGAAGGCTTCTACTGGGACCTGGACGACCAGAACCGCGCCTTCTCGAAGCGCTTCATGGAGCGGACCGGCCGCATGCCGAACATGATCCAGGCCGGCACCTATTCGAGTGTGCTGCAGTACCTGAAGGCCGTGAAGGCGGCCGGGACGGACGATTCCGATGCCGTCTCCAAGAAGCTGCACGAGATGCCCGTCGACGACTTCTTCGCCAAGGGCGGCAAGGTCCTCCCGAACGGCCGCATGGTGCACGACATGTACCTGTTCGAGGTGAAGTCGCCGGCCGAGTCGAAGGGGCCGTGGGACTATTACAAGCACCTCGCCACCATCAAGGGCGACCAGGCCTTCGCCACGCTCGCCGAGAGCGGGTGCACGATCGCCAAGTAATCCGGTCCAGTCACCTGGAACGAGAGGAGGGTGGCGGGCGAGGATTCGCCAGCCACCCTCCTTTAGCCATCCGTTGCAGCAGCGAACGAAGAACTCACCGCTCCGCGGGATCGAACCCGACGAGCGGGGGTGTCCAGACGTTTAGGCCCAGGCCGGCAGCTTGCCGTCCTGTCGGAGCTTCGCATCGACGCTCCACGGTCCCGGGCCGGCGACGGCGATGTACAGGAACACGAAGCAGTAGAGCGCCGCGAGTTCGCCGCCGTTGAGGATCGGGTAGAAGTTCTGACCCGCATGGACCATCCAATAGGCGACGGCCGTCATTCCCGATGCCAGGAAGGCGGCAGGGCGGGTGAAAAGCCCGATCGCCATCAGGAACCCGCACACCAGTTCGATCACGCCGGCGAGCCACGACATGCTCATCATGGCGGGGGCGGAGCGGCCGGCCGGAAAGGCCGGGAACCCGAGAAGCTTCTGCGTCCCGTGCTGGAGGAGCAGGAGCGCCGCCATGATGCGAAGGATGCTGAGAACGCGCGGCGCCCAAACCGCTGCAGTGTTAGAATTGACCATAGCCGTACCCCTTTGTTGGTCTCCAAGTGATCGGAGCGAAGGCCCGGAGGGTCAAGCTTTGCGCATTGCGCGGTCGCAAGCCGAGACTTGCGTCCCGCCCAGGAATATCGGCGGCTCGAAGCCGTCTTACGATCGTTTGGCCGACGGCTCGTTCAGCTTGTAGAGTTCGAGTGCGTCCGCCTTCTCGCCGCGCGCTGCCGTCAGCATCCTGAAGATCTGCGCCGCGAGCCCGGCCATGGGAGCCGGGGTTCCGGTCTCCCGCGCCACGTCCAGGGCGGTGTCGAGGTCCTTCAGCATCGTATAGGCGTGGCCGAGCGGCGGATCGTGGATGCCGGCCGCCATGCGGGGAACGAAGAGCTGCAGCGGTTTCGAATCCGCGAAACCGCCGGCCAAGGCCTCAGGCAGCCGCGCCGGATCGATGCCGGAATTCGAGGCGAGCCGCGTGGCCTCCGCGAGCACCGTCATGGTGCAGCCGACGATGATCTGGTTGCAGAGCTTCGTCGTCTGTCCGGCGCCGAGCGGACCCATATGGGTCAGCCGAGCCGCCATCGTCACGATGTAGGGCCGCGCGCGCTCGACATCCGCGGCATCGCCGCCCGCCATGATGGCGAGCGAGCCCTCCTCGGCGCCCTTCGTCCCTCCGGACACAGGCGCGTCGACCCAGCGCATGCCGTTCTGCGCCTCGAGCCGGCGCGCGATCTCAACCGTCGCGTCCGGCCGGATGGAGGAGAAGTCGACAACGAGTTTCCCATCACCGGGAACGGAGGCCAGTCCGTCCGGCCCGAACACGACCGCTTCCACGGCCGCCGTGTCCGTCAGGTTGAGGAAGATGATCTCGGCCGCTTCCGCCACCTCTCCGGGGCTTCCGGCGCGGCGCGCACCTGCCTTCACGGCCGCTTCGAGCTTCTCCGCGGAGCGGTTCCAGACCGTGACCTGCTGGCCTGCTGCGAGCAGGCGACGAGTCATCGGGCCGCCCATCAGGCCGAGCCCGACATAGCCGAGGGGAGTGGAGTTCATGGTCAAAGTCCCATCTCTCCCGCAGGATTGGTCCAGACGGCTCCGCCGTCGTGGGTGACCGCGCCGTTCTCGGCGCCCCCGACCAAACGGGCATATTTCGCGAGCAGGCCGGCCGGGTGCCGGGTCGGCTTCGGCGTCCATTCGGCGCGGCGGCGGGCGATCTCGGCCTCGTCGACCAGGAGGTCGAGCGTGCGGGCGGCGCCGTCGATGCGGATCCGATCCCCGGTCTCGACCAAGGCGAGCGGCCCGCCGATCGCTGCCTCCGGCGCGATATGGCCGATGCACATGCCGCGGGTCGCGCCCGAGAAGCGCCCATCCGTCAGAAGTGCGACCTTCTCGCCCATCTGCTGGCCATAGATGAGCGCCGTGACGCCGAGCATCTCGCGCATGCCGGGTCCGCCGCGCGGTCCCTCGTAACGGATCACGAGCACCTCGCCGGCCGCATAGGCGCGGGCGCGGACGGCGACCGCGCAATCTTCCTCTGAATCGAAGACGCGCGCGGTGCCCTCGAACAGGGTCGATTTCAGGCCGGCGACCTTGAGGAGCGCACCGCTCGGCGCGAGGTTGCCCTTCAGCACTACGAGCCCGCCATCCGGCCGGATCGCGTCGCCGGCTGTGCGGATGACCGTTCCGTCCGGGGCGGGTGCGGCACCGTGCTCCTCGGCGAGCGTGCGCCCGGTGACGGTCAGGGTGGAGCCGTCGAGAACCCCGGCGGCGATCAGTTCGCGGATGATGATCGACACGCCGCCGAGATCGTAGACGTCCTTGGCCAGGAAACGGCCGCCCGGTCGAAGGTCGCCGATCAGCGGCGTCCGGGCGAAGACCTCCGCCACGTCGTCGACCGTGAAGCGGATCCCCGCCTCGTGCGCGATGGCCGGGATGTGGAGGGCGGCATTGGTCGAGCCGCCCGTGGCGGCAACGATCGCGGCCGCATTCTCCAGCGAGGCGCGGGTGATCAATTCGCGCGGCAGCGGCCCGCCGCGCGCGATGATCTCCATGGCGATCGCGCCGGCGCGCTTGGCGATCTCCAGCCGCTCCGAATAGACGCCCGGAACCATGGAGGAGTTCGGGACCGTGAGGCCGAGAACCTCCGAGACCATCGCCATCGTGTTCGCCGTGAACTGCCCGGCGCAGGCCCCGAAGGTCGGCTTGCAGACCCGCTCCATCTCGCCCAGCACGCTCTCGTCGAGCGCGCCCGTCATCACGGCCCCGACCGCCTCGTAGGCGTCCAGCACGGTGACGTTCTTGCCCGCGTGCCGGCCGGGCAGGGCGGAGCCGCCATACAGGAACACTCCCGGCACGTTGCAGCGCACGAGGCCCATCATGGCGCCGGGCAGCGTCTTGTCGCAGCCGCCGAAGGCGATGAGGCCGTCATAGGCATGGCCGTGAACGACAGCCTCGATCGAATCCGCAATGATCTCGCGCGACACGAGCGAGAACTTCATTCCCTCGTGGTTCATGCCGATCCCGTCGGAGATCGAGATCGTCGTGAACTCGCGCGGCGTGCCGCCGGCGCGCGTGACGCCCTCCTTCGCCGCCTCGGCCTGCGGCCCATGCGTCATGTTGCAGGGCGTGACCTCGCCCTTCATCGACACGACGCCGACCATCGGACGGGCGATCGCCTCGTCGTCGAGCCCCATCGCCCGCATGAAGGCACGGTGAGGCGTGCGCTCGATGCCGTCCCGTGTGACGTCAGACCTCAGCCGCATCGGATTCCTTGTTCCTGAACCGAACGGACGTTATCGAATGCGGGGCAACGTGCCGCAAGCCGCCCCGGGGTGCCGATGCAGCTGATCGCGAACCTCTCGCTCATGTTCACGGAGGTCCCGTTCCTTGAGCGCTTCTCGGCGGCCGGGAGGGCGGGCTTCGCGGGCGTCGAGATCCAGTTTCCGTATGAGTGGAGCGTGGAGGAGATCTCCCGCGCGGCGGGCGAGCTTCCCATCGTGCTGATCAACGTGCCGGCATCCGACGAGAGGGGAGGCAACGGGCGGGCGACCGACGGTGCCGCCCGGGCTGCCTTTGCGGAGGGTGTCGAGCAGGCGGTGCGCTACGCCTCCGAGCTCGGCGTCAGCAAGGTCAACGTTCTCGCCGGGCCGCCGCCGATCGGGCAGGACGATGCGACGACCGCGCGCGTCTTCTCGGACAATGTCAGCCTGGCCGCAAAGCGCTTCGAGCGGATCGGCGTCGAGACGATGCTCGAGGTCATCAATCCGTTCGACATGCCGGGCTTCTGGCTCGACAGCCTCGACAAGTTCCTGCGCTTCTATGCGGGACAGGGCGATCCACGCCTGCGCCTGCAGTTCGACCTGTACCATATGGCTCGGACCGAAGCCGATCTCGTCGAGGCCGTTCGTCGGGCCGGCGACCTCATCGGCCACGTCCAGTTTGCCGACAACCCCGGCCGGCACGAGCCGGGGACCGGGCAGCTCGACTTCAAGGCGGCATTCGCGGCGCTTCGGGCCGTCCATTACGACGGCGCGGTCGGGGCGGAGTACAGGCCCGCGGGCCGAACCGAAGCGGGGCTCGGCTGGATGAAGGAAGCGCCAACCTGGTTTGGCCGCGCCTGATACTCAGGCGGGGAGCACGCCCTCGCGGCTCTTGATCTGGCGGTAATGGGCCCACAACACGCCCGCCGCCACCCCGCGCCACGGATGCCAGCGCTCCGCGATCAGGGCGAGGGCCTTGGCGCTCGGGCGCGCCGGAAGATCGAGCAGGGATCGGGCGGCCTCCTGCAAGGCGAGGTCCCCGGCCGGGAAGATGTCGAGATGCCCGAGACAGAACAGGAGATAGATGTCGGCCGTCCAGGGACCGATCCCCGGGATGGCCGTCAGCGCGGCATGCGCCGCCTCGGCAGGCATCTCGGCCAGCGATGCGAGCTCGATCCGCTCCTCCAGGATGGCCGCCGCGATCGCCCGAAGCGTCTTCAGCTTGGGGCGCGAGAGTCCGACGCCGAGGAGCTCGGAATCGGACGCCGCCGCGATCGCGGTTGCCGAGAGTTCCGGAAAGGCGGCATGGAGCCGCCCGAGAATGGCCGCCGCGCTCGCGGTCGAGACCTGCTGTCCGATCACGATGGAGACGAGGCCGGGCAGACCCGGTGTGCGCTTGCGCAGGGGCGGGCGGAGCCCGGCTTCGACGAGGGCTGCGATATGCGGGTCGATGCGACACAGCTCGGCAAGTCCCTCGGCGAGCGCCGCCTCGCTGTCGAGAAGCAGCGTCACGGGGCAGGATAGGGCGCATGGACCCCCTCCTGCGCTTCGCGCCCAGCCCCAACGGGCGGCTTCATCTCGGGCATGCCTTTTCCGCGCTGGTGAACGACGCCGTTGCCCGGCGCCTCGGCGGCAGATGGTTGCTCAGGATCGAGGATATCGACCCGGTTCGTGCGACGCCGGAGAATATCGCCGGCATCGAGGAGGACCTGGCCTGGCTCGGGCTCGACTGGCCGAAGCCGCCGCGGCGCCAATCCGAGCATATGGCGGAATACCGGGCCGGTGCCGACAGGCTGCGCGCCGCGAATCTCCTCTATCCCTGCCGTTGCAGCCGCGGCGAGATCGCGGCGGCCGTCGCCGATCGCGAGGCGGAGACGGGGCAGCCCTGGCCCCGCGATCCGGACGGAACGCCCCTCTATCCCGGCACCTGCCGAAAGCTCGGCGCGGCCGAACGCGAACGGCTCGTCGCCTCCGGCCGGCCGCTCGCCTGGCGCCTCGACGTGGCAGCCGCGATCCGTGGCGCGGGGCGGGTGTCGTGGCGCGCCTTCGATCCGGCCGGCCGCGAATGGATCGTCGACGCCCGCCCGGAGCGATGGGGCGACGTCGTGCTCGTCCGCAAGGAGACGCCGACGAGTTACAATCTGTCCGTCGTGCTCGACGATGCCGCGCAGGGCATCACCCACGTCGTGCGCGGCGTCGACCTGGAGGCAGCAACGGACGTCCACGCGCTTCTCTTCGCGCTGTTCGGGCTCGCGGCGCCGCTCTACCACCATCACCGGCTTCTCACGGACGAGACCGGGCAGAAGCTCGCGAAGAGCCGGAATTCCCTGCCGCTCGCGGCCCTGCGGCAGAACGGAGAAACGCCGGACGGCATCAGGCGGCGCCTCGGCTTTCCCTGATCAGCTCCGCTGAGCCACCTGGTTCGGCGACGCCTTGAGCATCAGCTGGTCGATCTGGTCGCGCTGCCGGCCGAACTCGACCAGGGCGCGCCCGTCGAGCTCGCGTCCGCGTGGAACGCGGATCTTCATCGGGTCGACGAAGTGGCCGTTGACGATCACCTCGTAGTGGAGGTGGGCGCCGGTCGAGAGGCCCGACGAGCCGACATACCCGATCACCTGCCCCTGACGGACGCGGGCGCCGGGCGCGAGCCCGCGCGCAAACGCCGATTGGTGGTTGTAGGCCGTGACATAGCCGTTCGCGTGCTGGATCTCGGTGCGCCGACCGTAGCCCGAATCCCACGCGGCCTTGATCACGGTGCCGTTGCCGGCCGCGAAGATCGGAGTTCCCGTCTTGGCAGCCCAATCCACGCCCGTATGCGTCTTCGCGTAGCCGAGAATCGGATGGAACCGGGTGCCGAAGCCGGAGCTCAGCCGGGCTTCCACGACGGGCTTCCGGATCAGGAATTTCTTCAGAGAGCGGCCGGCCTGGTCGAAGTAGTCCACCGTCCCATCCTCGCCCTGGTAGCGATAGATCCGGTGAGCATCGTTCCCGAGCGTGATGGTGGCCGACAAGATCTCCAGGCGGTCGTTCGCGTTGTCGTCGTCCGTCGCATAGAAGATCTCGAAGCCATCGCCCGGAGCGACGCGGCGCTGGAAGTCGACGTCGTAGCCGAAGATCCGGATCAATTCCTCGACGACCTGCCGGGGAAGCTCCTGCTTCAAGGCCGTTTCATAGAGGCTGTTGTAGAGGGTGACGCCGCTCCCCTCGTCCTCTTCGTCGTCGTCTCCGTCCGGCCTCGCCTGCGGTCGCGCGAGGTTTTGCGTCTGCGGCGGCGTGACGGACACGAACGTGCCGCGGTCGTTCATGGCCGAGATCGCTTCCACGCCGCGCTCGCCGAACAGGATCGCCCGCACGACGCGCTTCGGCTCTCCGGGGCGCATCACGGGCGCAAACAGGAGGCGCAACTGCATGCCTTCGAGCGGGCCGAGCTGCCGGTCGCGCCCGACGAGTGTCGATACGATGGCCCGGGTGTCGTCCGCGGCCGCGCCGGCCGCCCGAAGAACGCTCTCGAGCGTGTCGCCGCGCCGGATCTGGGTCAGCCGCTCCTCGAAATCGGCCTCAGGCGCCCTCGCGCCCGTCTTGGGGTAGTTCGTCACGTTCTCCGGGACGACGAGAACCTCGATGGAGCGGAACGGGGCCTGCAGCGCCGCTTCGCCGCCCGGCAGGACCGGGTCTGCCGGGGTTGCCGGCATCCGGCCGAGCATGCGGGACAGCATGGCCGTGGAGGGGAGGGGCGATGCCTGGCGGCGGCCGGCCTCGGCGCGGAGGCGCGCCTCTTCCTCCAGTTGCAGCACGACCTGCTCGTCCGAGAGGCCGGGGCCGCCGAATTCGACCGCGAGGGTCGGCAGGTCGCTCTTCACCACCGAAACCTCGGCGTCGGAGGTCTCCGGCGGTGGCTCGACCCCGCGCTCGCCCGGGCTCTCGGCAAAGAAGCGGAGCGGATTGAAGGGCGGGATGTCCGTCGCGTAGATGCCGCTCGTCATCGAAAGGTTGGTGGCGATGCGCACGAAGTTGCGCACCTTGATGACCTCGCGGTCGCCGGCGCGGAGCGTCATCGGCGTGCGGAAGCTCTGCTTGGCAGACGCGACCATCTCCGTCCGGACCAGCTTGTCGGCCTTCCGGGCGACGTCGCCATCCTCCTGGCTGCGGGTGGAGCCGACCGGTGCCCGCTCGGCCCGCTCGGCAAAGGTCGTCTCGCCATCGGACGAGATGTAGATCGCGGAGCCCAGAAGGAGCGCGCCCGTGAAGCCGATAAGCACGGAGGCGCCGAGCCAGCGGAAGCTCACGGCGTGGCGGCCCGTAACGACAGGGCCCGGGGCGCTCGGATCGAGCGGCGGCTCGTTGCCGATCAGGTCGTCATAGGCCAGCCGCTCCCGCCTGGCATGGCTCCTCCGCCGGGCCGAGCCGGCGTGAGTTGCGGAAGCGATCGTATCTGCGAGGGAGAGCGCGGAAGGAGGCGTCAAGTTCTCGGTCGCGTCGTGCTGTGGCCGTGGTCGCCCCGGCAGGCTGCTTTGTCAATCGAAGCCGCAGCCGGCCGCGCATGAAACAGCTCTGGCTGTGATCCACGATCACGACCGAAGCGTGGCAGCCTGTGGATGCAGATTCTGCAACGGGTATCGCCGGCCCGCACGAGGAGGAGCAAGAGGAGGCGATTGAGAGGGCCCGCAGAAGGGCCTCCAGTGCTTTGTCGCCGGGCTGTCGCCGATCCGTCGAAAAAACTTCAAGAACCGTGTTGACAGGGCCGGCGGGTATCCGTAGACAACATCCATCGACGGCGGCGCTGACACGGCGCTTCCGCCGGAGAGCTTCCTCGGATTTCTGGGTGACCTACCCGGCTTCGGTCGGATGGGGAACTTGTTGTCCGCGGTGTTCTGGTTTTTTC
>NZ_JBMSEF010000009.1:0-230427 GCF_049446235.1 Enterovirga sp. CN4-39 | reverse complement strand
GGCCGTTAAACTCCTCAGCGCCAATGGTACTGTGCCTCAAGGCCCGGGAGAGTAGGTCGTTGCCGGACCTGCCAAGGACATCATCCCTCTTCACACCCCTTCACGCGGCCAGGCCGCAGGACAGGGGTCCGCTCCGGGCCAGACCCGAAGCGAACCAGCCAGACAGCAAAGCGGGGCCAGCCCCGCACGGGCGCCGCCGGCCGCACGGCACGCCCGGCTCAGAGTGGCGCGGGGTGGAGCAGCTCGGTAGCTCGTCAGGCTCATAACCTGAAGGTCGTTGGTTCAAATCCAACCCCCGCAACCAAACCCAAAAAGCCCGCCACGCTCACGCGCGGCGGGCTTTCTGCCGTTCCAGACCCACGAAGCAGACGGAGCGCCCTCCCCGCCTAACCGCGTCAGGGGCTGCCGCCACTCGCGCCGCCAGTGCTCGGCCCGCCGAAGTTGCCGTGGCGGCCGGAACGGGACGGGGCGGAATGCCTGTGGTGGCCAGAGGACGCCCAGCTTTCCGACGAGGGCGGGATGCTCTTCTGCAGGGCCTCAGGCGTCCGATGCGGTGCCGAGCTTTGCTGCGTCTGGGCGATGGTCGCCGTCGCGCTTGCCACGAGCATCGTCGCGGTGGCGAGGATGCATGTGAGAGCGGTAGTCTTCATGCTCGGACAACGCTCGGCGCGAAGCTCCGTACCTGCAGCCGGCGAGGCAGGAAGGCAGGAGCCATGCTCCGACAACATGAGCAGCCGAAGCAGCAAGTCGGCGGCGCGGTTCCGGCTGATCCCCCGAGCGGGGGATCCTGGGCGGGTGCCCCGCGGCTCTCGCGCTTCGAACAGGTCGCCGACCCGTCCGTCTATGCGGCGTTGCCCGGGGATTGGCTCCTGGGCCTCGCCGACGTGGTCGATTCGACGAGTGCGATAGCGGCGGGTCGGTACAAGGTCGTGAACATGGCGGGAGCCGGCGCGATCGCGGCCGTGTCGAACGCGCTCGGCCAGGCGCGATTCCCCTTCGTGTTCGGAGGCGACGGGGCAGCCTTCGCGGTTTCTCCGGCGAACGCGGGGGCTGCCCGCGAGGCTCTCGCACGGACCGCGACCTTCGTCGGCGAGGAATACGGGCTGGATCTGCGGGTCGCGATGGTGCCCGTCGCCGCGGTCCGAGCCGCAGGGTTCGATGTGCGGGTGGCCGAATTCTCCCCGTCGCCCGACATCAGCTACGCAATGTTCTCCGGCGGAGGTCTTGCCTGGGCCGAGGCGGAGATGAAGGCGGGCGCCTTCCGGATCGCGAAAGCGCCGCCGGGTTCGCGGCCCGACCTGGCTGGGCTGCACTGTCGGTTCGAGCCCGCGCCCTCCCGCCGCGGAATCGTGCTCTCGCTTATCGTGAAGCCCGCGGAAGGCGCGGTGCCGGCGAGCTATGAGGCGGTGGTCCGCGACATCCTGGCGCTGATCGAGGCCTCTCCCGAGCGGGCCCGGCCGATCCCGGATGGCGGCCCCCCGCTCGGGTGGCCGCCGAGCGGCCTCGATCTCGAGCTGCGGGCGCAGCGAGCTCCCGGCCAGAGCCACTGGCTGGCAAGGCTCAAGGCGCTCGCAAGCACGGCCCTCTCGACCCTGGTGTTCCGGTTCCGGCTTCCCGTGCGCGGCTTCGACCCGGGGCGCTACCTCGAACAACTCGTGGCCAACACGGATTATCGGAAATACGACGACGGCCTGCGGATGACGATCGACTGCACGCCCGAGCTGGCGGACGCGATCGAACGGCGGCTCGCGGATGCGGAACGTGCCGGGATCGTGCAGTACGGGCTGCATCGACAGGAGGCGGCGCTGGTGACCTGCATCACGCCGTCTATCCATCGTGCCGACCACATCCATTTCGTCGACGGCGCGGCGGGTGGCTACGCTGCGGCCGCGCAGGCGCTGAAGTAGTGAGGGGAAACGACATGCGCTTCGACACGATATGGCGGGGAGCCCGCCTCGCGACACTCGACCCCTCGCGCGAAGGCCTCGGCATCATCGAGGACGGCACGATCGCCGCAAAGGACGGGCGGATCGTTTTCGCGGGCCCCGCTTCCGAACTGCCGGCGAGCGCCGATGCCCCCGAGCGGATCGATGTGGAGGGCCGCTGGGTCACCCCGGGCCTGGTGGATTGCCACACCCACATCGTCCACGCGGGCAATCGCGCGCATGAATTCGAGCTGCGCCTCGCCGGGGCGAGCTATGAGGAGATCGCGCTGGCGGGCGGCGGCATCGCCTCGACCGTCAAGGCGACGCGGCAGGCGAGCGAGGACGAGCTCGTCCGCACCGCCCTGCCCCGTCTCGACCACCTGATCGCGGAGGGTGTCACGACGCTCGAGGTGAAATCGGGCTATGGGCTCGAGCGGAACACGGAGCTGCGCATGCTCCAGGCGGCGCGGCGGCTGGGGACTGAGCGGGCGGTGCGCATACGCCGGACCTATCTCGGCGCGCATGCCTGGCCGCCGGGCGAAACGAACCGCGCCGCCTATGTCGACGAGGTCTGCCAGACCGTGATCGAGCTCGGTGGGTCGGGATTAGCGGATGCCGTGGATGCATTCTGCGAAGGCATTGCCTTCTCGCCGGAGGAGGTCGCGCAGGTCTTCGATGCCGCGCATGCGGCCGAGCTTCCCGTGAAGCTGCACGCAGACCAGCTCTCCGATCTCGGCGGGGCGGCGCTCGCGGCGGCCTATGGCGCGCTCTCGGCGGACCATCTCGAATATACGAGCGAGGTGGGCGCTGCCGCGATGGCGGAGGCCGGCACCGTCGCCGTGCTCCTGCCGGGTGCCTATTACTTCATCCGCGAGACGCACCTTCCGCCCATCGATGCATTCCGCCGACACGGCGTTCCGATCGCGATCGCGACCGACTGCAACCCGGGCTCCTCGCCGCTGACCTCTTTGCTGCTGGCCATGAACATGGCGGCAACGTTGTTCCGGCTGACCGTGGATGAGATCCTCGCCGGCACCACACGGGTCGCCGCGCAGGCGCTCGGGATGTCGGACGAGGTCGGGACGATTACGCCCGGGAAATGGTGCGACCTCGCGATCTGGGACGTGGAACGACCGGCGGAGCTCGTCTACCGGATCGGCTACAATCCGCTCTGCGGGCGTGTCTTCGCGGGCCGGAGCGATCCGGCCTGATCAGCGATTGTCGGCGCCGACCGCCTCCCCCACCGAGCCGAACCCGTCGCGCTTCAGCAGCGCGGCGAGCTCCCGCTTGATGCGGCCGGCGAGGCCCGGCCCCTCGTAGACGAGGGCGCTGTAGAGCTGCACGAGCGAGGCGCCGGCCCGAATCTTCGCATAGGCGCCTGCACCGGATGAGACCCCGCCCGCGCCGATGAGCGGGACCCCACCCTTCGTCAGGCGATGCAGTTCGCGCAGGCGCTCCGTCGAGAGCTCGAAGAGCGGCTTGCCCGACAGGCCGCCGGCCTCGCCGCGATGACTGCTCCTGAGGGAAGGAGGCCGCGAGATCGTAGTGTTGCCCATGATCAGCCCGTCGATGCCCGTGGCGAGCGCCACCTCGGCTGCGTCTACGAGACCGTCCTGGTCGAGATCGGGGGCGAGCTTTACGAGCAGGGGCGGCAGGGTGCCGGAGGCAGCAGCGGCACGCGCCTCGAACGCTGCCCGGATGAGCCTCTCCATGCTCTCGCGGGCCTGGAGATTGCGCAGGCCGGGCGTGTTCGGAGATGAGACGTTGATCACGAGGTAATCGGCATAGGGCGTGACCGCCCGGATGCCGGTCACGAAATCCGCGACCTCGTCAGCCGTGTCCTTGTTCTTCCCGACATTGACGCCGACAATCCCTCCCCTGCCCTTCCGGGCAGCGAGCCGACGCAGCACGGGCTGCAGGCCCTCGCTGTTGAAGCCGTAACGATTGATCACGGCCTCGTCCTCGGCGAGCCGGAACAGGCGCGGCCGCGGATTGCCCGGCTGGGGGCGCGGCGTGACGGTGCCAATTTCCACATGGCCGAAGCCGAGCCGCAGCAGGGCGTCGGGGGCCTCCCCATTCTTGTCGAACCCCGCCGCGAGCCCGATCGGGTTCGGGATGTCGAGCCCGAGAACCCGGCACTTCAGGATCGGATCGTCAGCTGGGGCTGAGCCGAACGGTATGCCGGAGGCCAGCGCCTTCACGGCAAGCCGATGCGCGGTTTCCGGGTCGACGAGGCGGAGCGCCGGCTTGAACGCCTGGTAGGCAAGATCGATCATCGGGAGCAGCGAGCCCGTCACTCCGGCGTCTTGTCGATCCCGCCATTCGCCTTCGACCAGCCGGCCGGGTCATGGAGGAAGGACTCGACCTCGCGAAGCACCGGAGCATCGAAGCGACCGCCGGCCTTGGCGACCGCCAGCACGTCCCACCAGGTGGCGAGGTGGTGCATGGTGAGGCCCATATCGGCCAAGTACTTCGGGGATTCCTTGAAGATCGAATAGTAGAAGACCACGAAGAGGTGGTCGACGCTGCAGCCCGCCTCGCGCAGAGCATTGGCGAAGAGCTGCTTGCTGCGGCCGTCAGTGGCCAGATCTTCGACCAGCAGGACGCGCTGGCCCTCGGCCACGTGGCCCTCGATCTGCGCATTGCGGCCGAAACCCTTCGGCTTCTTGCGCACATACTGCATCGGCAGTTGCAGCCGATCCGCCATCCAGGCCGCGAACGGGATGCCGGCCGTCTCCCCGCCGGCAACCGCGTCGAACCGCTCGAAACCCGCCTCGCGGCAGACCAGCGACGCCCCGAGATCCATCAGCGTTCCGCGCACGCGCGGGAAGGAGATCAGCCGGCGGCAGTCGATATAGACCGGGCTCGCCCAGCCGGAGGTGAAGATGAAGGGCTTCTCGTCCATGAACCGGACGGCTTCGATCTCGAACAGCATGCGCGCGACCGTCTCCGCCACGGAGGCCTTGTCCGCGAAGGTCACGCCCTGGAACATGCGAATCTCACTTTCCGTACTTGGTTCGGCTCAGGCAGCGGCGAGCCGCCAGCGCAGGGTCTGGCCGCCGCGATAGATCGGGACGCATTCCTCCGGACCGTTCACGGCCAGGGTTTCCGGCGCCTGCCACTCCACCCGCTCGAGCGTGATCTGGTCCTCGTTCGGCGCCATGCCGTAATGGCGCGGGCCGTTGAGGGACGCGAAGGCCTCCAGCCGGTCGAGCGCGCCTGCGCGATCGAACACGTCGGCATAGATCTCGATCGCCGTGGGGGCGGCGAAGATGCCGGCGGCAGCCGGTATGGAGCGCTTCCGGGCGAGCGGATGGGGCGCGGAATCCGTGCCCAGGAAATAGCAGGGTTCGCCCGAGACGGCGGCCGCGACGAGCGCGCGGCGGTCCCGCTCCGTCTTCGCGACCGGCATGCAATAATAGTCCGGCCGCATCCCATGCCCGAGCATGTCGGTCCGCGTCAGCTCGAGATGATGGGGCGTGATGGTGCCGGCGACCTGCGGGAACTTGGCGCGCACGAAATCGACCGCGGCGGCCGTCGTCAGGTGCTCCAGGATCATCTTGAGGCCGGGAAACTTCTCCGTCAGCGGCCCGAGCCGGCGATCGATGAACACGGCTTCGCGGTCGAAGATGTCGATGGCGGGATCGACTTCCTCGCCATGCATGGAGAGCGGCAGGCCGATCTTCTCCGCGCGCTCGAAGACACGGTCGAGCCGGTTGAGGTCCGTCACTCCTTCGGCCGCATTGGTCGTGGCGTGCGCCGGATAGAGCTTCAGGGCGGCGAAGACGCCCTCCCGGAACCCGCGCTCGATGTCGTCCGGGTCCGTGTCATGCGTCAGGTAGCATGTCATCAAAGGTTCAAAGGACGAGCCGGCCGGCCGCGCAGCCCGGAGCCGCTCGCGATAGGCGATGGCGTCGTCCGTCGTACGAACCGGCGGGGTCAGGTTCGGCATCGCGATGGCGCGCGCAAAAACCCTCGCCGTCTCCGGCAGACAGGCCTGCATCATGGCGCCGTCCCGGAAGTGGACGTGCC
The DNA here is from genome assembly GCF_049446235.1 of Enterovirga sp. CN4-39. NCBI lineage: Bacteria > Pseudomonadati > Pseudomonadota > Alphaproteobacteria > Hyphomicrobiales > Methylobacteriaceae > Enterovirga > Enterovirga sp. CN4-39. The sequence continues at coordinate 224,470 of NZ_JBMSEF010000009.1, read as the reverse complement.
AATCGTCCGGCCGACGGATCGTGATCCGATCGCTCACGCCGCGCCCTCCTCAATTCCTGCAATGATGGCCTGCGCGGCCGCAAGCGGGTCGGCGGCGCCCGTGATAGGTCGGCCGACCACGATCCGGTCGGCACCGGCCCGTATCGCGTCGGCCGGCGTTGTGACGCGCTTCTGATCGCCCGCATCCTCCCCGGCGGGGCGGATGCCGGGGACGACGAGCACCCGCTCGGCCCCGACCACCTCGCGCAACGCTGGCGCCTCGCTGGCGGCGCAAACGAGCCCGCCGATGCCCGCCTCGGCCGCCTCCAGCGCGCGGCGCAGGGCAAGGTCGGCGACGGGCAGCGCGTAGCCGGCCTCCGTCGCGTCGAGGTCGTTCATCGATGTGAGAACCGTCACCGCGAGCAGCGTCAGATCGGTGCCGGCCGCACCGGCCACCGCAGCCCGCATGGTCTGAGGATAGGCGTGCACGGTAAGGAATTTTGCGCCGAACCCCGCGAGCGAGCGGACGCCCTCCTCCACGGTTCTCGGGATGTCGTGAAGCTTCAGATCGAGGAACACCTCGCGGCCGGCCTTGGCGAGCCGCTCGGCGACCGTCAGCCCCCCCACATAGGCGAGTTGATGGCCGATCTTGAATACGACCGGCAGGTCGGCGAGCGCCCCGACGAGGCGCTCGGCTTCCAGCGGCGTCGGGACGTCGAGGGCGACGATCAGCCGGCGCGCGGGCTCGAGGGAACCCAACGCACCCGACCCATAGCTACCCTCATCGCCGGTCCCGATAACGGGGCTCGCGCTCGACATCGTCCTCTCCGCTGACATCTTCGCTTCCGATGCCACGCGCAGAAGGTCAACCCGCCGGGTCAGGTCCGGCTGTGAACCCCGTCAACAAAGCAGGGGCCCGCCGCCTGTCCTGCGGCGGCGCCCTAACGTCAGAACCTGCGGTAGTAGACCTTGCCGAGGCCAGGTGCGCCGGAGCCGCGGTAGAAGCCACCGGCTCGGTAGAAGCCGGGACGGCCGCCCCAGTAGGCTCGACGAACTCCACCACCCCATCTCGGGCCGCCCCAGTAAGCTCGACGGACGCCGCCGCGCCATCCTGGCCCCCAATACGCTCGGCGATATCCACCCCAACCGGGCCCCCAATAAGCCCGGCGATATCCACCCCACCCGGGGCCCCAGCCCCAACCGCCGCCGTAATAGGCCGGGTAGGAATAGGCGTAGGGATAGCCGTATCCGTAGCCGTAATAGGCAGGGTAGCTGTAGCCGTAATACGGAGAGCCCCAGCCCCAGCCATCATAATACGGGTAGGAATAGGCGTTTGCGGCCGCTGCGGCGCCAATGATGCCGAGTGCGGCCCCGGCGACGAACGGTCCCGCGCCCCAACCGCGCCGGTAGCCCCAGCCGCCGCCCCATCCGCCGCGATAGCCCCAGCCACCACCGCGCCAGCCTCCGCCCCAGCCACCGCCGCGCCAACCGCCGCCGCCCCAGCCTCCGCGGCGCCACTGCACGTTATCGACAGCTGGTGGATTGGCGACCGCGTCTATGCTCGTCACCGGGAGCGGAGCGGCCGTTGCCGTACCTGACGTGAAGGCGGACATGGCGGCAACCAGCACGCCGGCCGCGAGCGCTTTACCGGAGCGTTTGATCTGCATGATCGTTCTCCCCGCCCCCCGGGCCCAGAACGTGCAGCATCAGCACTGCGTTCCAGCGCAGCGCTCGGGGGAAGAATCGGAGAGACGTGCGGCGAGTTCGCCGCAGCTCAGCCCTTGGTGACGAGAACGCGCCGGCTCTTCCGCGGTGCGTGACGCACGGGCGGCTGCACGGGCTGGTAGGTGTAGAAGGGACCACCGCGATAATAGGTTCGCGTTCCCATTCCGGGCAGACCGTCGCTGATGACGGAAGCCGCGCGCACGTCGTCCTCACCGGTGAAGTACACGACCGGCCCTCCGAGATAGGGCGAGTAACCATAGAACGGCGGGAAACCGTCGGCATGGGCGGGCGCGGCGAAAGCCGCCCCGGCCGCGAGGGTCACCAGCGCCACAAACCTTGCCCGCATCGATCATCCTTCGATCGGCCAGCGAGGAACGCCAGCATCTGAAATCCGAAGGGAAGGTAGCTCGACCTCCCCCTTGGGGCAACGACCTCGGCGGCGCCGAGGCTAGAAGATCGCCTGCCCGATCAGGAGGGCGACGACGACCACGACGATGGCCAGCACAAGGAAAAGACCGAAGAGCAGGCGTGCTATCCGGCCCGCGCCGGCGGCGATGCCGGTGAAGCCGAAGGCGCCCGCCACAAGGGAAATGACGAAGAAGATGAGCGCCCAGCGCAGCATGGGGACGTTCCTGGAAGTACGACCGTGACGTCACGGCCAGGTACAAACGTCAAGGCGCCCGCCTATTTCCCGATCGCTGCGAAGAATTCCCGCCGTGTTGCCGGATTGTCGCGGAACGCTCCCAGCATCCGGCTCGTCACCATGCTGACTCCACGCTTATGGACGCCGCGGGTCGTCATGCATTCGTGGCTGGATTCGATGAGGACGGCGACGCCACGGGGTTGCAGCACTTCCTGAAGGGTGTCGGCGATCTCCGCGGTCAGCCGCTCCTGGATCTGCAGCCGGCGCGAATAAGCATCCACGAGACGCGCGAGCTTCGAAATGCCGACCACGCGCTTGTGAGGCAGATACCCGACATGCACCTCGCCGATGATCGGCGCCATGTGGTGCTCGCAATGCGACTCGAACGTGATGCCCTTCAGCACGACGATCTCGTCATAGCCGCCGACCTCCTCGAAGGTGCGGCGGAGGTATTCGGCCGGATCCTGAGCGTAGCCGGAGAACCAGTCGGAGAAGGCGCGAACCACGCGCGCGGGCGTCTCCGCAAGGCCTTCGCGGCCCGGGTCGTCACCTGCCCATCGGATCAGGGTGCGTACTGCGTCTTCAGCCTCTTCGCGGCTCGGCCGCAGGGCCGAAGCCGCTACGGCTTCCCTCTTGGCATCTGCCATGGCGTTCTCGCCGCCTCGCGGCGTCCTCGTCTCCGCCGTCAGTCTTGCGGCCGGTCTCGCAGAGGGCGTTCCTCCATCATGAGGAAGAACGCAAGTGAGGCGGCGAGCCCCAATGTCGCGGCCACGAACACGTAGCGGAAACCGGCCACGTATTCGGGCGCCATGCCGCCGGCCAGCGTCTCCAGGGTGAGGCCGCTTCCGGCACCGTGGCCGCTCAACACGATCGCGCCGTAGACCGCTACGATGACAGCCCCGAAGAGCTGGCGCGAAAAGTTCATCGTCGCCGTCACAGTGCCGAGATGCCCCGGCGGTGCGGCATTCTGCAGGGCCACGGTCGAGACCGGCATCACCGTGCCGAGGCCCAGACTGGCGCAAAAGAGCAGCCCGAGCAGCAGGGGAAATGGCAGAGTACTCACAAGCGCGATCGTCCCGATCGAGAGGATCGCGAGAGACACACCGGCCACCGGCGCCCGCTTGTAATGCTCGACCCGCGCCATCAGACGGCCAGACACGGTCGAGCCGATCACGATGCCGATCATCAGGGGAATGAGGGAGAGGCCGGACTGGGAGGCGGACAGCCCGAGCACCGTCTCGAAGTAGATCGGGACGAAGATCGCGAGCCCGATATAGGTCGCCATAGCCCAGGCGCTGGCCAGGATGGCAGACGCGATGACGCGGTCCTTGAAAACCTGGAGGGGGATCAGCGGCTCGGCCGCGACCTTCATCCGGAGCAGGAAAGCACCCCAGAGCACCAGGGAAAATGCTGCGAGCACCAGTATCTCGGCTGAGCGCCAGGCGTAGTGCGTGCCTCCCCAGCTCAGGACGAGCATGAAGGTCGTGGTCGCGCCGATCAGCAGCATCGCACCGAGCACGTCGAGCCGATGCCGCCGTTCGACCAGCGGCAGCTTCTTCAGTCGCTGGTTGGTGAGCAGGAAGGCGAGCAGGCCGAGTGGCAGGTTGATCCAGAAGATCACCGACCAATGCAGGCTCTGGGCGAAGAACCCGCCGAGGACCGGCCCTGCCAGGCTCGCGGTGGCAAAAACAGCGCCGAAATAGACTTGGTAGCGTCCCCGCTCGCGCGGCGCGACCATGTCGGCCACGATCGTCTGGGCGAGCGCGATCAGGCCGCCGCCGCCGAGGCCCTGGACACCGCGCGCGAGGATCAGGGCGAGCATGTTCGGCGCAAGCGCGCAGGCGATCGAGCCGACGACGAAAATCGTGATACCGATGAGCAGCGTCACGCGCCGCCCATGCATGTCGGAGAACCGCCCGTAGAGCGGCGTCACGGCCGTTGAAGCCAGCAGGTAGGACGTGACCACCCAGGGAAGGTGCTCCACGTCCCCGAGTTCACGGCCGATGGTCGGCATCGCGGTCGCGACGATCGTCTGGTCGAGTGCCGAGAGCAGCATCGCCAGCATGATGCCGAAGAAGATCGAGCGGATGTCGCTCGGCGTCAGCGTGGTCGCGCGAATCGGCTCCGGCGTTGCCGCATCCATCAGGAGGCGGCGCGGCTGCGCGGGAACTCGGCCTCGAGACGGTCGATGATGGTGGAGACGCCGAACCGGATCGGGTCGGTCGCGGGCAGGTCGTGCTCGGCCGCGACCTTCTCCAGGTAGGCCTTCGCCTCGGCCTCCGGAAGCGCGTGCGTGTTGACGGCAATCCCGACCGGGCGGATGGCGGGATTGGTCAGTTGCCCGCACTGGACTGTGAGGTCGATGACCTGTTGGATCGTCGGGAGCGGGTGCTTCACGCCGCGCATGTTGGTTCGCGTCGGTTCGTGGCAGACCACAAAGGCGTCAGGCTGGGCGCCGTGCAGCAATCCCAGCGTCACGCCCGCGAACGAGGGGTGGAAGAGGGAGCCCTGCCCTTCGACCAGGTCCCAGTGCTCCGGGGCTGCGTCGGGCGAGATCCACTCCACCGCCCCCGAAATGAAATCCGCCACTACGGCATCAATCGCGACGCCGCGGCCGGAGATGAACACGCCCGTCTGCCCGGTCGCCTTGAACTCGGCGTCGAAGCCGCGCGCCGTCATCTCTCGCTCGAGCGCGAGCGCCGTGTACTTCTTGCCCACCGAGCAATCGGTCCCGACGGTCAGGAGCCGAAGGCCCGAACGCTTCGTACCCTTCCCTGTCGCGAAGCGCTGGTCGGACTGGCGCACGTCGAAGAGCTGTCTTCCATGCTTGGCGGCGGCCTCCGCGATGCGCGGGTCCGAGCCGAGGCGGATATGGAGCCCGCTTGCGACGTCCATCCCGGATTCGAGCGCCTTGAGGATGTCGGGAACCCAGGCCTCGTTCAGCACGCCGCCGGCGTTCACGATGCCGATGACCATCGTCTTCGCGCCCTGACGGGCTGCCTCCTCGACGCTGATGTCCGGCAGGCCGAGATCCGCCTTGCAGCCCGGGAGCCGGAGTTGGCCGAGGCACCAGTCGCGACGCCAGTCGACGATGCCGTAGGCCGTCTTGGCGGCAAGCGTGTCCGGCACGTCACCAAGGAACATCAGATATGGACGCGAAATCTGCATCGTGAGCCTTCGAAACAGGGCAGCGGCCCCCGCTGGAGTAGAGGTTTAGTCTGGTTCGCACCGCAGGGCAGCACGAATCATGCAAGCCTGCCCAGCATCGGTGCGCTTCCGATTCAGCGGGAGGTCGGCCGGCCAGCCGCGCCATCCGCCGCCGAGATCTCCCCGGCCCGATCATCGCGCAGGAGGTGGTAGAAGATGATCGCCCCGAACGTCGCGGTGCCGATCCCGCCGAGCGTAAAGGAGCCGATCTTGATCGTGAGGTCGCCGGCCCCGAGCACGACGGCAACGCCGACCGTGAGGAGATTGCGAGCGCGGGAGAAATCGACCCCGTTCTCGACCCAGATCCGGCCGGCCGTCGCCGTGATGAGGCCGAACACCACGATGGAGAGCCCGCCGATCACCGGCCCCGGAATGGTGAGGATCAGCGCGCCGAACTTGGGCGAGAGCCCCAGCAGGAGCGCAACGATCGCCGCCGCGACGAAGACGAGAGTCGAGTAGATCCGGGTGACGGCCATGACGCCCATGTTCTCGGCATAGGTCGTAACGCCCGTGCCGCCGCCATAGCCGGACAGCATCGTGGCTACCCCGTCGCCGATAAAGGCGCGCCCGAGATAGCGGTCGAGGCTGCGGCCCGTCATGGCGCCGATCGCCTTCACGTGACCGAGGTTCTCGGCGACGAGCACCACGGCGACGGGCGCGATCAACCACATCGCATTCGCCTCGAAGACGGGCGCCACGAAGCGCGGCAGACCGAACCAGGGCGCCTGCGCAACGCCGGAGAAGTCGATGGGCTTCGCCAGCCCGAGCCCGTTCGCGAGCACGAAGTGGAGGAGGTACGCGATCGCCCCGCCGATCAGGATCGGCAGCCGACGCGCCATCCCGGGCGCGTAGACGGCAACGGCCCCCACCGCCACCACGGTCGCGAGCCCGATCCAGATATCCGTCTGCGAGCCGGATACGCCCTTGACGGCGATGGGCGCGAGATTCAGCCCGATCGCCGCCACGATCGCGCCCGTCACGGCGGGCGGCATGACCCGCTCGACCCAGCCCGGCCCGGCTGCCGCGACGACGATGCCGATCACCGTATAGACCGCACCGGCCGCGATGATGCCGCCGAGGGCGACGGCAATGTTCGCGTTGGGACCCGACCCCGCATAGCCGGTCGCCGCGATGACGACCGCGATGAAGGCGAAGCTCGAGCCGAGATAGCTCGGCACCCGCCCGCCCGTGATGACGAAGAAGATGAGGGTCGCGACGCCGGAGAAGAAGATCGCGAGGTTGGGGTCGAACCCCATGAGGATCGGCGCGAGCGCGGTCGCACCGAACATCGCCACCACGTGCTGGATGCCGAGCACGATCGTCTGGCCGAGCGGCAGGCGCTCGTCCGGCATCACGGCGCCGGTCTGCCGGGCCGGAACCCAGCGCGGGAAAAAGCCCTCGCTCACGATACTTACCTCGTCAGTTGGCCATCAGGACCGGCATGGTCGCGTGGCCTAGGATGTGTGCGGTCGCCCCGCCGAAGATCATCTGCCTCAAGCGGCTCTGGGTGTAGGCGCCCTTCACCAGGAGATCCGCCCCGAGCGCCTGCGACCGCGCCAGGATGGTCTCGCCATCATTGCGGTGCTCGCGTGCCGCCATCAGGGTCTCGACCTCGAGGCCGCACCGCCGGAGCGAGGATGCAAGTTGCTCGCCGGACGGGCCGGGCACAGACCATCCCTCCACCATCAGCACGACGATGCGCTTCGCCTCGCGCAGGAACGGAGCCGCGAAGGCGACCGTCCGGGCCGTCTCGGTGGAGCCGTTCCAGGCGATCACCACCGTCTCGCCGAGTGTGGTCGGCGGCTCGGGCGGCGCGATCAGGAGCGGGCGGCCGGACTCGAACAGCACGGCCTCGAGGCTCGCCATCGAGGGCTGAGCCCTGCCCGTGATGGGACGCCCGAGCACGATGAGATCGAAGATCCGGGCATGGCTCGCCAGGAACATGTCTCCGGCGGGCGCCTTGGCGTGCCAGCCATAGCCCGGCTCGGGCGAGCCTGCGGGCGCTTCAGGCAGATCCCGCCCCTTCATGAAGGCCTCGAAAAGCGCGAAGGCCGAGCGACGGGTCTCCTCGTCGGCCTTCTCGTCGACATGCCAGGCCAGCCCGCTCACCATGTCGATGGGGACGTAATCGGGGACGGCAGGGCGGAGGGCGAAGCCCTCCACGTAGCCTGCGAAGCGACGTTGCACGAGTGCAGCCACCTCCAGCACGGAGGCCATCACCTCGTGGGTTTCGGTTGGAACAAGGATGTTCTTCATGGCGCGCCTCTCGCCGGTTCTCATTTGTGGCAGCATCGTGCCCGAGCGTGAGCCATTCCGGAAGAGTTCAGGCGGGTCAGCGCTGGGGAAGGCGGCGCGTCCGAGTGGTTAGCGGCGCCTTAAATCTTACACGGCAATTTGGCGGAGTTGATTCTCAGTTGAGTGAGTAGCGTCATGCGTTCCCAGAGCGTCTCGTCCACGAACGTGGTCCGCTTCCCCGGCCCCCGCGCCGCCCGATCGGAGAACCGCGACCAGAAGGGCCTCCTCGACACGGTCTACACGAACGGATCCTTCGTCATCGCGGCCGAGGATCGCGAGACCAAGATGATCGCCTCGCGCCTCCAGATCTTCGGGTTCCTCAACATCGCCGAGATCAGGATGGACGGCTCCGTCCGGGCGCTGCGCCCGTCGGAAGCGGCGACCACCTCCCTCGCGCGTCCGTGGCGCCTGTCGCGCCCGTCCTTCGACGAGCTGCCGCCGGCCGCCAGCTGATCAGGGGGCCGGGTTGGCCCTCAACCAGTCGACCACGTCAGCCGCGCTGCGGTCCGGCGGAAAGACAGGATAGAAGAGCTGCGTGACGCGCCCATCGTCGATCACGAAGCTCATGCGCCGGATCAGCGTCATTCCGTTGAACACGAAGGTCGGCAGCCCGGCGGCCTTCGTCAGGGCAAGGTGTTCGTCCGACAGCACAGCGAACGGCAGGTGGAGACGCTCCACCGCTTCGCGCTGATAGGCACTGTCCTGCGTCGACAGCCCGAACACCGCGCCGACGCCGAGTTGGCGCAGCTCGGCGAAATGGTCCCGGAACGAGCAGGATTGCGGCGTGCAGCCGCGGGCGCCGGGGATGGCGTTCCATTCCGCGTTCGGAATTTTTCCTGCCTCGCCGGTCCGCGGGTAGGCGTAGACGACAATCCGCCCGGGGAGCGCCGCGAGCGATACGGTCGAGCCGTCCGTCGCCTGAAGCGGCACGTCCGGCAGTTTCGCGCCGCGAAGATGATCGGCGGCGCCGTCATCCACCGGCTCCGGCAGGTCGTCGGGCAGCGTATCCGGTCCGGCCATCAACCCTTCTCCCGCATCAAGCGCCCGCGCTCGCGCTCCCAGTCCCGCTTCTTCTCGGTCTCGCGCTTGTCGTGCAGCTTCTTTCCGCGCCCGAGGCCTAGTTCGAGCTTCGCCCGGCCCTGCTCGTTGAAATAGAGCTTGAGCGGAACGAGCGTATACCCCTCCCGCTGCGTCGCACCGATGAACTTGTTGATCTGCCGGCGGCTCAGCAGCAGGCGCCGCGGCCGGCGCGGTTCATGGTTGAAGCGGTTGGCCTGCAGGTATTCCGGGATATTCGCGTTGAAGAGGAATATCTCGTTGCCCGAGGGCCCGGCATAGGCCTCGCCGATCGTCGCCTTGTTGGCCCGCAGCGACTTCACCTCGGTGCCGACGAGCGCGATCCCGGCCTCGACCGTGTCCTCGATCGTGTAGTGGTAGCGTGCGCCGCGATTGTCGGCGACGATCCGGCGCGCCTTCGGTTCCTTTGCCATCAGCTCACGCGTTCAGCAGGCCCGCATGCACCATAGCGGCCCGGATCGCATCCTTGGCCCGCGAGGTGACCGGCGTCATCGGCAGGCGGATCTCCTCCGTCCCGCGGCCGAGCAGCGCCAGCCCGCACTTCGCGCCTGCAAGGCCGGGCTCCATGAAGATGGCGTCGTGCAGCGGCACGAGTCGGTCCTGCACCCTGAGGGCGGACACGTAATCCCCCGCGAGCGAGGTCTCCTGCAATTCGGCGCAGAGCGCCGGAGCAACGTTCGAGACCACGGAAATACAGCCATGTCCGCCGGCCGCATTATAGGCGAGCGCCGTCATGTCTTCGCCAGAAAGCTGGATGAAGTCTGGTCCCAGCGCATGTCTCTGCTGGGACACGCGGGCGAGATTGGCCGTCGCGTCCTTCACGCCGGCGATGTTGGGCAATTCGTAGAGGCGTGCCATCGTGGCGACCGACATGTCGATCACGGAGCGGGGAGGAATGTTGTAGATGATGATCGGGATGCCGATGGCGTCGTTCACGGCCTTGAAATGCTGAAACAGGCCCTCCTGAGTGGGCTTGTTGTAATAGGGTGTGACGACCAGGACGGCGTCGGCTCCGGCGCGCTCGGCGTGCTTAGCGAAGTCGACCGCCTCGACCGTGTTGTTGGAGCCTGCTCCAGCGATGACCGGCACCCGGCCCTTCGCCTGCTCGATGCAGATCTCGACGACGCGCTTGTGCTCGTCATGGCTCAGCGTCGGGCTCTCGCCGGTCGTTCCGACCGGCACCAGCCCTGTCGTCCCGCTCTCGATCTGCCACTCGATATGGGCGCGGAAACCGTCCTCATCGACGGCCCCGTCCCTGAATGGCGTCACCAGGGCCGTCAACGAGCCCTTGAACCGTGTCGCCGCCATCTCGCTACTTCCTTCCCTCGGCTCGGTCGCCTTCTCCCGGGCAACCGGGCGAGAAGAGACATAGTTGCGCCGCGAAGCCCACGCAAACCGGAGTTCCGAACCCACTCCCCGGCTCACCAATCCTTCGTCAACCATATCAGCGCTCAATAGGCTGCATGAGACCTTCTGCGGATGCTGTCTTCAGGAAGGCGGTGGCGGCCAGTGCCCTCGTGGCTCTCGTCGCGGGCTCCGTCTGGGTAGGCGCGACTGTCGCCGGGCATGCTCGGTCGCAACGTCCTTCGCCGCCGAGCCCTCCTCAACGTCCTGTCCTCGCCCTCGCCGAGCCCGACGAGGCGGCGGCAGCGCCGACTACGACCGCCACCATTCCAGTTCCGCCCTCCCCCGTTGGCGCGGCGGATAACCCTGCCTCGGCGCTTCTCCCCGACGCGTCTGCCCCGGAAGTCTCGGCGGTGCGGGACGCGATCGGCGCGATTCGGAAGGGCGACCTCGCGGCCAGCGACCGCATCAGGGCGCGGCTCGACGGTGGTCTCGACACGCTTCTCGAATGGGCCTCGATTCGCTTCGGGGGACCTGCCGCGGATTTCGACCGGGCGGCCGCCTTTCTTCGCGAGCACGCCGATTGGCCCGGCGCGGCTTGGGTGAGAAGCCGGGCGGAAACGTTGCTGATCACCGAGCGCCGCCCGGCTGAGACGGTGCGGGCCTTCTTCGCCCGCACGCGGCCGCAAAGCGCAGCCGGCAAGTTCGTGCTCGCCCAAGCGCTCCGGGCCGACGGCCTCAAGGAAGACGCTTCGGCGCTGGTGCGCGACGCCTGGCGGAACGACAATTTCGGGCGGGAGCTCGAGAGCCGAATCCTGAACGAGTTCTCCGAGATCCTCACCCAGGCGGACCATCGCTTCCGGATGGAGCGACTGCTCTTCAAGGAGAATTACGAGACGGCCAAGCGTGCGGCCGATTACGCCGGAAAGGGCTTCGACGCTCTAGTGAAGGCCCGAGCGGCCGTTGCCGGCAAGGCCGGAAACGCAGGCAAGCTCCTCGACGCGGTGCCAGCCGACCTTCGGAGCGAGCCGTCCTACATCTTCTCGCGCGTGCAGTTCCTCCGCCGGGCCGACAAGGCCGAGGAGGCCGCCAAGCTGCTGGCCGATGTGCCGCGCGATCCCGAAGTCCTGGTCGATGGGGACGAGTGGTGGGTAGAACGCCGCCTCGTGGCCCGGAAGCTCCTCGACGGAGGTGACGCCAAGGCAGCCTACGCCGTGGTGGGGTCGCATGGCGCAGATGGCAACGAGAAGCGGATCGAGGCCGAGTTCCACTCCGGCTGGATCGCTCTCCGGTTCCTCGACGACCCGCGCGCCGCGGCCCGGCATTTCTCGCGCGCCGGCGCGATTGCAGGAACGCCGATCTCGATCGCCCGCGCCAGTTATTGGCAGGGGCGCGCGGCGGAAGCCCTCGGAGACGGCAGGCTTGCGCGCGAGTTCTACGGGAAGGCCGCCCAGCAGGGGATCACCTATTACGGCCAGCTTGCGAGCGGAAAGCTCGGGCTCGCGGAGGTCACGCTCAAGCCCGGCCCCGACCCGGAGAGTCCGGAGCGCATTGCCGCTTCCAAGTCGCCCGCCGCCCAGGCCGTCGCAACGCTCTATGCCGCCGGCCTGCGCGAGATCGCGGTTCCGCTGATCTTCGACGTGGCCAGGCGCTCGCCCAATCCGGCCGAAGTGGATGCGGTCGGCGAACTCGCGCTCGCCAATCGGGATGCGCGGACGCTCCTTGTCCTCGGGAAGGCGGCGACCCAGCGCGGCCTTCCGCTCGACGAGCATGCCTTCCCGACGATCGGGATTCCCTCGTTCGAACCGCTCGGGGACCGGGTCGAGCCGGCCATGGTCCATGCCATTGCGCGGCAGGAGAGCATGTTCGAGCCCGCCGCCCAGTCGCCCGTGGGAGCGCGCGGCCTGATGCAGCTTATGCCGGCGACCGCGAGGGCCACGGCCCGAAAGGTCGGGCTGGAGTTCGACCCTGCCCGCCTCGTCGAAGCGGTCTACAACGCCCAGCTCGGCTCCGCCCATCTCGGCGAGCTGATGGATTACTGGAAGGGCTCCTACATCCTGACCTTCGCCTCCTACAACGCGGGTCCGGGAAACGTGAGGAAGTGGATCGATGCCTACGGGGATCCGCGCAAGCCGGACGTGGACCCGATCGACTGGGTGGAGCGCATCCCCTTCTCGGAGACCCGGAACTACGTGCAGCGCGTGATGGAGAACCTGCAGGTCTACCGTCGCCGCCTCGGGCAGCGGAGCGCGCTCCTGATGGAAAGCGACCTGAAGCTCGGAGCGGGCACGCCTTGATGAGTGCCTGACCGGCCGCTACTCACGGCGCGAGGTGGCCGATGACCAGGCGTTCCTATCGCGACATCAGGGTGCAGGCGAATCACGGCCTCCTGCTCCACGCGCGCAGCTACGGCGATACGCTCGCGACATCCCTGCCCGTGATCTGCCTGCCGGGACTGGCGCGGCACGCCGGCGACTTTCACGACATCGCCATGGCGTTGACGGATCCGGACGAGATGCAGCCACGGCATGTCGTCGCGGTCGATTATCGTGGGCGCGGATTGTCCGGCTATGATCCGGATCCCGGCAATTACAGCATTCCGGTCGAGACGTCCGACCTCCTATCGCTCCTCGCCCATCTCGGTATCTCGCGCGGGATCTTCATCGGGACTTCACGGGGCGGAATCATCACGATGGGCCTGTCCGGCGCGAAACCCGGGATGGTGGCGGGAGCGGTGCTCAACGACATCGGGCCTGTGATCGAGCGCGAGGGGCTCCTGAGGATCAAGAGCTATGTCGGCAGGCTCCGGCAGCCGCGCGACCTGCACGAGGCCGCCGGGATAGTGGAGGGGTTGTTCGGCGCGCAGTTCCCGAACCTCAGCGATCGCGACTGGCAGGCCTGGGCCCGGAACACCTGGGAGGAGAAGGAGGGCCGGCTGGTCCTGACCTACGATCCGGCCCTCGCCCGCACGCTCGAGCCAATCGGGCCGGATAGCCAGATCCCGGATCTCTGGGCTGCTTTCGACGGATTGAAGAACATGCCGGTGCTCGTGATCCGCGGCGGCCTGTCCGATCTTCTCTCGGAAAGAACCGTCGCCGAGATGATAAGGCTGCACCCGGATCTGGACCTCGTCACGGTGCCTGACCAGGGGCACACGCCCCTGCTCAGAGGCGACGATATGGTCGCCGCAATTCGCCGCTTCGTCGAGCGGGTAGAGAGCCGGCCGGACTGATCAGGCCTGCGACCGTGTCTCGACCGCGGCGTCCGAGCCCCGCCTGAAGGCGGCGCGCAGGATGCTGCCTGCCAGACATCCCGCGAGATAAGCGAAACAGACCGCAAGCCCGATCTCGAGCCAAAGCCCTTCGCGGCCGGGAAGGCGGCCGAGCACGGCGAGGGCCACGCCGCCCGCGAGACCAAGGACCGCAAGGATCAGGCCGAGGCGCCCCCGAAAGCCGGGCGGCTGATCCCGCCAACCTGCAACGCCGAAAACGAGACCGAGCGCGAGCGCGGCCGCGAGCGCCGGCCAGAGCGGGAGAAGGATGATCGACGCGGCTTCGATCACGGCTGCACCTCGAACTCGACTCGCTCCGCAGGCTTTCCGCCCTCCGCGATCTTCGCCGCAAGAGGCTTCAGCTCGGTCGCGATTCCCTGCTCCTTCAGAACGGAAGCGATGGCGTTTGCCCTCCCCTCGGCGAGTTGCCGCGCCTCGTCGAGATCGCCGTGGGTCTCCACCGTGACGACGGCGGTGAGGCGCACCGGTGCGCATCGCCGCACGACATCCGCCACGGCGGCCAACGGCTTGCGGCCGGCCGCCGAGAGCTCCGGCTTGCCCGATTCGAACTGAACCGAATCACGCCGCACGACATCGGAGACGAGATCGGAACAGAAATCCGGATCCAGCGGCTTCTCCGGACCGGCGTGCGTTACATCGGCGATAGCCTTCCATCCGGCCGGCGCCTCCCGGGGAAAGTCGCGCTCCGTCCTAGCCGCGTGCTCGCGATACAGGGAGCGTCCCGCGAGCCGGATGTCGCGATCCTCGACTGCCAGTTCCCCGCTCGCGAGGGAGGAGAGCCGCTCCAGTCCGAGCCGCACGGCTGACGCGACCCCCTCCGGCGCACCATCGGCAACGTGGAGTTCGTCGACGAGCGGATCGAAGGGGAAGCGCCGCTTAGCCAGCTCGCGAATCGCGGATCGCTCGCTTTCTCCCGGCAGGAACCCCGAGAGATAGAGGCGATCCTCCTCCCGCCGAGCCCTGAAGCGGTAGGGCCTCGGGACGACCGGCTCGATCAGCACTTCCCGCAGTTCAACCCCCGCGAACCGGGACGCTCTCAGGTCGGTCTGCATCTTCCCGATCAGGTCTTTTGCGGCAAGTCTGCCACGAATGCTGAGCTGGCGCCCCGCCAACTGGACACGGCCGTCCTCGAGTTCCCCGAGCAGGGCGAGCATCTGCCTGACCAACTGATCGAACTGGATCCCAGCCTCGATTCCCCTTGCCGTCTCCATGCGATCGTCGATCCGGAGATCGCGGCCGGATTGCGGGACGAGGCTGACGAGAGCTCGCCGCGCCTCCTCGCTCGGCACGTGCCCGGACAGGGTGATTCGTCCAGAATCGAGAGCCGCACCCCAGGTGAACGGCCTGAAGAGCGGGGGCTCGACCTTAGCTGCCGTGATGGTGAATCCGGGAGGCGGGGCGGAAAGAAGCGCCCTGACCTCGCGGTAAGAGACGCTGTCGGGAGCCTCGCCGGCGAGGGACAGCTTACGGTCGGAGAGAGAAGCCGCCCCACCTTCCAGCAGGGGAGCGGCCTTCAGGAGGAACCGCGCAGCATCCTCGAACCCGGGCGGCGCCCCCGCGGCGGAGCGAAGATCGTCACGAACGGACCGGCCACCATTGCGGGCCTCCGCCAGGATTGTCGTTCGGATCGACCCGGGAGGAACATAGCCGCCTAGGACGAGTCCCTCCTCGGTCCGCCGGACGCTGAACTGAAATGGGCTGACCTCCACGGGCGGCAGCACGCGGTAGGTGACGCCGCGTAGCGCCGGCAGGGCGGCCAGGAGCCTCTCGGCCTGGACGCGGGATTCTCCCGAGAGCGGCAGGTCGGACGTGATCGAGAGGTCGCGTCCGTCGACTTCGATCTTGGCACCGATGCCCTTGAGTGTCTCCGTCTCGGCTACCGGAACAGCCTGGACCTGCCGCCGAAGCGTGCCCTCGATCTCAGGCGCGATCCAGAAGGCGGCCGCCGCCCAGACGCCTGCGAGGGCGGGAATTCCGATGAGCCAGAGATCGGGACGTAGCCGCATGTCTCCTCAGGGTAGAACCAGACTGAAGCAGAGCTAGGGGGTTTGGAGGGGCTGGCCTGCGCGGAACACCCGCTTTCGGGTCCCGAGAGCCATGCCCACGGCGCCATAGCCATCCCGCACCTGCTCGAGGAAGCCGCGCATCGCCGGCTCCTGCCAGGCGAGCGGCCGTGTCGGATCCAGGATGGCGGCTATTCCCTTGGGCCCGCCCCCCTCGTCCTCCGCCTCCACAAGGACGACGCGCGACCGGTCGGGGCGCATCGCGTCGGTGCCCACGCCGCGAAGCCACAGGCAGTTGAATGTCCGGCAGGAATTCGGGCGCGTCTCGTAGATCGAGCAGGAGGTATGATTGCGGACGTGCCTGCACCAGACATTGTTGGGCTTTTCGATCTCCCAGACCGACATCGTCTTGCAGCACAGCGTGCAGCCCCCGCACTCACGAGGCGGGAGTCCCTGGGACAGGCTTGCGGGCGCTCCCGCCTGCGTTGCCGAGGTCTCGGCTTCGAGCATCATCGCGACCGGGTCAGAGAGGACGGATCGTTTCGATCAGGTGTGCGGGCCGATTGCGGCGCTTCTGCGTAACCGCCGCTCCATCATGCCCGAAAATGAAAAAGCCCCGGCCTTTCGGCCGGGGCTCCAATCACCGCTGGTGCGGGGATTAGAAGTCGCGCTGGACGCGAATACGCGCCATGATGTTGTCGTCGAAGTTGGTCACGCGGGTGACGCCACCCGGGCCGACCAGACCGCCGGCGAGCGGAGCAACCGTGCCCCGGTTGTTGTCGGCGACGGCGCGCGGGAGCCAAATGCGCTGGTAGACAACCTCGACACCGATATCGAGATCGCGGACCGGCGACCAGATGAGGTTCGTACCGCCGTAGAAGAGGTCGTAGCTCATCAGGGTCGGGTTGAACGGGTTCACCGTGGTGGGAGCGCCACCGAGCGTACCCGTGATGCCGACCGGACCGAACGTGTTGCTGCGCAGACGCGGGTCGTAGTTCTGCTGACCGTAGGTCGCGAACACGGCCTGGCGCCACTCAGGCGACCAGTAGTGCAGCAACGCACCCATCACCGACCAGGACTCGGTCAGGTTGAGCTGGCCATTCGCCTGAACGGTCGCGTCCACCTGGTTGATCTGGAACTTGTTGGTGATGCTGCTGAGCGCGAGCTCGGCGCCGGGCGGGTTGTAGATACCCGTGTAGGAGCCTGCACCCTGGCCGTAAGCACCCTGCAACCACAGCTGATCGCCGGGGGCGAGCTGCGGCAGGTTGACCTTCACGCCAGCGCCGATGGCCCAGCCGTACTCGGCGTCCGGACCCGGACCAGCGACGGGCGTCGCGAGACGGCCGATCGTCTTGATCTCGTGCACCGCACCCATGACCTGAGCGGAACCCCAGGCGCTGTCGTAGCGGAGCGCGCCGACGAAGTCGGGCATGTCGTTCTTCTGGATGACGTTGACACCAGCGCCGCCCGTCGGGACACCCGCGATGTTGATGCCGGTCGCGATCGCCGAGATGCCGGGGACGCCGCCGCCACCAGGCATCAGGCCGCTGCCCGCTGCCGGCACCGCGAAGACCGGGTTACGACGGTAGACCGGGTCTTCCATCGAGACCGTGGCCGAGAACCCACCACCGAACGTCGCCGTGTAGGCGAGGAGGTTGGTGTTGGTGTTCGAGTAGATGCCAGCGCCGAAGAACTCGAGGTCACCCGCGTAGAAGTCGAAGAACGACTGAGCGCGACCGGCCGTGATGCCGGCGAACTGCACGAAGGCCTTGTCGACGTCGACGTACTTCTGCAGCTGGCCAGCCGTGTCGATGCCCGTCGCCGGGAAGGCGTTGGCATAGCGCTCCTGGGTGCCCGACCGCAGGTAGCCGCCGGTGCGGGAAGCGATCTCGAAGCGGACGAAGGCGCGCAGCGTGCCGTAGGGGGTCGCCGTACGAGCGTCGATGTTCAGACGGCCAAGACCGCGCCAGCTGGAGACGTTCGCAGCGCGAGCGTTCTGGGACGAATACTGATACTCGAAGCGAGCGCGACCGCCGACCCGGAGGCAGGTGTCCGTACCCGGAATATAGAAGAAGCCTGCGCCGTGCGCCGTGCAGACCCGAACGTACTCAACCGGCGCAGCCTTCCGAACCGGAAGGTCAGCCGCCTGTGCCCCGGCAACCGCGCAGAGACCTGCTGCAGACCCGAGGAGAAGGCTCTTAACGAGCTTCATTCTGCTCTCCAAAGTTAGATCCTCGGGGTTTGGCCGCTTGCCTCGGCCCCGAGGGGCCTTGAACTCGCTTCCCGCATCCCCAGTGGCCCGACCCCTCTCGCGGAACTCCCGCTTCAAGCTTGGTCAGGTCGCTTTGGGAGGTGCCCCCCCGCCGCAAAGTCACCATGATCTAGGCGCCTGGGACCGGCAACAGATCCGAGCGGTTTCGGACGCTCGCAGAGGGGCTTTGAATAGGTATGTTGCACAATCGCAACGAAAGCGGGGACGAGGTCCACCCGGAATCGGGTCGAGTTCGCCTAAAGCTTAAGGAAACGTGACGGTTTTCCTTCGTGCCGGCCCTCCGAGGCCCGCTTCACGCGAGCGCGACCTCGATCAGGAAGGGGCCCCGGCGACTCAGGGCACCGCGGAAGGCAGTCAGGAAGGATTCGAGATCGTCGACGCGGCGCGCCTCCACGCCGAATCCTTTGGCGAGACTTACCCAATCGATCGCCGGCTGATCGAGGCTGAGCATACCCAGCGCCTTCCGGCCGGGATTCGCGCCGACATTGGCGAGTTCCGCTTTCAGGATCGCGTACGAACGATTCGCCCAGACGAGCGTGATCACATCGAGGTTCTCGCGGGCCTGGGTCCAGAGCGCCTGCGCCGTGTAGAGGCCGCTTCCGTCCGCCTGGAGGTTGATGACCTTGCGGTCCGGGCAAGCGATGGCAGCCCCGGTCGCCATGGGGATGCCGAGCCCGATCGAGCCGCCCGAGAGCTGCAACCAGTCATGCGGCGCCGAGAAGCGGCTCGCCGGGAAGAAGTTGCGCCCCGTCGTAATTGATTCGTCGCAGACGATCGCGCCTTCCGGCATCAGAGCACCGAGCGCGAGGCCGATCGTGTCGGCGTTCAAGGCGCCCCTCGGCACGTCCGGCCTTGCACCCTCGAGGCGCGGAGGCTCGTTCGGCGCACCGACGAGATCGGCCAAGCGCTCGAGCGCATCGATCTGGTCCATCGCCGGATCGGCAAGGACCTGAATGGCGCAGTCCTCCGGCTGCAAGTGGCTGGGCTTGCCCGGATAGGCAAAGAACGCGACCGGCGGTGTCGTGCCGACGACGATGAGGTGCTTCGCCCCGGCGAGGCGCTCGACCGCGATGTCCACCGGATACGGCAAGCGCTCGATCGGCTGACGGCCGGCGCCCCGTTCGATACGCGCGTTGGAAACCTGTGCGACCAGCCTCGCGCCCGTCGCCGCCGCGATGCGGGCGGCAAGGTCGAGCCCACGTTGCCTGAGCGTCCGGTCTCCCAGGAAGAGCACGGCCGGTCCGTCGGACCTCAGCGCGTCCGCCGCTGCCCGAAGCGCCTCCTCGCTCGCCTTCGTACGCTCCACCAGGGCGGGCGTCTCCGCGACCGCGCCGCCCGCCCCCCAGGCTGTGTCGGCCGGCAGGATCAGCGTCGCGACCCCGCCGGGAGCCGCGCGGGCAGCGGCGATCGCCGCCGCCCCGTCCTGCGCGACGGAGCGCGAATTCTCGGATGTCTTCACCCAGGAGGAGACGGATCGTGCGATCGACTCGATATCGGAGGTGAGCGGCGCATCGAACTGGCGATGATAGGTCGCGTGCTCACCCACGATGTTGACGACCGGGGAGCGCGCCCGGCGGGCATTGTGCAGATTCGCCAAGCCGTTCCCGAGGCCGGGCCCGAGATGGAGAAGCGTTGAGGCGGGCTTGTCCGCCATGCGGGCATAGCCGTCCGCGGCGCCCGTCGCGCCGCCCTCGAACAGGAAAAGCACGCACCGCATGCCCTCGACGCGATCGAGCGCGGCAACGAAATGCATCTCGGAGGTACCGGGATTGGTGAAGGATACATCCACTCCGCCCGCGACAAGCGTACGGACGAGACTCTCGGCACCGTTCATCGACATCGGCGTTCCTTGAAAGAACTGGAGACGCGTTCCTGACCGGCGCGCATCGGGATGTCCACTGCAAGTCTTCGGCCGGATCGCCTAGCACCGGAACTTGGCAGCCGGCTCGGTTTGCGGTTCCCTGGCTGCAAGCGCCAAGACCGGATCCAGCAGGCACGGACCGGCGCATGGGAGGACATCAATGAAAGGTATCGCCGCCTTGGCGCTCGGCACTGCGCTGGCGCATGCCGCGCCCGCCGCTGCACAGATCTCCGACGACGTCGTAAGGCTCGGCATCCTGACCGACCTCTCCGGCCCCTATGCGGATTCGGGCGGCAAGGGATCGGTCGTGGCGGCAGAGATGGCCGCCAAGGATTTCGGGGGGACGGTCAGGGGCAAGAAGATCGAGGTCGTCTCCGCAGACCACCAGAACAAGCCGGACGTCGCCTCGGCGATCGCGCGCCGCTGGTTCGACACGGAGCGGGTCGACGCCGTCCTCGACCTACCAGTCACGGCAATCGCGCTCGCCGTCCAGCAGGTCGCGAAGGAGAAGAACCGGACCGTGATGATCACGGCCGCGGCGACCTCGGACCTGACGGCAAAGACCTGCTCCTCGGTCAGCACGCATTGGACGGACGACACCAACGCCCTGACCGCCGGCACCGCTCGCGCCGTGTTCGAGCGAGGCGGCAAGAACTGGTACTTCATCACCGTCGACCACGCATTCGGCCACGCACTGCAGAAGCAGGCGAGCGATGTCGTGACCGCGCTCGGCGGCAAGGTCGTCGGCACGTCGCGCTTCCCGATCAACAATGCCGATTACTCGTCATTCCTGCTGCAGGCCCAAACCTCCGGCGCCGACGTGGTCGGGTTCGCGGCGGTCGGGGACGACTTCTCGAAGGCCATCAAGCAGGCGAACGAGTTCGGCCTGATGTCGGGCAAGCAGACCATGACGGGGTTCCTGGTCTACATCACGGACATCCATGCGCTCGGCCTGCCGGTCGCACAGAATCTGACCTTCTCGGAGGCCTTCTACTGGGACCAGAACGAGGGCACCCGCGCCTTCGCGAAGCGCTTCCAGGAGGCCGTCGGGATCATGCCGACGAAGAACCACGCGCTCATCTACACGGCGACGCTTCACTACCTGAAGGGCATCGACAAGGCCGGCACGGACGAAGCCGTGGCCGCCAACAAAGCGATGCGCGATCTGCCGGTCGCCTTCTTCGGTGCCGAGTCGAAGGTGCGGGCAGATGGCCGGCATCTTTATGATCCGGTCCTCTACCGCGTGAAGACACCCAACCAGTCGAAAGGGCCCTGGGACTACTACGAGGCGATGCGAACCATCCCGGCAGCGGAAGCCTTCCTGCCGATGAACCCCGCCTGCACGAACTCCAACCCGGGATGACGAGCCCAGAGAGCGCCCGGGCCTTCGACCTGGAGCACCTGCCGCCCGGGTTCCACGCCGATCCCTATCCGGTCTACGCCGCCCTGCGGGAGCACGATCCGATCCACCGGCTGTCCGGCGGCCGGTTGTTCGTGACGCGCTACGCGGATGTGGAGCGCATCTACAAGGACCCGAAAACCTTCTCGTCCGACAAGGTGGTCGAGTTCGGCCAGAAATTCGGCCCCTCCCCGCTCTTCGAGCATCACACCACGAGCCTCGTCTTCAACGATCCGCCGTTGCACACGCGCGTGCGCCGCATCATCGCCGGTGCGCTCACGCCGCGTGCCGTGATGGCAATGGAGCCCGGGGTCGAAGCGCTGGTGGATCGATTGCTCGATGCCATGGCCGAGCGGGAGGTGGTCGACCTGATCGAGGATTTCGCGGCCGCGATCCCGGTGGAGGTGATCGGCAACCTGCTCGGGATTCCGCACGACGAGCGCGGACCGCTACGCGCCTGGTCGCTGGCGATCCTCGGCGCGCTCGAGCCCGGATCGGATCCGGCGCGGCTGAACCCGGGCAACCAGGCCGTCTCCGAGTTCCTCGCCTATCTGAAGACCTTGGTAGCGGACCGCCGGCGCCGCCCAGGCGATCCGGAAAAGGATATCCTGACCCGCCTCATCCAGGGCGAGGCCGATGGAGAGCGGCTGTCGGAGAAGGAGCTTCTCCAGAACTGCATCTTCATCCTCAATGCCGGGCATGAGACGACTACGAACCTGATCGGGAACGGCCTGCAGCTCCTCATCCAGCATCCGGGCGAACGGGCGCGTCTTCTCGCCGAGCCGGACCTGGTCCGTACCGCCGTCGAGGAGATCCTGCGCTACGAAAGCTCCAACCAGCTCGGCAACCGGGCCACGACCTGCGAGACGGAACTCGGGGGCGAGCGCTATCCCGCCGGCACCCAGCTCACGATCTGCATCGGTGCCGCGAACCGGGACCCGGACCAGTTCCCGGATCCCGACCGCTTCGACATCGGACGCCAGCCGAACCGGCACCTCGCCTTCGCAAGCGGGATCCACCAATGCGTGGGGATGGCCGTGGCGCGCCTCGAGGGTCGCATTGCGCTCCAGCGATTTCTGCAGCGGTTCCCGGATTATGCTCCGGCGGGCGAGCCGGAGCGCTCGGCCCGCATTCGCTTCCGCGGCTTCGCCGCGCTGCCTGTCTATCTGAGCGGCTGAGGCGCTCGGCAGGGAAACCACTCGCCCCGCCTGCGTTTCTGCTTGAGGCACAAGCGGAGTGGGGACACGAGCAATGGCCGCCGAGGACCAGGTGAGCGTCACCAGCGAGGCGCCTCCGAGCAGCGAACCGAGCCTTCAACGGGTGATGGGACCGTGGCTCCTCCTGCTCTTCATCGTCGGAGACATCCTCGGCACCGGCATCTACGCGCTGACGGGACAGGTCGCGAAGCAGGTCGGGGGTGCCGTGTGGCTTCCCTTCGTGATTGCCTTCCTGGTCGCTCTCGTGACGGCGTTCAGCTACCTCGAGCTCGTTACGAAGTATCCGAGGGCTGCCGGGGCCGCGCTCTACACGAACAAGGCGTTCGGCATCCATTTCCTGACATTCATTGTGGCCTTTGCCGTGATGTGCTCCGGCATCACCTCGGCTTCCACCGCCTCTCGCGCCTTTGCGGCGAACTTCGCCAGCGCATTCGGGATGCAGGCGGCGGGCTTCACGATCACGGGCCTCGCCCTGCTCTTCATGGCGGCCGTAGCCATCGTCAATTTCCGCGGCGTCGGGGAGAGCGTGAAGGCGAACGTCGTGCTCACCTCGGTCGAGCTGACGGGCCTTCTGATCGTGATCACGGTCGGGTTTTGGGCGATCGGCGCCGGGCAGGGGGACGTCTCCCGGATCACGCAGTTCCGGGTCGATCCCGAGATGGGATTCATCTGGCCCATCATCGCCGGCACGACTCTCGCCTTCTTCGCCATGGTCGGCTTCGAAGACTCCGTGAACATGGCGGAGGAATGCAAGGATCCAACCCGGATCTTCCCGAAGGTTCTCCTCGCGGGGCTGGCCATCACGGGGACGATCTATGTCCTGGTCTCGATCTCGGCCGTTACGCTGGTCGCCCCCGAACAGCTCGGCGAAGGCGAGACGCCGCTCCTCAAGGTCGTGCAGGCTGGAGCTCCGGGCTTCCCGATCGGGATCTTCGCCTTCATCACGATGTTCGCCGTCGCAAACAGCGCCCTCATCAACATGCTGATGGCAAGCCGGCTCATCTACGGGATGAGCCGGGAAGGCGTGCTTCCGGAAGTGCTCGGGCGCGTCCACCAGACGAGGCGCACCCCCTACATGGCGATCGGCTTCACGAGCCTCCTCGCGTTCGGGCTGGTCACGTTCGTCGGCACGGTGCCGGCGCTCGGCGGCACGACGGCCCTGCTTCTGCTCTGCGTATTCTCGGTGGTGAACGTCGCGGCGCTCGTGCTGCGCCGCGATCCCGTGGCGCACCAGCATTTCCGGACGCCGACGATCCTGCCGATCATCGGCGCTCTATCCTGCGCATTCCTGGCCGGGCCGTGGACCGGGCGCGATCCTGTCCAGTACACGATCGCCGGGGTACTGCTCGCGATCGGAGTCGTGCTGTGGGGGGTGACGCTCCTTATCCACCGGCCGACGGCTCGACCGGCCCGCGCCTAGGTTGGCTGGGCGCGACCCGATAACCGTCTAATCTAGTGGACCGTCGATCCGCTGGGATTGGAAGCCCAGTGCAGGTCCGGGTCGGGCGGCGTCGACATGCGAACGTTCATGAACCCCGCCAGAGGTCCGACCTCCGCCTCCAGTTCCGCCCGCGTCAGCCCGACCGCCTGCGCGGCCGCGAGGCACTGCTCCGCCTTTTGCTCCGCGATGAGCTTGTCCCCCTCGGGGGGATAATCCTCGGGGTTGATGTTGGCCTCGACCCAATCGATCAGAAACTCGGCTCCGCGTTGGCTCATCCGCGTCTCCCGCCATGCCGCGCAAGAATGCCTCCTGCCGCGCCGAAAGGCGAGGGAAGACAGGATCCCGGCATCACGGGATCCTGTGACATGCATACGCTCAGCCGAGTTCGTCGCCCAGAACCTCACGCGCCCAGCGAAACGCCCCGTTCGCGGCCGGCACGCCTGCATAGATTGCACATTGTTTCAGAAGCGCGCGCAGCTCGTCGATCGTGACCCCGTTCTTCAGTGCCGGCCGGAGGTGGAGCTTGAACTCCTCTTCCTTGCCAAGGGCGAGCGTGATCGAGAGAACGATCATCGAGCGCGTCTTCCAGGGCAGCGTGTCGTCGCCCCAGATCTCTCCCCAGGCATAGCGGGTGATGAAGTCCTGCCACGGCCCGGCAAACGCACCTGCATTCTTCATCGATCGCTCGACGTGCTCGGCGCCGAGCACGTGCTTCCGATTGGCGAGCCCGGCCTGGAAATCTCCCTCCCTGTTGCCGGGAACCGCCGAGGGGTGGCGCTCGCCCGCTCCCGCGCCGAGGAAGCGCGCGATGTGGCCGGTGAGAACCTCCGGACGCTCCACGGCGATCAGGTGCGCGGCATCCGGAACCACCACGAACTCGGCGCCGGGGACGAGGGAGACGATCTCCTCGCCCATGGCGATCGGCGTCGCCGGGTCCTGCGCGCCCGAGATCACGAGCGTGGGCGCCCGGACCGCGCCGAGGCGCGGGCGGAGGTCCATCGGGCCGATGGCGAGGCAGCAATTGGCGTAGCCGCGCGGGTCGATCCGCTCCAGGAGGATGCGGCGGGTCGCCTGCGCGCCCTCGCTCGCCTGAGAAGGCTGCGTGAACCAGCGCTGGATCACATTGTCGGCGACGGCGGCCATCCCCTGGGCCTGCACCATCTCGGCCCGTTCGCGCCAGAGGCTCTCGGGGGGAAGATAGGCGGCGGTCGCGACGAGGACGAGACGGTCCACCTTCTCCGGGTGGAGGATGGCGAGCGCCTGGCCCGTCATGCCGCCGAGCGAGAGGCCGACCACAGGCGCGCGGCGGATGCCGAGCGCATCGAGGAGGCCGTTCAAGTCCTCCGCAAGATCATCGACAGAGAAGCCCGGCGCCGTCGTCGCCGAACGGCCGTGGCCGCGCGTATCGTAGCGCAGGCAGCGGAAGGAGCCGGACAGCACCCGCTCCTGCGCGTCCCACATCTCGAGGGTCGTGCCCAGCGAGTTGGAGAAGGCGATGACGGGCGCCCCTTCGGGACCGGTGAGCTCGTAATGGAGCTCAACCCCGTTCGCGAGGATCTTCGGCATGGATTGCGGGCTCCCTAAATGCGCCTGCTCAGCGCTTCTCTGATCGTTGGTATGTCAGCGAGCGCGCGATCGATCCACGGTCCCGCCGCCCTCACGGCCGGCATGGGGTCGAAGCTCGCATCCAGCTCCTCCACACCGAGCGCCTGGGCGATCTCGGGGTCGCCCCCGAGGACCTCGCGAAGGCTCCGGCCGCTCTCGCGGACCTGTCCGGCGGCCTTCTCGAGCTTCTCGTGGGCCGCGCTGCCGCCGAGCTTCGCCGAGAGCTTCGCGGCCACGGCATCGGCGAATAGCAGCCCTACGGTGGCGTCGATGTTCTCCAGCATTCGGTCTGGATCTGGGACGATCCCCTCTGCCAGACCGCGCGCCTCCGCGAGCGCTCCCGACGCCATGCCGAACAGGCTGGGCAGGAGGTGCCATTCCGCATGCCACGCCCCGGCCGGGCGCTCGTGCTCGGACGCCATCGCGGCAAAGAGCATGGCGGCGAAGCCGGGGGCGGCGCCGTGGGCCGACAGGATGACGGTCGAAGAAACCGGGTTGCGCTTGTGGGGCATCGCAGAGGAGCCGCCACGGCCCGGAAGGTACGGCTCGGCCAC
The DNA here is from genome assembly GCF_049446235.1 of Enterovirga sp. CN4-39. NCBI lineage: Bacteria > Pseudomonadati > Pseudomonadota > Alphaproteobacteria > Hyphomicrobiales > Methylobacteriaceae > Enterovirga > Enterovirga sp. CN4-39. The sequence goes on along the minus strand of NZ_JBMSEF010000009.1, from coordinate 198,556 downwards.
CTCGCCGACCTCCGTCGAGGCGAGATCGACGACATCGGTCGCCATCTTGGCAAGCGCCCCGATCAGGGTTGCGAGCCAGGCGCCCGTGCCGGCGATGGAGGCGCGGCGCGTGTGCCAGGCGATCGGCGCGGGCTGGAGCCCGAGTTCGGCCGCGACACCGTCGGCGACCTCCGGGCCCCTCTCCTTCAGGCTCGACAGCGTGCCGACCGGGCCGGAGAGCGAGGCGCGGAGCACGCGCCCGCGCAGCGGCGGCAGCTCCGCCGCGACCTCGGCGATGCCGGCCGCCCAGACCGCGACCTTGAAGCCGAAGCTCGTCGGCTGCGCCTGCTGCCGGTACGTGCGGCCGACGCAGGGGGTATCCCGGTGCGCGGCGGCGAGCCGGGAAAGGCTCGCCAGGATAGCGGCGAGATCATCGGCGACGAGATCGAAGGCCCGCGCGAGCTGCAGGACGAGGGCGGTATCCAGAATGTCCTGGGTGGTGGAGCCCTTGTGAAAGAACGGCTCCAGTTCCTTCGGCAGGCGCTTCCGGACCGCGTTCACGAAGGGGATCGTCGGCACGCCGGCAAGCGCCGTCGCCTGCCCGAGCTCGGCCAGGTCGAAGCTCGCCGCGTCGATCGCCTCAATGGCGGGGGCAAGCCCATCCGGAACGAGGCCGAGCTTCGCCTCGACCCGCGCCAGGGCGGCCTCGACGCGCAGCATCGCGGCGAGCCGGGCCCGATCGGAGAACACCTCCCGCATCTCCGCCGGGGCGAAGAGCGGGCCGACGAGTTCGGAATCCAGCGCCGAGAAGGTCATTGGGACCTGTCCTAGAGCATGATCCGCAGGAGTGTGAATCGGATTGGCGGCGAGATCACTGCTCGAGGCCGGACGCCTTCACGATCGGCCGCCAGGCGTCCATCTCGCTCTGGATGGATGCCGCGAACTGGGCCGGGCTGTTCGGCTCGGAGGGAATGAAGCCGAGTTGGTCCAGCTTCCTGGCGACCTCCGGAGAGGCGACCACGGCGGCGATCTCACGGTTCAGGAACTCGACCACTTCGGAGGGCGCCCCGGACGGCAGGAGAAAGCCGTTCCAGCCATTCCCCTCGAGGCCCTTCAACCCGCCCTCGGAAAAGGTCGGCACGTCCGGCAGCGAGGGTGCGCGCCTCGTTCCGGATACGCCGACGATGCGCATCGTCCCGGCCCGGTGCTGCTCGATGAAGTCGCCGACCGCCGCCACTCCGCCGGCGAGACGTCCACCGAGGATGTCCTGCATCGCAGGTGCGGTGCCGCGGTAGATGACCATCGTCGTTTTGGTGCCGGCGGCCTCCGCGAAGCGGAGTGCCGTCAGGTGCGACAGGCTCGCTTGAAGGGGCACGGCGAGGTTCGCCTTGTCGGGGTTGTCCGACAGCCAGCGCAAGAAGCCGGACAGGTCGGTCGCCCCGGTCGCCGCGCCCGCGGCGACGACGAGTTGGAAGTCCACGGCGCGCACGACAGGCTGGAAGTCGCGCAGCGGGTGGTAGCTCAGCTCCCGGAACGTCACGGGCGCGAGCGCGATCATGCCGATGTTGCCGACCAGCACGGTGGAGCCGTCGGGCGCAGCCCGCTTGACCTGCTCCGCCGCAAGCCGGCCGGAGGCGCCTGCATTGTTCTCGACGAACACAGACCGGCCGATCCGCTCCGACAGCTTCTCGGCGATGATCCGGGCCATCGCGTCCGTCGAGCCGCCCGCCGCGAAGCCGACCACGAACTTCACCGGTCCGGGCGGAAGTGGTTGGGCGAGAGCGGCGCCGCCCGAGGCAAGGCAGGCCGCGAGCCCCACGACGCGCAAGAGAGCATGACGACGATTCATCGAGGACCTCACGAGAGCATGGAGGGGGGAAATCGCCGCACCTAGGGTAAGAGCCATGCCTGGGAGCGGCAGACGGACGTCAACTCTCCTTCGCGCGTGGGTCGAGCGCGTCCCGCAGCCCGTCCCCGAGAAGGTTGAAGGACAGCACGGTCACGAAGATCGCGAGTCCCGGGAAGATCGCCATCCAGGGCGCATTCGTGAGGAAGCGCTGCGCGGTGTTCAGCATCGCGCCCCAGGAGGGCGCGGGCGGCTGCTGGCCGAGGCCCAGGAAGGACAGGCTCGCCTCCGCGATGATGGCCGTCGCGACCGTCAGGCTCGCCTGGACGAGGAGCTGAGGCAGGACATTCGGGAGAACGTGCTCGACGGCAATGCGCCAGGGCCGGATCCCCGCCGCCCGCGCCGCCTCGACATAGAGCTCCGCCTTCACGGTCAGCACCTGTCCGCGGGTCAAGCGGATGAAGATTGGCGTCGCCGTGATGCCGATCGCGATCATCGCGTTGGTGAGGCTCGGCCCAAGGAAGGCCGCGAGCGCGATGGCGAGGATCAGGAACGGGCAGGCCAGCATGGCGTCCGTGAGCCGGCTGATCAGGCCGTCGACGATGCCGCCGAGATAGCCTGCGATCAGCCCGAGAGGCACGCCGATGCCGAGCGCGATGCAGACGGAGACGAGACCCGCCGCCAAGGAGGCGCGAGCTCCGTAGATGATGCGCGCTAGGATGTCCCGCCCGACTTCGTCCGTGCCGAAGGGATGAGCAAGGCTCGGCGGCTTGCGGACGGCGGACCAGCTCTGCGCCGTCGGATCGTACGGCGCGACGAACGGCGCGAGAATCGCGACCGCGATCACGAGCAGGATCACGGCGAGGCCTACCATGGCCGAATGGCGCGTCTTCAGCCGAGCCCAGGCCTGGCCTGCCGGGGTGCGGGGGACGACAGCCGCCCGCTGCCCTTCCCCTTGTGGGGAGGGTGGCCCGAGCGAAGCCGAGGGCCGGGTGCGGGACGCCACGGTCGAGCTCAAGCGCCCCGCACCCGGCCCCGATCCGAGGTCCGGGGCTCGCCCCTCCCCGACAGGAGAAGGGCAAAGGCCGCCACCACGCTCACGTCCTAAGCCTCGGATTGGCGAGCACATAGCCGATATCGGCCAGCAGGTTCAGCACGATGTAGCTCGTGGCCGTGACCAGGACGACGCCCTGCACGACGGCGTAGTCGCGGTTGAATACGGCATCGACGATCAGCTTGCCGAAACCCGGGATGGTGAAGATCTGCTCAGTGAGCACCGCGCCCGAGAGGAGCGTCCCGAATTCGAGCGCCCCGAGCGTGATGACGGGCGTCAGGGCGTTCCGCATCGCGTGACGCAGCACGACGATGCGGCCGGGCAGGCCCTTCGCGCGCGCCGTGCGCACGTAATCGCTCGACAGCGCCTGCAGCATCGCGCCCCGCGTGTGCCGCATCAGGATCCCGGCGATGGCGTTGCCGAGCACGAAGGCTGGCATGATCGTCGTCGCGAGACTCTGCCAGAGATCCTCGAAGGGGCTGACATAGCCCGAGGCCGGCAGCCAGCCGAGCGTGACCGCAAACACGAAGATCAGCATGATGCCGAGCCAGAAATTCGGCGTCGAGATGCCGACCAGCGACAGAACGCTGACGAGGTAGTCGACCCAGGTTCCCTTGGCGACCGCCGAGACGATCCCGGCCGTGATGCCGATCGCCAGCGCGAAGATCATCGCCATGACGGCGAGTTGCAGGGTGACGGGCAGCTTCTGCGCGATCAGGTCGAGCACCGGGACGTTCAGCCGAATGGATTGGCCAAGATCGCCCGAGAGTACGCCGCGTATCCAGTAGAGGTACTGGACCGGAATGGGCTGGTCGAGGTGATAGCGCGCCCGGATCTGCGCGATCACCTCCGGGTCCTTGTCCTCTCCCGCCATGGCGAGCGCCGGATCGCCCGGCAGGAGCTGCTGCAGCCCGAAGATGATGAGCGAGACGAAGAACAGCGTCGGAACGAGCTGAACCAGACGGCGGCCGAGAAGGGCGAGCATGGGTCAGGCGATCGAACGAAGCGCGGCAGCGGCACGCGCCCTGCTTGCGTCAACTTTCGGGCGGGAGCAGGCTCCCGCGGGACGGGGGGCTCGGCTATGGGGCGTCATCGGCGTGAGGTTCTCGCAACGCTGGGAGCCTTTGCGCTTCCGCTCATCGTACCAAGGCAAGCCATGGCCCATGTGAAACCCGGCAATCGCGACGTCCTCCTCGTCGTGGACGTCCAGAACTGCTTCCTGCCCGGAGGATCGCTCGCCGTGAAGGACGGCGATGCTGTTGTCCCGGTGATAAACGGCCTCGCGCCGAAATTCCGGAATGTCGTCGTCACTCAGGACTGGCACACGCCGGGCCACGCTTCCTTCGCCTCCACGCATGCCGGCAAGAAGCCGTTCGAGACCGTGCAACTGCATTATGGGCAGCAGGTGCTGTGGCCGGATCATTGCGTGCAAGGCACGGAAGGCGCGGAGCTGTCCTCCGCCCTCAAGATCCCGCACGCACATCTCGTGATCCGCAAGGGCCACAATCCGGGTATCGACAGCTACTCGGCCTTCGTCGAAGCGGATGGCGTGACCAAGACGGGACTTGCCGGCTACCTGAAGGAGCGCGGCATCGAGCGCGTCTTCATCACCGGCCTGGCAACCGACTTCTGTGTCGCCTGGTCGGCGCTCGATGCCCGGAAGGCGGGCTTCGACGTGATCGTCATCGAGGACGCCTGCCGCGGCATCGACCTCAACGGCTCGCTCGCGGCGGCCTGGAAGGACATGGAGGCCGCCGGGGTGGAACGCACGCATAGCGCCGAGATCATGTGAGGGCGTGAGCCGCGCCCTCACTTCATCGTCAGCCCGACCACCCGCACCAGGCCATCCGGATGAGGCTTGAAGCCCTCGAGCCTGGCATTGTGCGCGATGATCACCGCCCGGTGGTACAGGTAGAGGATCGAACCCTCGGTCAGGAGCTTGTCGGCGACCTTCTCGTAGATCGCCATGCGGTCGTCCTTGCCGCCCTTCGCCCGCGCCTCGTCCAGCCAGCCATCCACCTCCGGGCTCGAATACTTGCCGTAATTCTGCGGCGCACCGGTCTTGTGGAAGACGTAGAGGTTGCCGTCCGGATCGGGCCGGCCTGACCAGTTGAGCATGTAGGCCTGGTAGCGCCCGGCCTCGGCCTCGTTCAGCGAGGTCGCGAACTCGGTGACGCGAATCTTCATGTCGAAGCCCGCCTCGGCCGCCATGGCCTGGATCACCTCCGCGACCTGCCGGGTCTCGGGGTTGTTCGGCACCATGTAGTCGACCGGGATCGGCGTCTTCACGCCGGCATCGGCGATAAGCTTCTTCGCCTTGGCGACATCGCGCTTCGGAACCGGATACTTCTTCTGGTACCAGGGATTGTCCGGGTTGACCCACTGGTTGCCCGGCATTGCGGCGCCGTTGAACACGACCTGGTTGAGGGCGTCGCGGTCGATCGCGAGGCTCAGCGCCTGCCGGATGCGCGGATCCTGGCCGAGTGGGTTCTTGGCCGCCTCGCCGTTCGCGACGTTGATCGTCATCCCCATGTAGCCGAGGTCGATGCCGCTCGCGAGCTTGAGGCGCTTGTCCGCCTGGATCTCCTTGATGTCGGTGGCGAGCGCCCGCTCGATCATGTCGAGCTGCCCCGACTTGAGGTTCGCGAGCCTGACGGTCGAATCCGGGATGGGCAGGTAGGTGATGCGGTCGATCCTGACCCGGTCCTTGTCCCAGTAGTCGGCGAAGCGCTCGACCACGATGCGGTCCTGCTGCACGCGCTCGACGAACTTGTAGGGACCGGCGCAGACGGGCTTCTGGCCGAACTTGTCGCCGGCCTCCTTCGCGGCCTTGGGGGAGACCATCATGCCGGCCCGGTCGGTCAGCTGGGCCAGCAGCGGCGAATAGGCATTCTTCAGCAGCAGCCTGACGGTCGTCGGATCCACCACCTCGATCTTGTCGATGGCCGAGATCTCGGGCCGGCGGAACGAGCCCTGCATGGTCAGATGCCGCTCGAGCGAAAACTTCACAGCCTCCGCGTCCATCGGCTCGCCGTCATGGAATTTGACGCCCGGGCGAAGCTTGATCGTGACCGTCTTTCCGTCAGCGGAAGTGTCGTGCGAGAGCGCGAGCTGCGGGACGATGTTGAGCTTATCGTCCGTGTCGAAGAGCTTGTCGCAGAGAGAGGCAAAGACGATGCGGCCGACATAGGTGCGGCCGAAGCTCGGATCGAGCACGTCCGGATCCTCGGCGAGGCCGATGCGCAGGTTCGTCTGCGCGGCTGCAAGGGTCGGGAAACTCAGGGCACCGCAGAGAAGTGCAGCGCAAAGGGTCGAGAAACGAGACGGCATCGAAACCTCCGGACGGCGCGAGCTTATGCAACACCCGCGCCGGGTCCAGTGCGACTTTCCGCTTCCAACTGCTCGGCTATGAAGCGCTCGATGGCATCCCGTCCGACGATGCCGGACGGGCGGGCCCTGGACGGGAGCGCCTGCCGATAGAATCGCGGCCGCCCCTTCCAGACGTCGAGCAGGCGGCCGAGCTCCGCCAGCGGGTCCTGGTGATCGTCGACGCGAATATCGACGAGCGGGTATTCCTCCGCGTCGTGGATCAGGATCGCGGCCGATTGCCGGCCGCGCTTGTCGCCGCCGGCCGCCTCGCCGGCCCGGAGCGCGAGGAGGAAGCGCTCGAAGAGCGGCCGCCCTGCCGATTGCTCGAAGGCCGCGACCGTGTCGCGGACCACCTCGGGCCCCGCCAGCATGTTGCCGGCGACGGAGAAGTTCTCGCGCAGCTCGTGCCCGCACCAGGGCACGCATCCGGCGCCCGTATAGGCCGCGTTCCGGCCGTCGGCCGCCATCAGGTGAACCTGCCGGTCTCCCCTGCCCTCATCCGCCGCGGTCAGGATGCGGATCGCGTCCTCCGGGCCGGCTCCCGCCTTGAGGAGCGCGAGGCCGCGCGAGCCGTAGAGCGGATTGACCATGGCCTGCGTCGCGACCGCGCCGATCCCGGTCTCGACGAACGGCACGCGCGCCCCGACCGCAAAAGCGCAGGTGGAGACCGCAATCCCGACCTGCCCCGTTCCTGGGTCCCGAGCGACGATCGACCAGGTCATAAAGGCTTCCCCTCGCAGCATTCGCGGGAGCCCTTCACGATGCCGTGCTCTCGCCGCGCAGCCGTGGAACAGCACAGGCCCGCACAGTAATCTTTGCCGGAGCAGCAGGCGGGACGGCAAGGCCCCGAAATGCACGCGAGACTACGCCGGACATTCCTCACCGCCGCGGCCGCGCTCGCGGCGGCGTCCGTCGCGGCGCAGCCCTCTCGGCCTCCCGATCCGGCGCTTGCAGCGCTTGCCGCGGGCGGCACCGTCGCGCTCATCCGCCATGCCGCAGCACCGGGCACGGGCGATCCGCCCGGCTTCCGGCTGGGTGAGTGCGCGACGCAGCGCAACCTCTCGGGGGCAGGCCGGCAACAAGCTGCGGATCTCGGGCGCCGGATCCGCTCCGCCAAGATCCCGGTCACCGAGGTGAGGTCCAGCCGGTGGTGCCGGGCGGCGGACACGGCGCGGCTGGCGTTCCCCGACCTTCAAACCGGGCCGGATCCGGCGCTCGATTCGTTCTTCGCCGGACGCGGCAGCGGGGCCGCCCAGACGGAACGGGCGAAGGCCGTCATCCAGGCCTGGCGTGGGCGGCCAGGCGTGCTCGTGATGGTGACCCATCAGGTGAACATCACGGCCCTGACTGGACTCGTGCCAGCCGAGGGCGAGGTGGTGGTGGTCGCGCCGGGGGCCGACGGCCTGGTCGTCCTCGGACGCACCCGGATCTGACCGCCGGGCCGAGCTATCGGCCCGCCGCGTAACCCTGCATGCCGCGCGGGTTGGCCGCCGCCTTTCGGCGAACGCCATCGCGCGAGGCCGCGGTGAGCCGCCCCTCGGACCAATCCTCGCCGATCTCGACGATATGGCCGCGGCGCCCCAGCTCGTCGATTGTCGCCTTGGGCACCCTGCCCTCGACCACCACGACGCCCGGCCGCGAGGTCCGCGGCCAGAACGACGAGGGGAAATGCTCGGTGTGCCAGGCCGGGGCGTCGATCGCTTCCTGCAGGTTCATGCCGGCATGGACGTGTCGCAGGAAGAATTGCGGGATCCACTGGTCCTGCTGGTCGCCTCCGGGCGAGCCCCAGGCGAGATACGGATCGCCGTCACGCAGCGCCATCGTGGGCGAAAGCGTCGAGCGCGGCCGCTTGCCAGGCCGGAGCGATGCCGGATGCTCCGGATCGAGCCAGAACATCTGCGCCCGCGTCCCGAGGCAGAAGCCGAGTTCCGGGATGACGGGCGAGGATTGCAGCCATCCGCCCGAGGGCGTGCCCGAGACCATGTTGCCCCAGCGGTCGATGATGTCGAAGTGGACGGTATCGCCCCGCACGGCGCCCTGCTTCTCGAGCCTTCGCGCATCATCGGCCGGGGTGGTCGCGCGCTGGATACGACCGACCGTCGGCTCGCCCGCACCCGTCGCTCCCACGGCGACGCGCTCGCCGCCTTCCCGCGCCCCGATCGCCTTACCGTAGCCGGCGATGGTGCCCGGCCTGAGCTCGAGCGAGGCGCGGTCCCCGATCAGCTTGCGCCGCTCGTCGTTGTACGCCTTGCCCAGGAGCTGTTCGACCGGCACGTCGACGAAGGCCGGGTCGCCATAGAAGGTGTCGCGATCCGCGAAGGCGAGCTTCGCGGCCTCCACCTGCAGATGGATGAAGTCCGGCCCGGTCGGGTCGAACCCATCGAGGTCGAACCTGGAGAGGAGCGCGAGCTGCTGGAGCATCGTGAGCCCCTGCGTCCAGGGCCCGCATTTCAGCACGGTGTAGCGGCCGTAATCGTAGGAGATCGGCGCTTCGACGCTCGCCTCCCAGCCGGCCATGTCCTGCCCGGTCAGCAGCCCGCGATGGCGGCGGCCGGAGGTGTCCATCACCTCTTCGGTCCGGCAGAAGCGATCGATCGCCTCGGCCACGAAGCCCTGCGACCATGTCTTGCGGGCGCGCTCGATCTCGGCCTCCCGGCCGCCTCCTCCGCTCTCCGCCTCGGCGAGGATGCGCTTGTAGGTGGCCGCGAGGCGCGGGTTGGTGAAGATCGATCCTGGCTCCGGCACCCTGCCACCCGGCAAGTACAGGTCGGCCGAACTCGTCCAGTGCTCGCGAAAAAGCTCCTCGACGGTCGCGATCGTGGCCGGGATACGCTCGACCAGCGGATAGCCGTCGCGCGCATAGAAGATCGCAGGCTCCAGCACGTCGCGCAGCCGCATCGTGCCGTAATCCCGCAGCATCAGCATGAAGGCGTCGAACGGCCCGGGGATGCAGGCCGCGAGGAGCCCCGTGCCGGGCACGAGGTCGAGGCCGAGCACGTGGTAATGCTCGATCGTGGCGCCTGCAGGCGCCGGCCCCTGCCCGCAGATGACTTCCGGACGGCCCTTGCGGGCATCGTAGACGATGATCGGCGCATCGCCGCCCGGGCCGTTCAGGTGCGGCTCGACGACCTGCAGCGTGAAGGCCGTCGCGACGGCGGCATCGAAGGCGTTGCCGCCCCGCTCCAGAAGCCCCATCCCGACGGCCGTCGCGATCCAATGCGTCGACGCGACGACCCCGAAGGTACCGTCGATCTCCGGACGCGTGGTGAATGTGCTCTGGTTGACGTGGCTCATGCGACGGCCCGTGTGATTGCCGGGACGGCTTATCCGAAGAGCCGCTCGGGAGCCATTCCAGCAGCGCTCAGCGCGGGACGATGTGGAGGTTGTCCTTGGGCAGCAGGTTGCGGGCGGGGCCGCCCGTCTGCGCACCGCCACTCTGCTGCCAGGGCTTCAGTTCGGGACGCTTATCGTTGTCCCCGTCCGTGTCGTATTGCCAGGACGGGTGCCAAGGCGCGCGGCTCCGCCATCCCGTCGCCTCAACCACGCGCGGGCCGTAGCCGTAATCTCCATAGGGCTGCGCCTGCACCGCGCCTGCCGCCGAGGCGAGCCCAATCACGAGGGCGATCCCGCTCAATCCAAGCCTCACGCGAGCCTCCTAGCTTTCCGTCCGGAATGAACCGGCAATGCGGCGGCGTCGTTCCGACACCTGCGATTTCCACCCGTCAAGTCGCGCGGACTTTGCGGGACCGCTCTGATGGTTGCTTAACCGGCGCATCGTATCTCTCCCGCATGCCGACCCGCTCCCGGCGGGACGAGCGTCGCCGCCCTAGGAGAGGCTTCCCTTGCCCGCGGATAGCGCCCGTCGTGCGCTCCTCTTCCGGGAGAGCGCAGCCGAGAGGATTCGGCGACACGCACTGGGACTCGCCTGGGCCTTGAAGCCCGAGCGGGCGCCAGGCTTGCCGGTGCTCTGGGGCAGGTGGCTCACCTCCCTTGGACAGGCGAAGCTCCCCGATCCCGAGCGCGCGCTCCCGCGGCCGTATGGCTTTGCAGGGTTCGTCAAAGACCTCTCGGTGCCGACGCTGATCGCGGCCTATGGCTCGGGGCTGTACCCCTTCGCGCATCTCGGCCCGCTGAAATGGTGGTCGCCGCCCGAGCGGGCTGTCGTGCCAGTACGCGAGTTCCACGTCTCGCGGCGCATCCGCAGCCGCATGCGCCAGAACCGGCTCAAGGTTACCTTCGACGCCGATTTCGAGGCGGTCATCCGGGCCTGCGCACGCCCGCGCGAAGGCAAGGTGCCGCTCACCTGGATCACGCCGCGGATCATGCGGGCCTATGCCGAGCTGTTCGATGCCGGCATCGCCCATTCCTTCGAGGTCCGGACCGAAGGTGGCGACCTCGTCGGGGGCGGCTACGGCGTCGCGGCGGGCGGCGTCTTCGTGATCGAGTCGCAATTCGCCTGGGAGCCCGGTGCCTCCCAGATCGGCTTCGCGGTGCTCAGCTGCCACCTCGCCGAATGGGGTTTCGTGCTCCTGGACAACAAGCTCATGACGCCGACCGTGGAGCGAATGGGCTTCCGCAACATTCCGCGCAGCGCCTATCTGGCGACGCTCGCTTCAGCTCGGGACATTGGACACCCCGGCCGGTGGCAGGCGGTGATGGACACGAAGGAGGCGGAAGCTGCCCTCCGGTCCGCGGCTGCGGCGGCCGCCGCAGCCGCGACCTCCGAAGAGGTGTGAGGCCCCGGAACGTCCGGGGCCACGGTGCGCATCAGCGCAGGACGATCTCGACCTCGACGTTGCCGCGGATCGCCTTGGAATATGGGCAGTTCTGATGCGCCGCGTGGAGCAACTCCTCGGCAACGCTCCGCTCGATACCCGGCAGGCTGACCTCGAGCGTGCACCCGATCCCGAAGCCGCCGGCCGCATCCGGCCCGAAGGCGATATGCGCCGTCACGACCGACTGCCCGATATCGATCCCCTTCTGCTTCGCCAGGAACTCCAGCGTGCCGCCGAAACAGGCCGAGTAGCCGCAGGCGAACAGCTCCTCGGGATTGGTGCCGACGCCATCCCCGCCCATCTCGGTGGGGCGCGAGAGCGCATGGCTCACCCTGCCGCTCGCGGCCTCGGTGCGGCCGGCGCGGCCGCCCGTCGTGGTCGCGGTCGAGGTGAATACGGTCTTCGTAAGCAAAAGCTTGGTCCTTGTTTACCCGGGCGTCGTGCCCGGCTTTCAGTGAGCTGCGCGGCGGTGGACGAACCGTCCCTGCCCGACCTGACCGTCCTGCAAAGCTCCGTCGCGGAGCGCGAAGGCGCCCCGTACGAGCGTGTGCCTGACTTGTCCGCGGAAGCGCCAGCCTTCGTAGATGGAGTAGCCGGCGCTCGACCGGATGTCGGACGGCCCGAGGGTCCATTCCGCCGCGAGATCCACGATGGCAAGATCCGCATCCTTGCCGATCTCGATCGCGCCCTTGTTCTCCAACCCCATGATGCGGGCCGGATTGCGGCTGAGGAGGTCCGAGATCCGGGCCAGGGGGATGCCGCGCTTGTGATGGCCTTCGGTCAGCATGACGGGCAGTAGCGTCTCGAGGCCGGGGCATCCCGGCGAGGCGGCCCAGATGCCGCCCTTCTTCCCCTCGGCAGTCCGGTGGACATGGTCAGTCGCAACGGTGTCCACGGACCCGTCCGCGACCGCGGCCCAGAGGGCCTCCCGGTCGGCCGGCCCCCGGAGCGGCGGGTTGATCTTGCCGAGGTCTCCGCCCGGCCAGGTGACGTCGTGCGTCAGGTAGTGGGGGCAGGTCTCGATGAGCACGCGCCCGCCCTGCTGCCGCGCCGCAAGCCCGGCCTTGAGGGCATGGGCGGAGGACGTATGGACGACGTAGAGCGCAGCACCGGCCGCCTCGGAAAGCAGGGCTGCGCGCTGCACGGCATCCGCCTCGATGAAGGGCGGCCGTGTCGCATTCCAGGCGGCGAGACCGCCCCTTCCTTCCGGATCTCGCGCCTTCTCGCGGTCGCGCAGCACCCAGGAGACCTCGATATTCTCTGGATGGGGGCAGACGAGCGCGCCCTGGGCCGCGGCGGCCTCGGCCAGCCGGTACAGGAACCCGTCGTCGATGTCGGGCAGGCCGAGCCGCGTGCCCTCCCCTCCGCGGTTGTTCATGAAGATCTTGAAGCTGGAGACGCCGTACTCGCCGACATAGAGCGGGATGCCCGCGAGTTGCTCCTCGGTCGCGATGATGAAGTGGTAGCCGAAATCGACCCGGGCGCCCGCCTCCGTGACCTGCACGACCTCGTCGAAGAGCCCGCCTTCGTAGGCGGTCGTACCCATGAGGTAGGGGATCAGCGTCGTGACCCCGCCGACAGCCGCCGCGGCGGTCTCGCCCGCGGCATCGGCCGGGACACGCGGCCGCGAGATGTCGCTCCCATGGCCGAGATGCAGGTGGGCGTCGATGATGCCGGGCAGGACCACGAGGCCGGTCGCATCGAGCCGTTCGGCGGCCTTCGCGGACGAGCCGGGTGCGAGCAGGGCGGCGATTCGGCCCTGCGTGATGCCGAGATCCGCCGCCGCGAGTTCGCCGGACGCCAGCAGGACACGCCCGCCGGCAACGAGCAGATCGAAGTCGCTCATAGGCCCGTCCCTAAGCCGCTGTGGCCGCAGCGGGCGCGATCCCCTGCAGGGCTGCGAGGCACTCGGCCGTCGTCATGACGTCCGCGTATTTCTCGGACATGTCGAACAGGTTCACGGCGTGCGAAACCTGGCTGCGGTCATAGACGGCGTCGCTTGGGACGCAGACACGGAAATTGTACGAGAACGCATCCACCACCGAGCCACGCACGCAGCCGCTCGTCGTGCAGCCCGTCACGACCAGGGTGTCGGCGCCGAGATTGACCAGGTAGCTCGCGAGCGGCGTCCCGTAGAACGCACTCGGATGCTTCTTCGGCAGCAGGATGTCGTTCGCCCGCGGCGCGACCTCCTCGACGAAGTCGTAGCCGCGCGCCCCGACCGTCATGATGGCGGGGACCTTCTCGGACAGCCGACCTCCGTCGAAGCTCTGCTTCGGGGCGACATGCGGGTAGAGCACCGGCCAGCCACGCTCGCGGAACAGGTCGAGGATCGTCCGGATCTTGCCGACCGCGTTCCAGCCCACTTCGCCGCAGGACGTCGGAAACTCCTTGATGGACTCCCAGAACGGGAGCGGCTTCGTACCGACCGTCCTGTACTGGACGTCGATGATGAGGAGAGCCGGGCGCGAGCCCAGCCCGCTGGGGCGGCCGAAGCCAGCGGCCCGGTAGGCGCGCTGCTCCTCCTCGGGGATCAGTCCATCCCAGGGCTTTGCTGCGCTCATCAATCCGCCCTCACCTTGTAGCGTGCCTCGAGTGCGTCGAAGCGGGCCTTGTCGACCGCGGCCTGGCGTTCCTCGAACGAGGCGAGCCGATCCCGCACGCCCGCGAGCGATCCGGTCGCCTTCAGCTCGGAGAGGACGCCGCGGACCGACCGCAAAGCGGCCTGGAGGGCAGCGTTGGCATAGAGCACGCCGCTGAAGCCGAATTCCTTGAGCTTCGCGTTCGGTATCTCCGGGGTCAGCCCGCCGAAGACGATGTTGGCGATGTGCGGGGCCGGGACCTCGCGCGGGATGCGCGACAGCTCCGCCTCGTCCGTGGGCGCCTCGATGAAGATGACGTCGGCGCCCGCCTCGACGAAGGCGTTCGCGCGCTCGATTGCGGCGTCGAGGCCGTAGACGGCGCGCGCATCGGTCCTGGCGATGATCTGGAGATCGCCGTCGCGGCGGCTGTCGACGGCGGCGCGGATCTTCTGGACCATCTCGGCGGTGGAGATTACGTCCTTGCCGGCGAAGTGGCCGCACTTCTTCGGGAAGACTTGGTCCTCGAGCTGGATGCCGGCAGCACCCGCACGCTCCAGGACCTGGACCGTGCGGCCGACATTCACGGGGTTTCCAAAGCCCGTATCGCCGTCGACGATCAGCGGGAGACCCACGACGTCCGCTATGGCGGAGACCACGCCCGCGACCTCGGTCAGGGTCGTTAGCCCGACATCGGGCACGCCAAACTGCATGTTCGCGATGCCGGCCCCGGTCACGTAGACGGCCTCGAAGCCGAGATCCTCGATGACCCGCGCAAACAGGGCATTCGGGGCGCCGGGCATGAGCACGGCATCCCGCCGTGCGAGGGTCGATTTCAGGCGGCTGGTAGCGCGGATCGCGCGTTCGCTGTTGATTGCGTCCGTCAAAGTTCCGTCCAGGTTTCACGAAGCGGCGCGGCGCCGCTTGGGTTGCGCAGGGGTCGCCTCGGCACCCGCCTGCGAAATGGGTTCGACGGCCCGAAGATCCGGGCTCCGCGCCGATGCGAGGCTCCGGGCCGCGTTGCGGATGTGCTGCCGCATGGCGGCTTCGGCGGCGTCGGGGTCGCGCGCGCTCAGGGCATCCAGGATGGCCTGGTGCTCGCGGAACGCAGCCTTTGCCCGGCCCGGCTCCGTGCTCGCTTTGAAGCGGTAGAGCCGGAGCTGGTAATAGAGATCCTCCATCAGGAGCTCCTGCAGCCGTGGGTTCCTGGCGCAGGTCATGATCGAGAGATGGAAATCCTCGTCGGGCTTGCGCTGGAAATAGCCATCGTTGCGCAGAACCTTGTCGTCCTTCCCGTGCTCGGCCAGGAGTCCCTGGAGGGACATGAGCTCGGAGCGCGTGATGCGCTCCGCCGCAAGTCGGCAGGCCATTCCCTCGAGCGCCTCGCGAATCTCGAAGAGCTGCGCGAGATCGGCCGTGGACAGCGCGATCACGCTCACGCCGATCCGGGGCGTGCGCATGACGAGCCGCCCCTCGAGGCGACCGAGCGCCTCCCGCAGCGGCCCGCGGCTGATCCCGAGCTGCCGCGCGAGATGCGCCTCGGACAGGCGCTCGCCGGGCTGGAATTCGCCGGACGTGATCGCCTGGATGATCTTGCCCAATGCTTCCTCGGCAAGCGAGTTGGTCGCGATTGGCGCAATGGCCGACATGATCGACTTCTCCGTTCCGGACGCCGGCGGGGTCATATCGACTGTCCCGAGCTGTCGCGGGCGACTTCATCTCACCCGCGACGACGCCGCTTCGGGGCGGTTGTCAACTAGTTCGGCTTCCGGGCGGCGATCACTGTCCATGGAAGCCGCCATTTCGGGAAGTCGGGAGCTGTCGCGCCCGGCGATTCCTCGAACGGCACTACGACGACATCCGTGAACCCGAGCGCCTCCAGGTATGTCCGAAAGTCGAACATGTCGAAATCGGCCATGTAGGGCTCGTTGTTCCGCTGGCCGTGGCCGTGCAAGAAGAAGCGCTCCACCTCGTCCCGTGCCCGGAAATCGAGCTGGACGAGGTGTCCGCCCGGCGCGAGCACGCGGAAGGCCTCCTTCATGGCGGCCCGGACGGCACCGTTGTCGAGTTCGTGCAGCAGCATCGTGGAGGTGACGAGATCATAGGCCTCGTCCGGTTCCCCGGTGCTGGCCGCGTCCGCCAGCCGGTAATGCAGGTTCTCGGCGCCGGCATCGGCGGCCTCGACAGCGGCAAGCCGCAGGCAACCCTCCGATAGGTCCACGCCCTCGACCTTCGCGGAGGGCCAGCGCTGCGCGATCGGAAGCGCGCTCTTGCCGAAGCCGCAGGCAAGATCGAGCACCTTCCTCGGCGCGGGGGAATACTTGGCGATCGCGGCCGCGAACTTGTGGTGGAGGCCATACGCATCCGTGCTGCCCGGCTGGGTCGTCGCGGCGCTCGCCTTGTAGATGTCGCCCGCAAGCACGTCGCCGTGGAGGTTGCCCGGATGCTGATGAACATCGACGGCACTGTAATAGGCCGGCACTTCGACGTCGGCGTGCGTGTAATGCTTCTCCGCGACCGCCATCAGGCGCGAGGTCAGTTGACCTCGCTGCCGCTCCGCCTCCACGGCGAGCCCGTGCCGCGAGGTGTACTTGTGATGCTGCACGTAGTGTTCGAGGAACGCGAAATATTCGTAGAACGGATTTCCGCGCAGCCGCTCGGCGGTGGCGTGCTTGTCGCCGGCCGCAGCTTCGCTGGCACGCGCAACCTCCTCGCGGGCACGGGGATAGACCGTGTCCATGAGGTAGGACTTCGCGCCTGCGAGGAAGGCCTGGTAGGCGCGTCCGTCCGGGGAGAGTTCCATTGCGCTTCTCCGTCTCAGCACTCAGTCCAGATCGAAGTCGGGATCGGCGATCGGCTTGAAGACCTCCCGCGCGAAGGCATCGAGTTCGGCATGGATCGCCTCCTCGCTCGTGCCGGGTCCGATCCCGGCACGCATCACCTGGGCCTTGAGGACCGCCACCTCGCCCGCAAGCGCGATGATGATGCCCATCAGCCGGTCGATGCGCGGATCGCCCAGATAGGGCTTTCCGAACAGCGCGGGGTCCTCCGCGGTGCCGGTCGGGGCCGGCACCGCATCTGCCTCGAGGGTCGCGCTCATTCAGGCATCGCCTTCTTCGCGGTCTCGGGAACGGTCATAAGGGTTGCGAGCGTGATGACCGAGACCGCCATCAGGAAGTAGGCCGGCGAGATCTTGTCGCCCGTGGCCTGGATCAGCCATGTCGAGATGTACGGAGCGCTGCCGCCGACGAAGACGCCCGCCAGGTTGAACCCGAGGCCGATGCCACTGTAGCGCACGCGGGTTGGGAAGAGCTCGGCAAGCGCCGCCCAGATGGCCCCCATGATGGCCGCCTCGAGCAGCCCGAGCACGACCTGGGCCCCGAAGATCAGGGGAAGGTTGTCTCCCTGCATGATCTTGAACGCCGGGATCGTCAGGACGAGGAAGCCGAGGGCGGAGCCGCCGATCACGAGCTTGCGACCGATGATATCCGAGAGCAGGCCGAAGAACACCAAGGCGACGGCGGCGATCGCGATGGTAGTCGTGGTCGAGAACGTCGCCTGCGCCTTGCTCAGCGTACCGACCGTCTGCAGATAGATCGAGAGATAGACGAAGACCGTGTAGTATGCCGCGAAGTTGATCGCCGTCAGGCCAAACGCCTTGGCGATGTTGACCGAGTTCGTCCGGAAGACCTCGACGACCGGCAGCTCGGCAACCTTGCCCGTCTGCTCGACGCGTTTGAATGCCTCAGCCTCCTGCAGCCGGATGCGAACCCAGAGCCCGACGAAGCCGGTCAGGATCCCGAGCAGGAACGGAATGCGCCAGCCCCAGGCGGTGAACTGCTCCGGGGTCAGCACCCAGTTGATGATGCCGACAACCGCGGAGGCAAGCAGCAGGCCTGAAAGGGAGCCGACCTGAGTCGCGCTCGTCAGGAAGCCGCGGCGGTTCGGAAGCGCGGTCTCGGCAAGGATCGCGGCGGATCCGCTGACCTCGCCGCCGGCCGACAGACCCTGGGCGAGACGCATGATCACGAGCAGGAGCGGCGCCGCGACGCCTATGGTCTCGTACGTGGGCAGGCAGCCGATCCCAAAGGTCGCGACGGCCATCATGATGACGGAGATGGCGAGGGCCGGCTTGCGCCCGTGCCGGTCGCCGATATGGCCGAACAGGATGCTTCCCAGCGGACGCGCCACGAAGGCGATCGCGAACACGGCCAGGGTCGAGAGAAGGCCTGCGGTCGGGGAGGAGGTCGGGAAGAACTGTATCGCGATCGTGGTCGCGACATAGCCGTAGACGCCGAAATCGTAATACTCGACGAGAGACCCGATGCCGCCTGCATAGACGGCGCGGCGGCGCTGCTCGGGCGTGCTGCCTGCGGCGGCTTTGCTCACCGCCCCCTGATGAACGCTCGCTGGACTGCTTAGAGTGGCAGACATTCTGACGATCCCCTCCAGTTCTGCTAATTGCACACTGTCGACAGTTTGCGTCAAGCAGGTTCTGTGCCTGCGAGCGTTCAGCTCGCAGGCGTCCTCGCGAACCATGACGGATGCGATGCGGCCCACTCGGCGAAAGAGGCGGCGTCGGCCTCGGGCGTCCCGAGAACCTCTAGGCCGAACTCGTCCGTGACGCGCCTTGCCGTGACGGCCTGCCGCTCGCGGGTCACGTCGTCCCGGTAATCGATGCTGGCGTCGCGGTCCTCGCCGAAGCGCCAGCGGAAGCCGGGCATCTTCTTTTCGAGTTCGCTGCACAGGAGTTCTGGCGACCAGGTTCGTATCGCCGCGAGATTGTACACGGGGTGGGCAAGGCGAGGCGCCTCGATGAGCAGCGCGACAGCATGCGCGACGCGGCGCACGTCGATCCAGTCCCGCGCCCCGCCACGCGGTAGGACGACCTCCCTCCCTCGAACGGCATCGCGCGCGATCTGGAAGAGCGGGCTCATCACATCACGCTGCCTCGTCTCCCATTCCCAACGGCCAAACACGGCCGCAATCCGTGGGACGACGACCTCCAGGTCGTGCAGTTCGCCGAAGCGCAGCGCGCTCTGCTCCGCGGCGAGCTTGCTGATGCCGTAGACCGTGAGCGGGTGCAGCGGAGCATCCTCCACCACCGGCTCACGTCCGAACGGAAGCCCGCCATAGACGGCGCTCGAACTCGCGGCCACGATTCGCCGAATTCCGGCCCGACGGCACGCCTCCAGGACGCGCGCGGTCCCGACGACGTTCACCTCCAGCACGCGGCCGAAATCGCTCTGCTCCGTCTCGACGCTCGCCGTCACGCTGGCGCCGTGGAACAGGGCCTCGCAGCCGAAATCGCGCAGCCTCGCCTCGAGCTGCTCTCCATCGAGCACATTGAGGCGTTCGACGGTGAGCGCGTCCTGCCTCGGCAGCTCGGCGACTGCGTCCGCGCGGAGCGGTCCGAGGTCGAGCGCCAGAACCTCGTGCCCCCTTCCGAGCAGGGCATCGAGGATGTTCAGGCCGACGAAGCCGGCCGCTCCGGTGACGGCGACCTTCACGACCGGCGGCCGATGCTGCGGCCAGCCGCGTGGCCCTCGAACACGGCCTCCACGGCAGTGCGGGGAGCGAGGCAGTCGCCGGCCCCGAGGGGGAGGTCACTATCAAAGGACAGAGCCCGTTCGAGCTCGTTGTCGGCCATGTTCGGCCGGATTGCGACCAAGTTGTCGATCGCCAGGGTCTCCATGTCGCCCGTGGAGACATCCTCCACCTCGAGGCTGCCCTCTCGGAAGTCGACCAGCCGGCGCAGGGGCACGATGCGGACACGCAGCTCGCGCAGCCGCTTCCGGGTTGCGGTCGTGCTGTAGATCGTCGTACGCCAGGCGAGGCCGGCGAGCGGGCTGATGGCCGTCACCTCGTGCCCACCGAGGGCGAGGTGTTCCAGGAGCGAGAACGCGCCCCAGTCGCCGGTCTCGTCGTAGACGGCAATTCGGCGTCCGAGCGGCGTCGCGGGATCGACCGCCTCCGCCAGCGTCAGCGCCACGGCCCCGCTCGGGAGCGTGACCGGACTGGGCCGCGATCCCGTTGCCAGGATGACGGTGTCGGCCCCGAACTCCCTGATGGCGGCCGCGTCTGCCCTCCGCCCGAACTCGACGCGGACGCCGTTCAGCTCTAGGCGGCGCTGCTGGAGCGCCAGGAACTTCTCGAAATCGCCGCGCTTGCGCATCGAGGCCGCCAGCGCAAGCTGACCGCCGAGGCGCGATCCTGCCTCCCACAGCGTGACCCGATTGCCGCGGGCCGCCGCCACATAGGCCGCCTCGGCGCCGGCAGGTCCGCCGCCAACGACCAGGACTGATTTCGGCGCGTCGGCCCGGTCGTCCTCGGGCTCCGCCCATACCTCCTCGCGCCCCGCGATCGGGTTGACCAGGCAGGTGATGGCTATGTTCTTTTCGAGATGCTGCGCGCAGCCCTGGTTGCAGCTGATGCAGGTGCGAACCTCGTCCGCGCGCCCCGCCAGCGACTTCCGGACGATGGCCGGGTCGGCGATGTGGCCCCGGGCGATGCCGACGAGGTCCGCCTCGCCGCCGGCGATCATCCGCTCCGCCTCGGCGAGGTCGCGGTACTTGCAAACCGTGACGATCGGGATCGGCGTGCCCTGCTCGCTCAGGGCGCGCCGGATTGGGCCCGGGAACTCGCGGAAGGGCGCCTCGTCGAACGTCATGTCGGCCATCTGCGTGCCGACCGAGTAGGACATGTTGTAGGCCGAGTGGCTCACGTGGACGAAGTCCAGCGCGACCTCCTTAGCCGCCTTCGTGATGATCTCCCTCGCCATGTCGGGCGTGATCCCGTCCGGCAGGTACTCCTCGACCGTGAAGCGGATGCCCATGCAGCGCTCCGGCCCGATCTCGGCCCGCACGGCCTTGAGCACCTCCAGCGGAAAGCGCATCCGGTTCTCGACCGACCCGCCATATTCGTCGATACGCTGGTTCGAGGACGGGGACAGGAACTGCTGGAGCAGGTGGCCGTGGCCCCAATGCAGTTCGAGACCGTCGAGCCCTGCCTCGAGCAGGTTCAGGCTTGTGCGCACGAAGCCGTCTCGGACTGCGATCATATCGCGGCGGTTCATCTCCCGCGGCGGAAAGGCCGTCGTGGACCAGCGGATGGGAGAAGCGCCGAGCGAGCAGGTGCGCTCAAACTCCCCCTCGATCTGCCGGCCCATATGGCAGACTTGGCCGATGAGCGGCACGCCCTCTTCGTGGACGGCGTCGGCCACGCGGCGGAAAGCCTCGACGGAACCAGGAAGATAGCCGGCCACGCCCTGCGGACGGCCGAGCGTGTTGTCGGACACGCGGACGGCCTCGAAGATGATGGCGCCAACGCCGCCCCGGGCCCGTTGCCGGTGATATTCGACGTGCCGCTGCGACGGGAGGTGGTGCTCGCCGAAATTCGTGGTGTGCGCCGGGACGACGATGCGGTTCTTCAGCCGGACCCCATTGAGCGAAATAGGCGTCTCGACGCTTGGAAAAAGTGCCACGCTTTCCTGTCCTATGAACTCTGTAGAAGGCCCCTGCCGGCGGCATCCCCTTCGGCAATAACGGCCTCGATGCTCCGGGGCGCTCGCGCATCCCCGACGACCCGTACATCATATCCGGCCTGACGCAGAGGCTGGACAAGTTCGACTCGCGGCAGTCTTCCGGACGCGAAGACGAGCAGGTCGGCGGCCTCAACGGCCTCGATCCGCCCGGACATCAGTGACTTCACGGCGACCGCACCGTCCGGGCCGATCTCCTCCAGGGCGGAGCTCTGGCGGAGGCTCACTCCGGCCCGCTCCATGCGGCCGAAGAAATACGGGAGTTCATAGGTCTTGTTGAAGACATCGGAATAGGCGGCCAACGGCGTGACAACGGTGCAATGCGCGCCCGCCTCCGCGGCTTCGATCGCGAAGGCGGCGGCCGCGCTCTCGCCGGACTCGTCCACGATCACGATGCGGGAGCCGGATGTCGCAGCACCGGTCAGAACCGCCTCGTCCAGGCCCATCGTCCGGGCATTGCGAAGGCCGGGAATGGAGGCGCGATCGGGCCGGTACGGCGTGTAGCCGGTCAGGTCCCATTCCGAGCCCGTGGCGAGGACGATCACGTCCGGCCTGACGGTAGCCAGCATGCGGATGTCGGCGGCCATGTTGAGGACGATCTCCGCGCCAGCCGCTCGCAACGGCGAGACCAGGTTTTCGATCCCCCTCCCCCACCGCTCCCGGAGCGGGAGACGGGCCAGCGGACGGAGTCTCCCGCCGAGTTCACCGCTCTTCTCGAACAAGGTTACGCGGTGACCGGATGCGGCGGCCTGCGTCGCGCAGGCGAGCCCGGCGGGTCCGCCGCCGACCACCACCACCTGCAGCACCTTCGCGGGTTTTGCGATTTCGGAACGCCGGGCAGCCTCACGGCCCATGGCCGGGTTCATCACGCAGGTCACATGCGTGTTCTCGACCAGGCGCTTCGCGCAGACATTCGCGCCGATGCAATGGCGGATTTCGGCCTCGCGGCCCCCCTGCGCCTTTGCGATATGGTGCGGGTCCGCCATATGGGCGCGGGTCATTCCCACCATGTCGAGTCGACCTTCGGTGAGCACCGCCTCCGCATCGGCCAGCATGGTAACGCGCCCGACGGAGAACAGCGCGACCTGATTGCCTACACGGTCGCGGAGCCTGGAGGTGAAGTTCGTCAGGAAGCCTGTCGGCAAGGGGCTGGCCATTGGCGGCACCGACACGCTCTTCGCGAAATAGCCGCCCGCCGACACGTCGATGAAGTCGAGATGCCCTTCCGCGGCCAGGAGTTCCGCCGCATCGAGCGCCTCCTCGGGCGTGATGCCGGCTTCTCCGAGATGCTCGTCGGCCGAGATCCTGATCCCGAGAAGCGGCTCGGAGCCGATCGCGGCACGCGTCTCGGCCGCAATCTCCCGGACAATCCGGCAGCGGTTTTGGAGCGATCCGCCGTATTCATCCTCGCGCCGATTGAAGGCCGGGCTGAGGAAGGAGCCCAGAAGCTGGCTGTGCGCCGCGTGGATCTGGACGCCGCTGAAGCCGCCTTCCACGGCATGCAGCGCCGACCTCACAAACGACGCCTTCACGTCGGCGATGTCTTCGGCGGACATCACCGCGGGCGTCTCGCCGAACTGCGTCGACCGAATGCCCGACGGCGACAGGAGCGGCCGCCAAGCGTCGATATACATCGTGCCGATGCCTTGTGCGCCGCCGCAGAACAGCTGCGCCAGGATCGGCACGCCGAGCGCCCGGACCGGCTCCGTCACGGCCCGGTAGAACGGAATGGCGTCCGGCGAGTAGGCGATGAGGCCCTGATGGTAGTTCCGGCCGGAAGGATGGGCGGCCTGCTGCTCGGTGATGATGAGCCCGACGCCACCCCTGGCACGCTCCTCGTAATACGCCGCATGGCGCGGCGTGAAGAAGCCGTTCTCGCCATAGAGGACCGAATGGCCGGTGAGCAGGATGCGGTTCCTGAAGCGATGGCCGCGCAACCGCCAGGAACCGAGGAGCTCTGGATAATTCACGAGCCTTGCTCCTGCGAGAGCATCCGTAGAGCCGCGGCGAGCGGCCGGTTTGGAGGTCCTGGCTCGAAGCCAAGATCGCGCACGGACGAGCCAGCCAGGGCCTCCCGGGCATGCACGCCCGCCTTGAGGAGCATGATCCGCTCGCCCAAGAGCTCGCCGTCGGCCGCGGCCGCGAAGTTCCCGATCAGGCGATCCCAGGCCGGGATCTGCTCGGCGGCGCCGATCGCGCTCCAGGCAAGCCGGCCAAGGCGCTCCAGGCTCTCGTGCCGCGGCCGCTCGGATGCACCGAGGCCTTTGAAGCGCAACCGGTCCCAGAGCCGGAGCAGATGGCCGCCGGATGCGCAAAGCCGGGGATCGAAGGCCATGGAGGGAGGGGCCGACGCCGCTTCGACGACCAGCACGCGAGCGATCCTCGACGATGCGCGCGCGAGAGGAAGAGCGAGCGCCCGGGCCTCGTCATGTACGACGAGGTCCGCCGATGCCACGCCGTAGACGTCCAGGACGCCCGCCAGGACCTCACCAAGCGCCTCGAGCGCGGCCTGCGCATCGCCGTTGCCGGGCAGTTTGTCCAGATCTAGCAGGATCACGTCGCGATCGAGGGCGCGCGGCAGTTCCGGCTCGATCGCGACGGAGCCCGCGGGAAAGGGCGGGAGGACCACCACAGGGCGCCGCCCCCCTGTCCCGCGCAGCCTCCGGGCGATGATCCGCCAGCCCTCGCCGGAGAAATACCGGGTCTCGGCCGCCGTCGAGATCGAGATCGGGCCGCGCGCCGAAATCCCGGCGGCCGCCTCGATCAGGATCTCGTGCTCCACAGCCTCGACATCGGCTTCCGTGCAGGGATGGAGCGCAAGGCTCGCATTCGCCTCCGCGACATGGCCGATCTTCAGTGAGAGCGAATCCTCGTGCTCGACGACGAGGTGCATCGGCACCGAAATCCGAGTCAGGGCGGCGGGCGCGTCGTACCCGAAGGCCGCGGCATACACCCGGGCGTAGCTGTCGTGGCGGGCCGCGATCTCGGCTACGCCTTTGTGCAGGTATTCCGGGCTCGGCAACGCGCAATGAGCGCGCGTGCCGGGGTCCTTGGTGTTCCATGGCCAGTAGACGAACTGCTCGCGGTAGCGGTACCAGAGCCATACGAGGTGCGATCCGTCCCAGTTCGGCTCGAGCGCGGGAAAATAGGTCGCGAGCCGCTGCGCACTCTCCTCGGCCGTGTAGATCGGGTAGCCGTTCGTCACCACGGCCGCCGCGAGATCAGGCCGCTGAATCGCCATCTCGGTCACGACGAGAGCTCCCGTATGGGAGCCGTAGAGAAGCGCAGGCCCGCCCGCGAGCTTCTCCAGCATGCCGTTGAACAGGGCTGCGAGCTTCTCGATCGTGACAGGATCGGTATCCAGCGCGTCCGATCGGCCGAGACCCGGAATGTCCGGAGCAATGCACTGGAAGTCGGCGCCGAACCGCTCGAGGCGGCTCTCGAGCACACGCGCGGAGGTCGGTGCCTGATGCAGCATAACAAGCGGAACGCCGCGCTCGCCGCAGCGACGCACATGCAGATGAACGCCGTCTTGAACGACGAAACTCGAACTCACCGCCATTCGGAAATGCTACGGCTCCGATGTCAGCTGTCAACAGCAAACAGCGCGGTTTTGATGGTGATAGTTTGATCGGACTGCCTGACGTCGCGCCGAGTTGCTCCGGACGGCGCCAGGCGACCGTCGCCGGTAAGCTAATGCGGAGGCTGTCCCTTAGGCCCGCCTACCTGCGCAGCCGCGCACGCCGCTCGCTAAACAGGACGAAGATGCCGCTGGCCGCGATGATGGCGGCACCGACCCAGGTCCAGAGATCCGGCAGGTGGCCGAAAACGAGATAGCCGAGGACCGCCGCCCCGACGATCTGGAGATAATTGAACGGCGACACGAAGGTGGCCGGCGCTTGCTCAAAGGCGCTCACCAGGAAGTAGTGCCCGATCCCGCCGAAGATCCCGATGGCGACGAAAACCGCGAGATCGAGCATGTTGTCCGGGTTGCGCCAGACGAACGGCAGCGGCGCGGTCAGCACCAAGAACCCGACCATCACCATGTAGGTATTGGACGTGATGGCCCGGTCATAGGCGCTGAGCTTTCGCGACAGGATCTGGATGTTCGCGCCCACGAAGGCATTGATGAGCAGCAGGGCCGTCGCGAGGCCGTCACCACTATAGCCCGGCCGCACGACGATCAGCGCTCCCGCGAAGCCGACCGCGACCGCGATCGCCCGATGCCAGCCGATCCGCTCGCCGAGCATCAGGGGCGCGAGCGCCGTGACGATCAGCGGGGCCGAGAAGTTGATCGCCGTGGCGGTCGTGAGCGCCACCATCGTCAGGGCCGAGAACATCAGGAGCGCCGATGCGCAATGGAGCCCCGAGCGCAGAAGTTGCAGGCCGGGCGCAGCCGAGCGCAGCATCGCGAACCCGTAGGTCGGCACGAAGGCCACCAGCATCAGCCCGAAGTGCCCGGAATAGCGGGCCCAGCCGATCTGAACGATGGAGTAGCTGCTGAGGTGCTTCGCGCAGGCATTGATGCCCGGAAGCATCACGGCCGCGGCGATCATGTAGAGAACCGCCCGGCCGAGATTGTCCTGCCGTAGAGGGGGCGGCAGCTCAGGTGCTCCTGGGGAAACGGGCATGTTCGGCGGGACGCTTGCGGGTCGGGGCGGCCTAGGCGCCGGGGTTGCGAGTCACCGGGGACTCGTCGCGCGGCGGGAGAGGCGGCGGGTCATCCGCATAGGTCCGGCCGCGGCGTTCATGCGGGATGCTTGATGCCTCGCCTCATGGCCTCAATGGCGGCCCGCGCCATGCCGTCGACGCGATGGTTCAGGGTATCGTCCGCATGGCCCTTCACCCAGTGCCAGGTCACGTCATGGCGCTGGCGTGCCTCATCCAGGCGACGCCATAGGTCCTCGTTCTTCACGGGCTTGCGGTCGGCCGTGAGCCAGCCCTTGGCCTTCCAGCCCTTGATCCAGCTCGAGATGCCGTTCCGGACATATTGCGAGTCTGTGTACAGATCGACGGCGCAGGGTCGCGTGAGCGCCTCCAGGGCCGAGATCGCCGCCATCAGCTCCATGCGGTTGTTCGTAGTGTTCGGCTCGGCACCGGAGATTTCCCGCTCCTTGGCGCCGAAGATCAGCAGCGCCCCCCAGCCGCCCGGGCCGGGATTCCCCGAGCACGCACCGTCCGTGTAGATCTTGACCCGATCGCTCATCCCGACTCGCATCTTGTTCGAAGGGACTGAGCTACCGCCCTACCTCACAGGCTCCCAGCCATATTCGGTCGCGCTCGCCACCTTTCGGTGGAAGCCGAGCTTGCGATCGTATTCGAGAGGGTCCTTTGGACGCACCAGCGCGCCGGGCGGGACGTTCAGCCAGTCCACGAGCCGGGTCAGCATGAAGCGGAGGGCGGAACCTCTTGCCAGGACCGGCAGCGCGGCGACCTCCTCGGGCTCGAGGGGACGCACGCTCTGGTACCCTGCGATCAGCGCTCGCCCCTTCGTGGCATTGAAGGAGCCGTCTGCCTCGAAGCACCAAGCGTTCAGGCAGATCGCGAGATCGTAGGCGAGCGCGTC
Source organism: Enterovirga sp. CN4-39 (assembly GCF_049446235.1). Classification (NCBI taxonomy): domain Bacteria; kingdom Pseudomonadati; phylum Pseudomonadota; class Alphaproteobacteria; order Hyphomicrobiales; family Methylobacteriaceae; genus Enterovirga; species Enterovirga sp. CN4-39. Next base: position 171,848 of record NZ_JBMSEF010000009.1, on the reverse strand, counting down.
CGTGCAGGCGAAATAGAAGTCGATCACGCCCGACAGCCTGTCCCCGATGAAGAACACGTTGTCGGTGAAGAGGTCGGCGTGGATCACGCCTTCGGGCAGCCCCGCCGGCCAGAGCGCGGCAAGCTCGCCGAGTTCGGCCTGTGTCCTGGCGGCGAGCCCGGGTGCCAGCCGGTCGGCCTGGCAATCAGCGCTCGCAAAGAGCGGGGCCCACGCGCCGATGGAGAGTGCGTTGGGCCGCCTCCCGGCAAAATCGCGGCCCGCCGCATGAAGGCGGGCCAGCTCCGCCCCCACGGCCCGGCAATGGCCGACGCCGGGACGCTTGACGGCAATGCCCTCCAGGAAGGTCACGATGACGGCAGGCCGGCCCGCGAGCCGCCCGAGGCTCTCCCCCGACCTGCTATGGACGGGAAGCGGACACTCGAATCCCCGCCCAGCAAGATGCTCCATGAGGCCAAGGAAAAACGGAAGATCCGCCTCACTGACGCGCTTCTCGTAGAGGGTCAGGATGAAGCGGTCGCGCGTGGTCTGGAGAAAGTAGTTCGAGTTCTCGACCCCTTCCGCGATGCCCTTGAACGAGAGCACCTCTCCCAGGTCGTACATGGCCAGGAAACCGCGGAGGTCCTCGTCGGAGACCTCGGTATAAACGGCCATGTCAGCGGGACCAGACTCGTGACGGGGAAGAATTTGCCTGAAGATCAGGCGTCTCCATTCTCCTGCGAAAGCGGCCGACCCGTGTCAAGCGACCACGGGAATATAGCCGGGCTCCATCGTTAAGGTTCAGGTCTGGGATTTCCCGCCTGCGTTAACTTCGCGCGAACAGCAGCGTGTCATGGTAGCGCCGGAATGCCGAGGACGAGATGAGCAGGTTCCTGCGCGACCAGAAGGGGGTGACCTCGATCGAGTACGCCTTGATCGCGATGCTGGTGTCCATCGTGATCATCGGCGGCGCGACCATGATCGGCACGAGCGTCAGGGGATCTTTCGAGCAGGTCCAGTCGGGCTTCACCACGCGCTAGCCCTATTCCGCCGCCGCCAGCGGGATCACGCGGCCCGATCCCAGATTGTCGAGGCTCTGCCGGATCTGGTCGGCCAGCGCCTCAGCGAGTTCGTTCCTCTCCCCGACCCCTTGAACCAGGCCGATCTTGCAGGACGGCAAGGGCGGGAACCCGTCGCGCGGACCGAGGACCCGCATGCCGGGCCGAACAGCGCTTTCGGGCAGGACCGAGACGGCCAGCCCCGCCAGGACGGCCGCGCCCACTGCGGTCGAGTTCCAGCTGACATAGGCCACCCGGAAGCTGCGCCCGGCCTTCTCCAACGCGGCCAGCGCAGAGGAGCGCCAGTTGCAGGTCGCCCTCCCGAGCGCGAGCGGCATCACCGCCTCGTCCTGCACGCAGTGCCGCGCGGACGTGACCCAGAGAAGCTGCTCGGACCGGACCACCTCCGAGTTTCCTCGCCCATCAACATGCGTGATGATCGCGAGGTCGAGTTCGCCGGCCTGCACCTGCTCCACGAGCATCGGCGTCGGCTCGCAGACGACAGTCACCTCCGCGCGGGGGTTCGATCGCGAGAACGTTGCGAGGATCTCCGGCAGGTACCGGTCGGCATAGTCGTCCGGCAGGCCGAGGCGCACGCGTCCGACGAGGTCCGACTCGGCGAAGGACGCCACGCATTCATTGTTCAGCCGGACGATGCGGCGCGCGTAATCCAGCAGGCGCTCCCCGGCATCCGTCAGCTTGGAGGAGCGTCCATCGCGCTCGAATATCTCCCGCCCGAGCCGCTCCTCCAGGCGCTTCATCTGCATCGAGACGGCCGACTGGGTCTTGTGGACGATTTCGGCGGCCCGCGTGAAAGAGCCCGTGTCGGCGATGGCCAGGAAGGTGCGGAGCTGGTCGCTGTCGAGCATGTAGGGCATCGGGACCTCCATCACTCCAAGTGATCTCAGACATTCAAATCATTCGCTTCACGAATAGCAAGATGGAGAGCATCGTCCATCTGGCGAGGCAGCCCGCTTCGCTCCCGACGCGCTGCGCGGGCCAGAGAGGAGCCTGATCCTCAGGAGATTGCGATGGTCACGACCGAGACAGAATTCCCGCGGAGCTACGGACCGGCATCGACCCTCCGTCGCATCGTGCAGTTCGTCGTCCTGACGACGGCGGCGTTCGTCCGGACGCTCGTGCATCGCCGCCAGGTGCGCAGCCTGCTCGAACTCGATGATCGCTCGCTCAAGGACATCGGCCTGACCCGCAGCGACGTGATCGGCGCCCTCGAGTTGCCGCTCGCGAAGGACCCCTCAGCCCTCCTCGTAGTTCGATCCGTCAGCCGGCGCAGTCACTTACGAGCGCGCGCGAATGCAGCTTGGGGCCTGAAACACGCGCCCGCGGCCGTTAGCTGCTGAGGCGCTTCTCAGGCTTGGCGGGGTTGCCCGCCCGCCGGTGCCGCCGACAGGACGCCGTCGAGGATGCCGTTCAAGGTTGTCAGGTACTGCTCCTGAACGTCTCGGCCGGCATCGAACATCTGCGAGAGCACTTCGAACGGATTGGGTTGCGAAGGCGGTGGCGCCGGCGGTGGCGGCGCGGCGGCATTCGGCGGGAGGTCCTTCAGGAATCCCCGCATGAAGCTCGTCCAGGGATCGGTGGGCGGTTCCGGAGGAGGCGGCTTCCGCGCCGCCCCTCCAAGCATCGCGCTCATCAGGTCTCCCCAGGCCTCGTAGGGGTTGGTGACGGTCGGGCTGCTTGGCTGCGGGCTCCCGCCCTGGAGCCGCGCCAGCGTCCGGAGCCAGTCGCTCCAGTTCCGAAGAAAATCGGCCAGCCCCTCCATGGTGGTGTAGCGGAACAATCCGCCCATGAGGACCGTGGCGAGAGACGGCAGCATCTGCTGCAGGACTTGAGCCGTGATCCCCGACATAGCCGAGGCCTGCGCGGCGATCTGGCGTGAGATTTCGGGGGAGCCGAAGATCCGCTCCAGCGCGTGCTGTCCGTTCGGCGGGGCGGGCCAGAGCTGAGCTCCACCGTCGAAGAACGGCGCGTAGCGGCCCGATGCCATCAACTCGAGCAGCTGGGCGAAGGCGTTCGGATCCTGGAAGCTTCGCTGCAGGCCGAGCGAGAAGGCCGGCAGCAGGGCATCCACCGCCCTCTGTGTCTGGTCGAGACTCAACCCGAACTGGCGCGAGAAACTGTCCATCGCCGTGCCGCCCTGGGCCTGCCGAACGATGTCGAAGAGAGTGACCATCCGGGTCTCCACCTCGGCCGGAAAACGGCGTCGCGGCGGCCGAGGCTCTTGGAAGCTAGCACGAGCGCGTGCTTCATGATCAACCCATGACAAGGGATGCCGGTTCAACTTGGCTTACAGGCTGGACGGGAGGATCGGGCGCGGGGCCGAAAGAGGGCCGAGAACGCGCCGAACGCACATGCCTGTGAGACGGCGGGTGGCCCATGCGAGTTTCGGCTCGCCGGAAGCCCCATTGGGGAGGTGAACGATGCCGGACGACGCTTGCCCGGAGCCGGCGCCCGACTGGGCCCGGGTGGAAGGCGACCTGCGCTGGTGTCTCATCGAGGGCCGCGGAGCCGACGGGCGGGACGTGATGTTCGAGGCATTGCAGATGAAGGACGGAGCGCGCGCCAGGGCTGCGCTTCACAACGGCTTCATGATGTGCAGGCGCGACGAGGACAGCACGGCGAACTTCCTCGCCTGCGAGCGGAGCGACCCGGCTCGCCTGCGCATCGTGGCTCGCGGCGTCATCGGCCTGCCGCCGCTCTTGTAAGGACAATGACCACCGGTTGGTCGGCGCCGCATGAGAGCCGGGCTACGTCAGGGTAGGCGTTCCACCCATTGCGCGCGTGACGAGGCCGGTGCGAACGGATCGGCAAAATACTGGGTTTCGCGGGCCACCAACCCATCAGCGAATTCCATGATGCTCACGGTGTAGAATGGCCGTTTATCGTAGGTCAGGACGTATTCGGTGACCCAGAGATCGCCTGAACCGGTAATACGGCGGACGGCGAAACGCTTTTGATTTGGCTGCGCGGCGCGAGACCGCTGGATATTCAGCCGTCCGCGTATTCGCTCGCTCGATTGCGGGTAGTCGAGCACCGCATCTTCTCGGTAGATGAGATGCTCAGCTTCGAGATCTCCCAAATCCGATGCGGCCCAGTGGCCTTCCAGGGCCGCTCGAATATCTGCGTGTTCCATGACGACTCCTCGCTCGGCGATCGCCGCCCGGCGCTCTGGCGCCGCGGGCTCATGCTCGAACTCTTGGCCTGTCCGATGGCAATCTAAGCGACAGACACGGCGTCACCGCGGCCCTCGGCGGAACAGGTGGGGCGCTTAGGAGCGCTCGGCATACGGGCGCACGTCAACGAGAGGGTTCCGATGAGGCGCAAAAGGGCCTGATGCTCGGGCCCCTTCGTTGCCCGGCTCAGAAACTCCGAGAGCTCGATGTGGGAAAGCTGCCCGCCAGACGGCCCGTTCGGCTGATGGATCACGAAGGCATGCCCGTTCTGGGGTCGCGCCCGAGAAACCAGGCATCCCCGTTAGGGCTTCGGTACAGCTCGCGCCGTTCCGTAGTCATGTTGTGGGCTCCTACTTGCCGCCAAGCATACACGTTCGGAGCAGGACGGGGCCGGGACCCGCCCGATCGAATTCTGAAACCGAGGAAGCACCCGAGGGACGGCATCCCTGTGAAAACAGTGGAAAGCGGGGACAAAGGCCCGCCTAGCCATTCTGCTCTAAGCCCGGCGGAACGCGAAGGCGGGAAGGTTCATTCAGTTGTCGTGTTCGGGCGAGACGATGCCGGCTCAGCTCGAGAACGGGCGAGGAGGATCGGGAAATGGCGATCCACTATTTCCACTGCACCGACGGGGTCGACCTGATTCTCGACCGGCATGGCCGCGACACGAAGGCGTTTCAGGACATCATCGTGAAGGCGCGGGAGGTTGCCCGTGAGATCATGACGGCCGTCCCGTCCTACCGTGAATGGGACGACTGGGCCGTCCACATCTACGACGAGGCCGGCCCGCTGGAAGTCGTCCCGTTCGCGGACCAGACAAGGGCGGCTGCCTAAGCCGCTAGAAGGCGCATTCCTCGAAGGCGGGTTCGACCGAACCTGCCCAAGCCCCATGGTAGCGCTCCAGCAGGACATCCGCGCCGGTCCGACCCGTCTCCACGATCGACAGCAGCGGGTCCAGGTGGCGCGTCTCGTCGCGCCCGTCCGGGTCGATGAGGGCCCGCCTCGCGAGGCCAGCCCGCGCGATGCTGAGCACCTCGGAGGCAAGGTCGCGGACGGAGCGGCCCGCAATCTGCGCCTTCAACCCCTGCCGCGGAACCGCGTCCCGTAGCGCCTGACGATCATCGGCTGACCACGGACGGATCAGCTCGTAGGCTTCGTCGAGAGCCGTTCCGTCATAGAGCACGCCGACCCAGAAGGCCGTCAGCGCCCCGATCATCTCCGGCGGCCCGGTATCCGCACCGCGCATTTCCAGGAAGGTCTTGAGCCTCACCTCGGGGAAGATCGTCGACAGATGGTTCGCCCAGTCGGAACTCGTGGCGCGCTCGCCGGGAAGCTGCGGCAGACGACCCGCGAGCAGGTCCCTGAACGATGCACCGGCGACATCGTGATACGTGTCGCCGCGCTTCACGAAATACATCGGAACGTCGAGCGCGTAATCGACGTAGCGCTCGTAACCCATGCCGTCCTCGAACGCGAAGGGCAGCATCCCGGTGCGGTCCCGGTCGGTATCGCGCCAGATCTCCGAACGCATGGACAAAAAGCCGTTCGGGCGTCCGTCCGTGAAGGGCGAATTGGCGAAGAGGGCCGTCGCGACCGGCTGGAGCGCCAGGGATACCCGGAGCTTGCGGACCATGTCCGCCTCGGAGCCGAAGTCGAGATTGGCCTGCACGGTCGCCGTGCGGAACATCATGTCGAGCCCGAGGCGGCCGACCTTCGGCATGTAGGCCGACATGATCCGGTAGCGCCGCTTGGGCATGACAGGGGTCTCGGCCCGGGTCCATTTCGGGCTCATTCCCAGGGTCAGGAAACCGATCCCGAGTGGACCCGCGATGCGCTTCGCCTCGTCCAGGTGCCGCTCGAGCTCGCGCGCGGTGGAATGGACGTCGCGAAGCGGGGCACCCGACAGCTCGAACTGTCCGCCCGGCTCCAGCGAGATGGCGCCGCCGCCCTTCTCGTCCGCCAGGCCGATCGGGAGGCCATCGTCGAGGATCGGCTCCCACCCGTTCAGGGAAGCGAGGCCGTCGAGCAGCGCCTTGATGCCGCGCTCGCCCTCATAGGGCACAGGCGCGTGGCCTTCCCGGTAGAACGGGACCTTCTCGTGCTCGGTCCCCACCCGCCATTCGGAGGCGGGCTTCTCGCCGGCCGCAATCCAGGCGACAAGCTCGTCGCGCCCGGATATCGGCGTCGCATCGGTGACGTCGCGCGCCATGCGCTCCTCGATCGGCGGGCGCGTGGCCCTCGGAGGGGGCCCGGCGCCCCAGTGTGTGGAGCCGGGTACATAGAGCGGCGGACACGACGCCGCAACGACACTCCGCAGTGTCGGACGCCATCCTACCGCCAGTCGCCGATCGTCGCCTGGAGTACGGCCAATGCTGCGACCGCCGCCGTGTCCGCCCGGAGGATACGCGGGCCGAGCGAGAGGCGGATCACATTCTCGCGCGCCAGCAGAAGAGCCCGCTCCTCCGGGGCGAAACCGCCTTCGGGCCCGACCAGGAGTGCCATGGGCCGGCCTCGCCCGGCAGCAGCCAGACCGTCCATCGCGTTCGCGAGCGGCGCGTCCTCGTCGCAGAAGACAAGGACCCGTTCAGGTCCGAGCCGGCCGAGAGCGCGATCCAGCGCCTCGTCCTCAAGGATCTCCGGCACAGCCAGGATGCCGCATTGCTCGGCGGCCTCCACGGCATTGGCCCGCATGCGGTCGAGATTGACGCGGGTTACAACGGTCCGGCGCGTATAGACGGGCCGCAGGCGCCCCACTCCCATCTCGACGGCCTTCTGGACCATGTAGTCGAGCCGGGCATGTTTCAGCGGGGCGAAGAGATAGTCGAGATCCGGGGTGGCGGGCTGCGGCCGGGTGCGCTCCAGCGGCCGCAGGACGGCCGACTTCCGGCCGGACGCGACGATCTCGGCGCGCCACTCGCCGTCCCGTCCGTTGAAGGCGAGGACCATTCCGCCGGGGCCCAGCCGCAGCACGTTGAGGAGGTAGTTCGCCTGCCCGCGGTCGAGATCCACCTCGCCTTCAGTTGCAAGGTCGGCCGCCACGAAAAGCCGCGGGGCGGCGAAGTCATAGGATGCCATCAGGGGCCGCTCTCAACAGGACATCCCGGCGCGAAACGCGATCCGCTCTCGACAAGGGTGGACCTGATGTACCATTGCCGCCACATTCCTGTGGTTACCGGCGGGTCTTCATCATGCCGGAAAAGCCCGAGGCGCGGGACAATGCCCTCGCCCTCCGGGCTGCCAGCCACGTGGGATGTCGTGCGCGACATGCAAGGACCCGGACAAGCCGGGCGTTGTGAGGGGACAAGAACATGATGGTCGGCTCAGGCGCTCCGAAGATCGACGCAGCGCGTCCTGCCGTGAGAAGCATTCTGTTTGCGGCCACGTTCCTGTCGCTATCCTTCGGCGCGGCGCCCGCCTTCGCACAGGGGGCCGGGTGCGGGGATGTGCAACCCATGCTCGTCCAGCGCAAGTCGATCGGCGACCGCATCTCGGCGGCCACGAAGGGCAAGAACATCGACGCCAAGCGCGCCTGCACCGATTTCGGAGCGCTCGTGTCGAATGGCGACAAGCTCCTGAAGTGGACCGAGGCCAACAAGGACTGGTGCCAGGTGCCGGACCAGTTCATTCAGAGCATCAAGGAGGACCACGGCCGCGCCGTGCAGATCCGCCGTCAGGCCTGCGGGGCCGCGGCAAAGCAGGCTCAGATGGAGAAGCAGGCCCGCGAGGGCGGCGGAGGCGGCCTCCTCGGCGGCGGCGGTCTCACCGGGCCGACCCGCATGCCGCAGGGCGCGCTCTAGCGCCCCGGATCAGGCTTCCCGTCCGCAGGCGATCTCCCGCTCTCGGAACACGAGCGGCCGCAGTGGCAGTCTGGCGCTCTTGCGCCGGACCAGGAAGCGCGGGCGCCTGTTGCCGAGCACGGCGAGCCGACGCCTCTCCTGCGATTTTCCGAGGCGAATCTTTCCGAGCTGGCTCGCCAGCGGCTCGGTATAGCCGTCCCAGGCCCGCATCATCGGGGTGATCGCCGCCGAGGTGACGATCGACCGCCAGATCGCGATGACCTCTTCTTCCGGGAACGGGCCAAGGGTGATCAGCGCCTCCCCGGCCGCGTCCACGAGGACGATGCGCAGATCGCCGTTTCCTCGCGTCAGATCGAGAACAGCACCCGCGAGTCGATCACGAGTAATCCCTAGGATCATCCTGGTTCCGGAACCGCCCGTACAGACGGTCCGGCGCAGGTCGGAGCTGCTCCCAGAAGTGGAAGCGGCCCCGACCTGTCCGTCGTAGCCTGACATATCTGATGCCTTACCCTGCCGGCGGCTTTTGTGCCGCTCTGACCTGCGCGACAATGGCACCTGACGACCCGGCAGAAGCTTAATCGCTACGGTAAAATACGCGTTGATCTGTCGCCTTCCCGCCTCATGTTCAACAGAACATTGCGGTCCTGGCCCCGCGCGGCCGCAGGCCGCTGGTCCGGTCCTTGCCGCTGCAAGGTCGGGAACCTATTGCTTCCCTCGAGCATCCCGGCCGCATGACCTCCCTGATCCGCGATCCAAGCGACCTCACCCCCACCGTGCGGGACATCGCCCGCGAGGCAGGTGAGATTGCGATGAAATTCTTCCGCTCGGGCCTTTCCACCTCGGCCCGCATCTGGTCGAAGGCGGGCGGCTCGCCCGTGACTGAGGCAGATGTCGCGGTGGACACGTTCCTGAAGGTCCGGCTGAGCGGCCTTATGCCGGAGGCCGGCTGGCTTTCGGAGGAGACCGCGGACGACCCGAGGCGGCTCGACCGGAAATACGTCTGGATCGTGGATCCGATAGACGGAACTAGGGCATTCCTGTCAGGAAGCCACGATTGGTCGGTCGCGATCGCGCTCCTGGAGAACACGCGGCCGGTGCTGGGAATCGTGTACGCGCCCGCGCACGAGACGATCTACGAGGCCGAGGAAGGCCGTGGAGCCCGCCGGGACGGAGAGGCGATCGCCGTGTCCGACGCGCGTTCGCTCGAGGGGATCAGCGTCGCCGGCCCAAAGCCGTTCCTCGACCGACTGGCCAGGGAGGTACCTTCGATCACCCGGCCGCCCCGGATACCGTCGCTTGCTCTGCGGATCGCAAGGGTGGCGGACGGCACCGTCGATGCCGGCCTCGTGTCCACCGATGCGCGCGACTGGGATATCGCGGCGGCCGACCTGATCCTGCACGAGGCGGGTGGCGCCTTGACGACGCTCGACGGGGACAAGCCGGTCTACAACCGGCCCGAGCCTTCGCACGGCGAACTCGCCGCGGGCCCTCAGCGACTGCACGGCGCCCTCCTTGCCGCCATCGGCGGCCGATGAGCGCCAGAAGACACCATAATCCGGGAACGACATCATGACGGCAGAGAAGCAGCTCCTTCATCTCGTCTTCGGCGGGGAACTGACCGACCTCGAATCGCACGAGTTCCGGGACCTGTCGGCCCTCGACATCGTGGGCATCTACCCGAACTATGCGACCGCGCACGCCGCCTGGAAGGCCAAGGCGCAATCGACGGTCGACAACGCGCAGATGCGCTACTTCATCGTGCACCTGCACCGGCTGCTGGACCCGCAGGGTTCGTGAGCCGATGGGGGTCGTCAAGCGGCTGAGCCGCACGCGCCCGGCCCAGGAGGGGCTTGGGCTATTTCTCGCCCGCTATCTCGATCTCGTGCGCGTGACGAACCGCTTCGTGTACGAGCCGGCCGACATGTATGGCGAGCTCGCGCCGATCCAGCCCTTCATCGGCGCGATGTGGCACGGACATCATTTCATGGCGCCGTACCTGCGCCGACAGCAGGATCGCGCCGCCAGCCTCGTCTCACGGTCCGCGGACGGCGAGTTCAATGCGATCGCCCTGCATCACCTCGGCGTCCGGGCGATCCGCGGCTCGGGAGCGCGCGGCCGCGATCAGCGGCAGAAGGGCGGCGCGCCAGCACTCCGTGCGATGCTGCGTGCGCTCGAGGGCGGCGAGAACATGTTCCTCACCGCAGACGTGCCCAAGATCGCCCGCCGCTGCGGCGAAGGCATCGTCACGCTCGCCCGGATATCGGGGCGCCCGATCGTACCGGTGGCGGTCGCGACGAGCCGACGTTTGGTGTTCAAGAGCTGGGACCGTGCGAGTATCGGGTTGCCCTTCGGCCGCGGCGCGATCGTTGCCGGGCGGCCGATCGCAGTGCCCCGCGATGCCGGTGCCGACGAGATCGAGGACGCCCGGCTCGCCGTCGAACGGGAGCTGAACCGGGTCAACGGCCGCGCCTACGGGCTCGTCGGGCGGACCGATCCCGGCGCGCGCCAGGCGGTCATTCCCGAGCCGGGAAACCCGGCATCCGCATGAGCCAGCGGCTGCCGATCCCGCTCCTCGCCTACAGGGTGGCAACGTCCTGTCTCGCGCCTGCAGCGGCGCCGGCCTGGCTCCGGCGACGCGTGCGCGACGGCAAGGAGGACGAGGGTAGGCTCGGGGAACGCTACGGCTTTGCGGGACGAGAGCGGCCGCCAGGGGAGCTCGTCTGGGCGCATGGGGCGTCGGTCGGCGAGACGATGGCGCTGCTCCCGGTCATCGACGCCCTGGTGCGGCGCGGCGTGAAGGTCCTCGTCACCTCAGGGACGCTGACATCGGCCGGGCTCCTGGCCCGGCGACTTCCCCCGGGTGCTCGCCATCAATTCCTCCCCCTGGACGTGCCACGTTACCTGGCACGTTTCCTCCGCCATTGGCGTCCACGCCTCGCGATCTTCGCCGAGTCGGAGGTCTGGCCGAACACCATCATCGAGTTGGAGCGTGCGGGGATCCCGCTCGTGCTCGTGAACGGGCGCATGTCCGTCGGATCGTTCGAGGGCTGGCGGAAGGCGCCAAAGATTGCCCGTGCCCTGTTCGGCCGCTTCGCGCTCTGCGTGGCACAGAGCCGGGCCGATGCCGAGCGCCTCTCGACCCTGGGTGCGAGCGTCGCGACGATCTCGGGAAACCTCAAGTTCGATCTGCCGCCGCCACCGGCCGATCCGGCGGCGGTCGAGCACTTCGCGAGCATGACGGCCGGACGCGAGATCTGGATGGCCGCGAGCACCCATCCCGGCGAGGATGCGGCTATCTTCGAGGCGCACCAGGCGATTGCCGCACGCCGGCGGAACCTGCTGACCATCCTGGCGCCGCGGCACCCGGAACGCGGCCCGGCGGTCGCGCAGGCGGCCGCGGAGGCTGGCCTGGGCGTGGCGCAGCGCTCGCTTGGGACAGAGCCCGACCAAGCAACCGACCTCTATCTCGTCGATACCCTCGGCGAGCTAGGCCTTTTCTACCGCGTCGCCCCGGTGGTCTTCATGGGAGGCACACTGGTACCGCGCGGTGGCCAGAACCCGTTCGAGCCGGCCCGCCTCGGCACCGCCATCCTGCACGGCCAGCATACGGAGAACTTTGCCGAGATCTTCGATGCGCTCGACCGGAACAATGGAGCCGTCTGCGTGCCCGATGCGGGAAGCCTCGCGGCAGCGGCGGCTGCGTTGCTCGGCAACGGTGCCTTGATGCGCGACATGGCGCGGGCCGCCGCCGATACCGCCGCGTCGCTCGGCGGCGCGCTCGAGCGAACCATGCAGGCGCTGGAACCCTATCTGCCGGCACCGGCCGACGCCCGGGAAGCGTTCTGGTGAAGGCGCCGGGATTCTGGTGGCGTGCGCCGGGGCCGGCCGCCAGATCGCTCCAGCCCACCTCGCTCATCTACGGCGCCGTTGCCGCGCGGCGGATGAGGCAGCCCGGCCAGCGTGCGCAGCTTCCCGTAATCTGCATCGGCAACGTCACGGTGGGCGGCTCGGGCAAGACGCCGACCGCGATCCACATTGCATCCATGCTGCGCAGCATGGGCAGGAGACCAGCCTTCCTCACCCGGGGCTATGGCGGCGCGCTTGCGGGGCCGCTTGTGGTCGATCCGGGGCACCACAGCCCTCGCGAGGTCGGGGACGAGTCGCTCCTGCTCGCCCGCGACGCCCCGACGATCGTCTCCCAGGATCGGCCGGCCGGCGCCGCGCTCGCGGCATCGCTCGCCGCGAACGCCATCGTGATGGATGACGGGCTGCAGAACCCCTCGCTGGAGAAAGACCTGTCCATAGCGGTCTTCGACGGCGCGGTCGGGACAGGGAACGGTCTCTGTCTTCCGGCGGGTCCGTTGCGAGCGCCGCTTTCTGCGCAATGGCCGCAGATCGATGCCGTCATCGTGATCGGTCCTGGCGAGGCCGGGGATGCGGTCCACACCAAGGCCATCCGCCGCGGCCTACCCGTCTTCCGCGGCGAGCTGCGGCCGGACCCAGCGGCTGCGGCGGCGCTCAGTGGGCGCCGGATCCTCGCCTTCGCCGGGATAGGGCGGCCGGAGAAGTTCTTCGCGACCCTGCGGCAGCTCGGAGCGGAGGTGGTGGAGACGCGGGCCTTCGCCGATCACCACCCTTATCGCCCGGGCGAGGTCGCGAACCTGCTCGATGCAGCAAGGCGACACGATCTTGTGCCGGTCACCACGGAAAAGGACGGCGTGCGCCTTGCCGCTCTCGCGGCCGCCGAGCCGCGGGTCAGCGAGGTGCGGGAGCTGCCCGTGAGCCTGTCCCTGCTCCAGGCGGACCGGCTCGGCCGATTGCTGGAAACGACGCTGGCGGGCCGCTGATCAGGCCTTCTTCGCCGGCTGCGGCAGTCCAAGGCGGGTCAGAACCGCAGCGGGAGAGACATAGGCCTCCTGGCGCTCCACGCTCCAATATTTCAGCTGATCCAGCGGAATCGCATCGCCGGTAACGGCGCAGCGTACGAAGCGTCCGGGACGCACGACCCGAATGTTCGAGTCGCGGTACTCGATGATGGCTTCGCCGCCTTCGTACTTGTTCATTGCCTGAAGTCCGGACTCGGGCCGCCTGACCCGTCTTCTCTCAGTTATCGAACAGGCTCGTCTGTACAAGGGGGTCCGGCCGGCGCCGCGGGCGCGCGCCCTCAGCCTGGACCCGCCGGATGCCGTCCGCGAACTCGATCGTGAGCGACTGGCCGGGCGCGACCTCGGCAGCCGCGTGAATGACCGTGTCCCGATCGTCCCGCACCAGCGCATAGCCGCGGGCGAGAACCGACCTGTAGCCGAGGCTTGCGAGCAGGCTCGCCTGCGAGTCGAGGCGGTGGGCGTGGCGATCGAGCGATGCCCGGGCGCTCCGCTCCGCCCGACCGGCGAGGCCTGCGATACGCTCCCGGCAGGTCGCGATCCGGACACGCTCGGCGCGCACCACAGCGTCCCGGCCTGAGGCGAGCCGGGCGGAAAGGTCGGCCAGCGCCTTGCGCCTGTCCGCCACCATGCGGCCGAGACAGATGCGGGGTTTGTCGCCGACAGCGTTCAAACGCGTGCGAATCTCGGCGAGCTTCACGTAGGGGGCCTGCCGCGCGAGCCGATCGGCAACGCGCTTCAGCTCCCGCTCGTGTTCCCGCGCATTAGCCAGCAATCCCGGCCCGAGCTTGGCCCATGCCAGGTCGAGCCGCTGGCGCGGCACGCCGACCAGCGCCTCGGGGCTCGGCAGGGCGCGGCCGGCGGAGCGCAGCTCCGTGCGCCGGCTCTCGACCAGCCGCAACATCGCCTCTGCCTGCCGGCGGGCCGTCCCGCCGACCTGAACGACGAGTTCCGCCCGGACCGGCACCGCCATCTCGGCTGCGCCCGTCGGCGTTGGCGCCCGCAGGTCGGCCGCATGGTCGATCAGCGTCCAGTCGGTCTCGTGGCCGACAGCAGAGATGAGCGGGATCGGGCTCTCGGCGGCGGCCCGTACCACGGCTTCCTCGTTGAAGCCCCACAGGTCTTCGAGCGAGCCGCCTCCCCGCGCGACGATGAGGACGTCGGGCCGCGGAATGGGACCCTCGGGCGAGAGCGCACCGAAGCCGCGGATCGCCGCCGCCACCTCGTCCGCGCAGGTCTCTCCCTGAACCCGGACAGGCCAGACGAGGACATGCCGCGGAAACCGGTCCTCTAGCCGGTGCAGAATGTCCCGGATCACGGCACCCGTCGGCGAGGTCACCACGCCGATCACCCGCGGCAGGAAGGACGGCCGACGCTTCCGCGCTTCGGCGAAAAGGCCTTCTGTCGTCAGGCGCCGCCGCCGCTCCTCCAGCAATGCCATCAGAGCGCCGACGCCGGCGGGCTCGAGTTGCTCGACGACGATCTGGTAGGTCGACTTGCCCGGGAAGGTCGTGATGCGGCCGATCGCGACCACCTCGAGTCCTTCCTGCGGCTTGAAGCGCATGCGGCTGAAGGCCGATTTCCAGATCACCGCATCGATCCGGGCGTCACGGTCCTTCAAGCAGAAATAGGCGTGGCCGGAGGAATGCTGGCCGCGATAGCCTGAAATCTCGCCACGGAGACGCACATGCCCGAACGCGTCCTCCAGTGTGCGCTTGAGGGCGCCCGAAAGCTCCGAGACGCTCCATTCCGGTGCATTGGTGGTCTGGGCGGCGGCGGGAATCATGATCGAGACTTAAGGCCGGCGGTCTCGGGTGGCAAAGAGCCCTCCCCTGTTGAAGGCCCGGCCGAAACTCCGTAGGGCGGAGGGGTCTCAGAGGATCTGCGGTTGAATATCCTGCTCATCGGCTCCGGCGGGCGCGAGCACGCCCTGGCGCGCGCCATCCAGGCGAGCCCGCTTTGCACAAGGCTGGTCACGGCGCCTGGAAATCCGGGCACGGCCCAGCACGGCACGAACGCTGCCATCGACATCACGGATCACGCAGCGATCACCGAGCTGTGCCGACGCGAGGCGGTCGACTTCGTTGTGGTAGGTCCGGAAGCGCCTCTCGTCGCCGGCCTCGTGGACGATCTTGCGGCAGCCGGCATCAAGGCCTTCGGGCCGACCGGCGCGGCCGCGCAGCTCGAAGGCTCCAAGGCCTTTACGAAGGAGCTCGCGCGCGAGTTCGACATCCCGACCGCCGCCTTCGTGCGCTTCACCGACGCCGCCGCCGCCAAGGCCTATCTTGGCGAGCGCGGCGCCCCGATCGTGATCAAGGCGGACGGCTTGGCGGCCGGAAAGGGCGTGGTCGTCGCGGCGACGCTGGAGGAAGCCGAGGAGGCTGTCGAGTCGATGCTGGGCGGCAGCCTGGGCCAGGCCGGCGCCGAGGTCGTCATCGAGGAATGCCTCGTCGGCGAGGAGGCGAGCTTCTTCGCCCTGTGCGACGGCAGCCACGCCGTCCCGCTCGGCACCGCACAGGATCACAAGCGGGTCCATGACGGGGACCGGGGGCCGAATACGGGCGGGATGGGCGCCTATTCGCCGGCGCCCGTCCTCACCCCGGCCCTGGAGACGGAGGTGATGGAGACCATCATCCTCCCGACGCTGGACGGCATGCGGCAGCGCGGCACGCCCTTTACGGGCATCCTCTATGCCGGCCTGATGCTCACGGCCGAAGGGCCCAAGCTCATCGAGTACAACACCCGCTTCGGCGATCCGGAGGCGGAGGTGATCCTCCCCCGGATGCGGACCGACATCGTGGCCGCGATGGTCGCGGCCGTCGACGGCGTCCTCGACGAGGTCCGGATCAGTTGGTCCGATTTCGCCGCCCTGACCGTCGTCATGGCCGCAAAGGGCTATCCCGGCGCGGTCGAGAAGGGCTCGGTCATCAGGGGTGTCGAGGAAGTCGGCCGGCGCGATCAGGTGATTGTCTTCCAGGCCGGGACGGCGTTGCGCGGCGAGGATCTGGTGGCGAATGGCGGTCGCGTGCTGGCCGTGACAGCGCTCGGTCCGACCATCCGGGAGGCTCAGGAGAAGGCCTACGAGGCCGTCCGGGGAATCGACTGGCCGGAGGGATTCTACCGGACCGATATCGGCTGGCGCGCGGTGGCGCGAGAGCCCTAGCTAGCTATCCGCCTCCGGTCGGGCCACGAAGGTCATGCGCTTTGGGTTGTGACCGAGATTGGCGGAGCGCCGGACGGCCGTGAACCCGCGGCCGCGCAGGATGTCCAGCATCTCGCCTTCCGCGTAGTGCGTGAGCCCGAGTTCCGCCCTCAGCTTGCGGTAATCCGAGACCGCCGTCTGGGCGAGGCCCTTGAGGGCCGCCAGAAGGAACCCGCCCTTCCAGCCGAAAGATAGAAGCGCGGCCGCATCATCGACCGCCCGGATGTCGGGCGGGATGACGTCGGCCAGCACCAACTGGCCGGTGCCCTTGAGCTTGGCGCGCCAGAGGCTGAGGAGTTCCCCGAACTCCTCAACCGAGAGGTATTGCAGGAGCGAGTTGACGACGATCAGGTCGAGCGTGCCATCGGCGACGGCTCCCATGTCCTCCGGCGCGAGCACAACCACCTTCGGGTCGCCCCGAAACCGGGCGTTCAGGCGCTCCCGCACGAGCGGCGCGCCATCGCAGAGGTACAGACGACCACAGGCCGCGGCCACGCGGCCGGCCGAGAGGGCCTCGCCGCATCCGTAATCGAGGACGATCGCATCGCGGGAGGGAATGAGTTCGACAATGTCGCGGGCAACGAGCCCGTAATGGAGCGCCTTGTGACGCTCGTTCACATAGATGGGGGTGTCAGCGTTCCAGAAGTCGCGCCAGCTCATGCGACCAGCGCGTCCGCCCAGAGCCTGAGAAGAATGCCGTCTTCACCCTGCACGGGATCAGCCTCCGGGAACGGCACGGCGGCGATCCGGTCGAGAGCCGGACCGAGGCTGGCCGAGCGCGGCCTCAGGATGTCCCAATGCCGGCCGCCTGCATAGGCCCCCACCACCAGGAAGCCGTCCCGCTCCTCTACGAGCTTATGCGCGACGCCCGCCGGAACCACGAGCACGTCGCCTGCCGAAACCTCGACCTCCCGCCCATCCTCGCCGCCGAGGCACAGCCGGGCCGAGCCGCTTGCGATCCCGAGCACCTCGTGCGCCGTCGAGTGGTAGTGGTGGTAGGGGTAGACACCGTTCCGCCAGGTCCCCGTCCAGCCATTCCGGCGGAACGTTTCCTCGAAGGATGCGGGCGCGTCCTCCGGGTCCGGGGCGATGGCGGCGCGCAGCAGCACGACCGGGAGGGCGTTGTTCGGCACGTCGCCCGCCGGGGCGAGGCGCACGACCTCGATCCCGGTATCGGGCTCGGCCTGGGTTTCGGTCGGCGCTCTTGGGCGGCGTCGTGCCGTGGTCTTGGTCGAAATGGGTGGGACGTCCGAGTTGATCAGAGGCCCAGCGAGTAGGCCGTTACCGCCCGGTACACCGACACGCAGAACACTGCAAAGGCCACGAGCGCGGCTATCCCGAACTCCACATTCTGGTTCTTGAGCAGTTGCGAGCGTCGGAAGGCGTTTGCCCCTAGGGCCGCGCAGAGCCAGGCGGCGGTCATGAGCGCCGGGAGTGCAAAGAGGTAGGAGGCGGTGCTCTCAGGCCGCTCAAAGGGATCGATCAGACCCCGGATATTCCGCACCCAGGGCGCATAGGCAGCCGCATAAGCCGAGGCGAGCCAGGCGAGCCCGACCGCTATTCCGAGATGTTCTACGAACGTCCGGTGAAGGCGCGTGAAATCATCGGGAGCACGCCCGCTTGGGATCGCCTGAGGTGTCATGTTGCCCTGCTGCCCCGCCGACGGCTGGCCGGCCTTGTGCTGGCCGACCTTTGCGCGCCATCGTTAAGCGAGGGTTACAGCGGGAAGCGCGCCTGCGGCAACCGGGCTGTTTCGTCGCAGGGAACCGTCAGGCTCCTTTTGCGTTGCGCTGCTCCATCAGCTTCACGAACCGCCCGAACAGGTAGTGGCTGTCGCGCGGGCCGGGGGAGGCCTCCGGGTGATACTGGACCGAGAAGGCCGGCCGATCGGTCAGCTCAATGCCGCAATTCGTCCCGTCGAAGAGCGATACATGCGTCTGGGCGGCGTTGCGCGGCAGGGTCGCGGGATCGACGGCAAAGCCGTGGTTCATCGACACGATCTCGACCTTCCCGGTCGTATTGTCCCGAACCGGGTGATTCGCGCCGTGATGCCCCTGGTGCATCTTCATCGTCTTGGCCCCGATCGCGAGGCTCATGAGCTGGTGCCCGAGGCAGATCCCGAAGGTCGGCACCTTCCGGTCCAGGAGTTCGCGGATCACCGGCACGGCATATTCACCCGTCGCCGCCGGATCCCCCGGACCGTTCGACAGGAAAATGCCATCCGGCTCGAGCGCGAGGATCTGGTCCGCGGTGGCGGTGGCGGGAACGACCGTCACGCGGCAGCCCGCATCCGTGAGAAGCCGCAGAATGTTGCGCTTGATGCCGAAATCGATCGCCACGACGTGGAAGCGGCCAGCTTCGCCGATGCCGTAGCCCTCGCCCAGCTTCCAAACCGTCTCCGTCCACTGGCCGTTCGCATCCCGGGTGACCATGGGGACCAGGTCGAGGCCTTCCATCGACGGCAGGCCCGCCGCCCGAGCCTTCAGGGCCTCCAGGTCGAACCGGCCCGAGGGGTCATGCGCGATCACGGCATTCGGCATCCCACGATCCCGGATGAGGGCCGTCAGGGCGCGCGTATCGACGCCAGTAATGCCGATGATCCCGCGCACCTTCAGCCAGGCATCCAGCGGCCGGGTCGCGCGCCAATTCGCCGGCTCGGTGATGCTGGCGCCGAGGACGGTGCCGCATACGCCGGAGGTCTTTTCGACATCGACGGTTTCGACATCCTCCTCGTTTGCCCCGACATTGCCGATATGCGGGAACGTGAAGGTGACGATCTGCCCGGCATAGGACGGGTCGGTCAGGATCTCCTGGTAGCCGGTCATAGAGGTGTTGAAGCAGACCTCGCCGGACGCCTCTCCCACAGCGCCGATGCCTTGTCCCTCGATCACGGTCCCGTCAGCCAGGACGAGGAGCGCGGTCGGGCGCGGCTCTTCCCAGCCGGACACTGAATCGGCGGGCGCGGGGGATTGCCGTCCCGGCAGGGCGCCGGGGGCGTGGGGCTGTTGCGACATCGGGCTGATCCGGGCTAAGTCGCGCCGACCTCGACACATTCGGTCACGGGCGCGTTTCGACACTTAGGAGCGCCTCACCGCCGCGTCAACGCGCCGGACCGTGTCATCCTGGACCAGAGCCATGCCGCTGCGCGAACGTTTCACCGAGGACCTGAAGACGGCCATGAAGGCCGGCGACAAGGCCCGCCTCTCGACGATCCGCCTGATCCAGGCCGCCCTGAAGGACAGGGACATCGAGGCGCGCGGCCAGGGGAAAGACCCGATCTCCGAAGACGAGATCCTCGCGCTCCTCCAGAAGATGGTGAAGCAGCGCCAGGAATCGGTCGCCATCTACGAGCAGAACGATCGCCCCGAACTCGCCGCTCAGGAGAAGGGCGAGATCGAGGTCATCTCGTCCTTCCTGCCCCAGCAACTCGGCGAGGCCGAGATCGACGCCGCCATCGCGGCTGCGATCGCCGATACCGGGGCCGCGTCCGTGAAGGACATGGGCAAGGTCATCGCCAAGCTTCGCGCCGACTACGCCGGCCGGATGGATTTCGGGAAGGTCAGCCCGAGGGTGAAGGACAAGCTGTCCGCGGGATAGGGTCCGGCGGGGCAGCCGCCCGCATCCCACACCTATTCCACCACGACCCGCACCGGCCGGGAGGCGCCTTCCTGGAGGGGGAGACGGACCTGGAAGCGGTGCACCCCCGGCTGCATCGGCCAGAATACCGGAAGGTCGGGATCCGTGACGGCAAAAGGCTCGCCATCGACGTACCAGACGACCTGCGGCACGCGCGGCTCCACATTCGCCTTGAGCACGATCCGGTTCGCGGCTGGCGGCGCGTCCGGGTTCCGCCACAGCCGGGCGTTCTGCTCGGGCGTCGCCACTGAAAGCTTGACCGGGCCAGGCGATGTCGGCGGGGCGTCGTCGAGCGGGTAGCCCTCCTGCCGCGCCCAGGCCCGATGGGCCGCTGGCACCACCAGTTCGAGACGCGGCCCTGCCGCAGTAGAACGCAGGACGGCGACGTCCTCGAGCGGGGGCAACTCGTCCGGCTTCACCCATTCCGTCAGGGTAGGCCCGCAGTTCCCGGCGGATCGCTTCCCTCCGATCAGGCAGAGTTCGACGGGCACCCTGCCCTCCGGCGCCGGAAAGCCGGTTTCGGCAAGGTCCCCCGGCTTCGATCCGTGCAACTCGTGCAAGATCGCCTGCGCGAGACGCGCTGCGGCCCGCCCGCCGGAGAGCGCGTTCATGGTTCCGGCATCGGGACGGCCGACCCATACGCCGACGACGTATTTGGCGGACCAGCCGAGTAGCCAAGCATCACGGTAGCCCTGGCTCGTCCCGGTCTTGAGCGCGACCGGAAACGGGAACTCGGTCGCGCCATACCGCGGGAAACTCGGTAGCCGGGCCAGGGGATCGGCCAGGAAGAGCGTCACGAGCCGCGCGCTCTCGACGGAGAGGACGCGGCGCGGCGGGGCGACGCGCTCGCCTGCGTACCAGACGAGATCGCCGATCACGCCATCCTCGGCCAAAGCCGCATAGGCCCGGACAAGCTGGTCGAGGCTCGTCGGCAGCGAGCCGATTGCCATCGAAAGCCCGAAACTCTCGGCCGGCACCTCGAGATCGTGCAATCCGAGCGCCCGGAAGTGGCGGAAGGTCGCCTCGAGGCCGATCTCGCGCAGGAGGTTCGTGGCCGGGACATTGCGGGAATTGGCGAGCGCCTGGCGAGGCAGCATCGGGCCGAGGAAGGCTCCGTCGGCATTCCCGATCCCGGCCGCGCCCTCGGCAAGATCGGCGATGACGTCGCTCGTACGGAGACGTCCTCGCTCGAGGGCGAGTGCATAGATAAAGGGCTTGAGCGTCGAGCCCGGAGAGCGCTGCACGCGCGTGAAATCGATCGCCCCGCCCCGCCGGTCGCGATAATCCACCGAGCCGAGCGAGGCGAGGACGCGGCGCGTGCCGCGCTCGACCACCCTGACGGCGACCTGCTCGGCGCCGGCCGCACGCCAGCCGGCCAGGTGCTTGCCCGCGAGCCGACTCACCCGCTCCTGAATGCCGAGATCGAGGCTCGTCGTGATACGGGGATCGCTCGCCCGCGCCGGCACGAGTTGCCCGGCCTCGCGCAGCGCCTCGAACCGAAGCAGCGCATGCAGGGCGCCTGGCCGGCGTGGTCGGGGGGGCGGCGCAATCTCGTCGAGCTGACGGTGGGCGAGCGACAGCTCCGCCCCGGTCACGATCCCCTGCCGGCCGAGCTCGTCGAGCATGGAATGCCCACGCCTGATGGCGCCGGCGAGCCCCTCCGGCCGGAGCGGATTCATCCGGGTCGGCGACTGCGGGATCGCCGACAGGAGCGCGATCTCGGCCCAGGACAGGTCCTCGACGGGCTTGTCGAGATAGAACCGGGCCGCATGCGCAATGCCGTGGCTGCCGTTGCCATAAGGCACGAGCCGCAGGTACTGCGCGAGCACCGCCTCGCGGCCGTAGCGGAGCGTCAGCGCGACGGCGGTCGCGGCCTCGAGCGCCTTCGACCCAAGATGACGCGCGGCCGGCCGCTGCATGCGGGCGACCTGCATGGCGATCGTGGAAGCGCCGGAGATGCGCCGCCCGCTCGTCAGGTTCTGCCGGACCGCGCGGGCGAGGGCGAGCGGGTCCAGCCCCGGATGCGACCGGAAGCGCCGGTCTTCCAGCGCGAGCGTCGCGGCAACCACCCGATCGGGGAGCTTCTCCAGCGGCCAATACCCGTAATCGATCTGCCGCCCGCCCCCCTCCGCCCCGGTCTCATTCCCAAGCTGCGCCAGGAACGCCCCGCTGCGATCGTAGAGGATCGGCGTGGCGGGCGGGGATTCGAGACGCGCACGGTCGAGGACGAGGAGAGCGAGGGCCGCACCGAGTGCGGTCGTGACAAGCGCAACGGTGAGGGCGAGGCGCTTCCCCTCCCCCCGCAAAAGCGGCGGGGAGGGGCTAGGGGTGGGGGGAGCCCGGCCGAACCAGCGCGTGAGAGGTCGCAACTGCCACGACCGCCCCCCACCCTTACCCTCCCCGCCGCAAGCGGGGGGAGGGAGAGGCACCCGCTCGCTCATCCCCCTACCCTCAAGCCCGGCTCCGGCAGGGCAGCCAGAATCCTCTCGACAACGCCGTCGAGGTTCTCAACGACCTCGCCGTTCCAGAAACGAAGGATGCGGTGGCCGGCCCCCTCGAGATAAGCTGCGCGAACAGCATCGTGCCGCTGCCCCGCCGGCAGCCCGTGCTGCGCACCGTCGAGTTCCACGATCACCCTCGCGCCCTGATGCGCGAAGTCGGCGAAATAGGGCCCGATCGGCACCTGACGGCGAAAGTGGCCACCCTGAAGCTCCAACAGACGAAGCTGCCGCCAGAGCCTCCGCTCCGCGGGGGTCGCGCTCCGCCGAAGACTGCGCGCCCTTGGGGTCCGAGGATCGCGCCTGTCGCGCTGATCTGCGGAGCGGGCCATCTCCCTACCGCTCGATCACCACTCGCGCACCCGCCGAGGCGCCGTAGATCCCCACTTGGTACATCGTCTCCGCCTCACCGGGCGGGGACGTGAAGGTTCCCGGGATCAGGGCGCGCGTGCGGAACACGAAGCGGTAATTGCCCTTTGGAAGCTGCTCGTAGGCGTAGAGGACGTGGTCGTCGTTGAACGCGACGTACGTCGGGGCAAGCGTCGGGCCGGCCGACGGCACGGCCTCCGCTGGGGCGGTCGCGAGGTTGGGGTTCAACGGCTCGAGCCCGGCCGCGAGCGGAAGACGGATGGCGACATGCGTCCGGTCCTCGCCGTTGACGAGCTCGGCGCTCTCCTCGACCACCTCGCCGACCTTGAGGCGGACGGCGTTGTCGTTGTCGACTTCCAGCCGCTCCATGGGCGCGCCGCCGCCCGGCACCTTGAAGAACGTCCGGGACAGCACGAAGCCGTTCGCGGCAGGCTTGGCCAGATAGCCCGGCTCGACGGGCTGGTAGCGGGTGTCGACGAGCGTCACGACCGGGCGCCCGCCGTTGTTCTCGACGCGCTGCGCCTGCGGCTCCGTCGAGACCCGTCGGACGAGCGGCGTCGAGCCGCCGAGCGTCACGCGCTCCGAGCCGCTCGGGCGCGAGAGCGTGACCGGAACGGAGGCATTCGCGGCCCGCCAAGTCTCGGCGAGCGCACGGATCGCCGCCGCATTGGCATTGGTCGAGCCCCAGCCGTTCCCCTCCCCGAGCCGGATCAGCCCGTCCCGAAGGACGGCATTGCGGGAATCCTCCGACGCCGCGACCGCGGTCGCGCGCACCATTTCGGCGAGGGTCCGGGTCTCGGAGGGCAGGATCGCCGGGCTCGCGCTCTCGCCCGAGATGCCCGCATAGATCGGGCGGCCGTCGCGGTTGAGGATGCGGACACGGCTCCAAAGCGTGTCTACTAGGCTCTCCTGCAGCCGGCGGTCATCGCCCGGCAGCTTGGAAACAGCATAGGTCGCCTCTGCGACCGCGAGGCTCGGCATCGCGTCCGCGCGGCGCGCGAGTTCGGTCGCGTAAGCCTCGTCCACGAGCCCGCCCTCGGCGAGCGCGGTCAGCGCCTCGACCCGCTCGCGCAACTCGTTGTCGCGCAGGAGCCGCGGGTAGTCGGAGCGGAGCGCGAGCTTCAGCACTTTCGAGAGGCGGTCGAGCAGGGTCTTGTCGACGCTCTCGCCCGCCTTCTCGGCCGAGACCAGGAAGCGGTAGGCCCACGCCGTCAGGGAGACATTGCCCTTCGCACGGGGCCAGAAGGCCACGAGCCCGTCCTCATCGATAGCCGCGTTGATCGAGCGCTGGGTCGAGCGGACATTGTCCGAGAGACGGTCGCCGAGCCCGCTCGCCTGCAGGATCGGCAGGAACGGCTTCAGGGCAAGGCCCGCCGACGCCGTCGCGATACGCTGCTCCGTGCAGCCATAGGGATATTCGACGAGATAGGTCATGCCCCCGATGAGTCGCACCACGACCGGATCGTTCGCGACGGTGACGGTCCGCGAATAGGAGCCCGGGCGTACGGCGCCTGAAGGCAGCGCGAGATCGACCGCCCGGCCGGACGCGATCTCCGAAACCTCGCGCCGCCTGACCGGCGGGCGGTCGGGCCGGACTGGCAGGTCGATCTGCACCGCGTCGCCCGCCTTGTCGGCGTCCCGCTGCAGCACGAAGCGCAGGCGCGCGCGCTCCTCGCCGGGCCGGGGCTCGCCGATCGTGAGCGGGAAGTCGGCCCGCGCCGGGAGGTTGCGCTCCCAGGCGAGCAGGCGTTCGGCCGGCCCTTCGAGCGCCGCGCCCTCCGCCGTGATCGCGACCCGCCCGGTGCCGCCCGGCCCTTCCACGATGCGGCCGATAAGGCCGGCATCGAACCGGTCGCCCGGGCGTACGAAGCGCGGCAGCGCCGGCTGCGCCACGAGCTCCTGCCGGATCAGCATCTCGCCGGTCGCGAAACCGAAGCGGTCCGGGCCGGAGATCGCCTTCGCCCGGAGCTTGAACACCGTCAGCGTGTCCGGAAGCTTCACCTTGATCCTGGCGATGCCATCCTCGCCCACGGGCACGCGGGGCAGGTAGACCGGGACCGGCGTGAAGTTCTTCCGCACCGAGATGTTCTCGATCCCCCAATCGTCCACGGCTTCGTCGCCACCTGGGTTCTCGTCCAGCGGAATGATGCCGAACGCCATGTTGCGCGTGTCGCGCGCCGCCATCCGGGTCGGGCGGTTCACCACGAAGGACGGCAGCGGATCGAGCGGCCGCTCTCGCGCCAGTGACAGAACCGCCTGATCCACCATCCAGAAGGTCGCCTCGCCGGCGACCGGCTTGCCGGTATCGTCCGCGAGCCGCAGAGCCACCTCGACCTCATCACCCGGGCGGGCCCGCGCGGGCGCTTCGAGCGAGGCCACAACGATGTTCTTGGCGGGCGAGACCTTCACCCATTTTGTCGCCGCAATGGTGGTGGGCTTGGCAAGGTCGAAGGGCGCGGTCGGGTTCTGCTCAGCCCCGGCAAGCCGGCCCCGCATCACGAGGAAATGGACAGCGACCTTCGGCAGTTGCTGCTTCCGCAACGTCAGCTGGTAGCGGCCGAAGCCGTTCTGGATATCGACCCAGTCGTAGAGGAACCGGCCTTCCGGCTCCTCGACGATCGCCAGCGCCCGGGCGTTCTGGAACGGGCTCTGGACGACGAGCGTCGCGGTTTCGCCCGGCGCGTATTCCTCCTTCTCGGTCGAGACCGAGACCGTTTCGGCCGGCGGCCGCGACCAAGTCACGGGCGTCGAGCCGCCCATGAAGAAGTCGACCGACACGATCTGGCGGCGCCCGATCCGGTCCGACGCCTCGACCTGAACCAGATAGACGCCCGCCTCCCGCGCCTCGAAGGACAGCTTCTGCGCTTCCGCCCCGGACGTGATCTTCCGCTCGACCAGCGTCTCATCGATCACCTGGGTCACGTATTTCGCCGAACCCTGGCTGAAATCAGAGGCTTGCAGCACCGAGCTCCAGTTCCGCCTGACGAGGCGGACATTCATATCGAGCCCTGCGAGCGGCGTGCCGTCTGCCTTGACGGCCAGGATTTCAGGCTCGATCGCACCCGCCTGAGGCAGATAGCGCGGGATCTTCACACCGAGGGTGAAGGGCGGCAGTGCCACGACGTTCTGGATGGAGCGGACCTGGATGTCGTCGTCGCCCGTAACGGTCGCCTCGACCGAATAGCGCCGCGGCTGCGCGGTCGGCTCGATCGTCGGGTCCAGCGTGAGCCGGGCCGAGCCGCCTGCATCGGTCTTCGCCTCGCGCTCCAGCACCGGCGTCGAGCGGAACTTCTGCTCGCCCGAGAAGCGGGAATCGGAGGAGAAGAGAAACCCCTCCCGGCCTGGCGGGCTCCAGACCTGCGGGAACTGCGTCACCCGCCACTTGATCGGGCGCTCGGCCACGAGGCCGCCGGCGAAGTACTTGGCGATGAGGTCGACGGAGAACTCGCCATCGAGCGGCACCTCTCGCGGGCCGTTGAGCAGCACCTCGAAGGTCGGGAGCCGATAGGCTTCCTTCTTGAACAGGAACTCGCCGCAGGTCTCCTCCTCGCCGTCCGGCTGGAAGCGGACGGAGTAGTCGCCCGTCGCCTCCGTGGTGACGTCGAACTTGTGATAGAAGCCACCGACCTGATCGAGCGAGACCGGGTACTTCCATTCCGCGTCGCCAGGCCCGTTCACGATCACCGTGCCGCCCTTCGAAGCGAAGGACAGCTCGCCGCCGAGATAGCGGCGGACCATTCCCTTGATGTGGACCGGCTCCTCCGGCCGGTAGATTGGCCGTTCGGTGAAGACGTGACAGAGGGTGCGCGCCTCCTCCCGGCGCTTCTCGTCCGGGTTCACGCTCCAGGCGAGCCAAGGCTCCTCCGGCTTCGTCCAGTTCTCGTCGCGGTATTCGGCCGGGCCGCGCGTTGGCTCGAGGACAAGCGTGTCGAGCCCCTTCTGCACGACGATGCGCCTGACCTCTCCCTTCTGCCGCGTCGCGAGGTTCCAGACGAAAGCCCCCTCCCCGTCCGTTCGGCCGCGCGCGAGTGTCACGAAGCGGTCGTTGCGCAGGCCTTCCAACCGGATATCGGCCTCCCCGACCGGGCGCGCTGTCGAGAGCGAGGTCACGGCGAAGCGGACGCGCTCGGCCTCCTCCACGGAGGTCAGGACGAGGTCCGTCACCTGGACGCGGATCCAGCGGCGCTTGCCGCCGTCGATCGGGCGGAGGCCGACCAGGTAGGTGCCCGGCTGCTCGGGTCCGGCGATCTTGGCAAACTCGGTTTTCAGATCGAGCCCGAACTTGGCCTCTCCGCCGCCGCGCTGGCTCGGCAGTTGGACGATCTCCGAGACGGGGGGTGAGCCGAGCGAGCGGATGCGCTCGGCCATGCCACCCGACCCGATGTCGCTCTTGTCCGTCCAGAGACCGGCCTCGTTGCCGGCGAGTGGCGGCGTGTCGTCGTCGCTAGTCTCGAGCCCGTCGGCCGGGAACGGCCAGAAGTGTCGGGCCAGCGGGTCGATGGCGTGGATGCGGATGTCGGCGCGCTCGTAGCCACGGCCGCGCAGCGGGATCATCTGCGGGCCGAACCGCTCCGCGATACCCTGCGCGGCGTCCCACTTCAGGCGGGGCCGGTCGGGCAGGAAGGCGAGCCTCGTTCGAAACGCCTCGCCGGCGAGCGAGCGGCCGCGCGCATCCTTCAGCGACCCGGGGTCGACGCGGAGGTCGTAGATCGTCTCCGCGCGGAAGCGGCCGGACACCTTCAGGCGCGAGCCATCCCGCTCCACCGAGAGGTCGTCCACGGCCGGCGTCAGGCGGAACGCGCCGCGTGCCCGCACGACATCCGGCATTTCGGGCTCTGCCGAGAAACTGACGACGAAGCTGCGCCTTGGCGCGGCCTCACTCTCGTTCTCGACGCCGTACTCGTTCGGGTCACATTGGTTGATGCCGTCTCTCACCTGGCGAGAGAAGCCCCGTCCGCAGCCGAATTCCGTGATCGCAAATGGAACGGCGGATCGCAGCGAGAGCTCGAAGCTCGGATCGTCGAGCCCCGGCTCATCGGATAGCCTCAGGCGCAGGATGGCGAGACGCCCGTCCGGCACGGGCTGGCGCAAGCGGACGAGATAGGATTGCCCGTCCGAGCGCCTGGCGCGCTCGAGCGCCTTGATCTCGAAATCCCCCGCGCCCAGCACCTGCCCGCTTTCCGCACCGATGCCCGGCAGCGGCCGCAGTTCGACGGAAAGGAGGCGACGTAGCGCCTCGACCTCGACCGGTTCCGGGAAGGTCAGCCCGAACTGATCGAGATCGGGGATGCCGTCGCGGTTTGGCTCGGGGGACGTCGCGCTCGGGGTGGGCAGAAGCGGGACCAGCCGCGTGGTCTTGCCCGCCGCCGCGATCTCTACCCGCTCCAGCGGCCGCCAGGTCTCGGCGGGGCGGAACTGCAATGTGCGGGCGTTCAGCCATTGCCAGGATCCCGCGGCCGCCGGGGACATCTTAACCACGCGGCCGGGATCGTCCTCAGGCCCGCCGGAGGCAGGCCCGGTGTCAGCCGCAAAGAAGATGGTGATCGGATCCCAGCGGCGCAGGAATTTCTCGGGCACGACGCTCGCGCCGTCTGCGCGTTGCAGCCGGTCGAGCTGGACCGGCGGGCGTGGCGGCTCCGCGGCGAGGTTCTGGGCCGAGGCGGCGGCCGGGAGGAGTAGCGAACCCGCCAAGGCGAGCACCCGAACGACTTCCCTCCCCCTCGTCAGGAGGGCATCGGGCGCGGGTCTCCTCTCCCAGCGGGGTAGCTGGCAGGCGCGAAGCGCCTGACGGAGGGGGACGGACCCTTCCCCGGTTCGAACCTCCGGCTCGACTTTGCCCGCCCCGCTGAGGGGAGAGAAGAACCGCTGCGTCAGGACAGCGAGAGAGCGCTTCATCGACGGGCCCTCAGCGGGTGGGCGCGGTCGGGGCGAGGCCGACCATCTGCAGGTAAGTCCGGACGACGTCCGGCGGCGGGCCGGCGGGGGGCGGCTCCAAGCCGACGATCGCGGGCCGGACGATCGCCGTCCGGCCATCCGCCGGAATGCTCGCCTCGAGCACGTAGCGGCCAGGCTCCAGCTTCTGAAGCTGCGCCACCCCTCTTCCGAGCGGGCGGCCCGATGCATCGAGCAGCCGCACGGAGGCAATGTCCGGCTCGGCTCGCACGCCGATTCCGATCTCTGCCGAACGCTTGGCCTCGAAGCCGAAGAGCACGGCTCCGCCCGCCGCAACTGTCACCGGCTCTCCAATTCCCTCCCCGGCGGGGATCACGGCGCTCGCCGTGAGTTCGACCGAACCCGCAAGGGCGCCGTCATGGGGGGAATAGAGACGGAGGGCGGCGTCGCCCGGGGTTAGGAGGGCGTGGAACTCCGCCCCCGACGGGAAGGCGAGCTGCGGGGCGGACCCACCCTGCTGCGCTAGCGCCAGGATCACCGGCGCGCTCGTGCGAACGTGAAGGAGTTTTGGCCCGTCTGCCTTGAGGGCGAGCGACATGGCGGGGCCGTCGAGCTTCACCACCGACGGGAGTTCCACCGGTTGCGTGACGGGCTCCGGCCAGGGGGAGCGCCCGCCACGCTCGAGCCAGGCCGCAACGAGGCCGCCCTTGTGGGACAAGATGAGCTCGCCGGGCCCGGAAAGGGGAATCGAGCCGCCCCGCAGCACGCGGCCGTTCTTGCCCGTGAAGGTCGCATCGGCCCCGGCCGTCATGAGCCGATCCCCAGGCTCAGCCACGACCCGGAGGGCGAGCGACCCGGCGGCGCCGAAGAAGCGCTTCAGCGCCGCGTCGGCCTTCAGCTCGGCCAGTCCCTCCCCGGCCGGCGCCACGGCGAGCCGGACGGGCCTTGCCTCCGGCGTCAGGTTCACGAGCAGGACGTTCGTCCACTCGCCGGTCGCGGTCCGGGTCAGGGTCTCGTTGCCGGCCCAGACCGTCATCGCGTGCGGGTGCGCCCAGTCCGCAATGGCGGCGGTCCCGGCAGGCAGATCGAAGGTGAGGCGCTTGAGGCCTGCAGGCAGCCGGACCGGCTGCGCCGTTCCAGCCTGGACGAGGCCGGAGAACTCCGTCGCCTTACGCACCTCCTCGACAAGCTTCAGGTCGCGCGCGCCGATCCGGACCGGAAGGGCGTCCGAGCCGCCAGCATTCCAGGCTCGGAGCGCCTCGTAGCCGCCGAGCGCAACCGCGCTCCCGCTCGCGACCCCCATGCCGCGGCCTCCGGAGAGGCCCGGCTGGCCGAAAGTGGAGGTCGCGCGCCAGACCCGCACCTCGCCCGCGCCCGGCGCGACCTTGGGCCAGTTCGCTTTGCCCTCGGCCGGAACGGTCAGAGGCATCTCGTCCAGCGGCAGGGCGGCGGGCTCGAGTTCGACCTTGCCGGGATCGCCGCGCGAAACGAGCCAGACCGTGTCGCCTTGCGGCACAATATTCCCATCCGCTGGCCGGAGCGCCTGCCCGGAGACAGAGCCCTGCAACAAGTTCCGGGGTGCCTGCCTGAATGTGAGCACACCGGAGCCAGGCGCGGCCGTCAGGTCGATGCGAACATCGCCCGAGACACGCCCGAGCGGCACAGGATCAAAGGATAGCAGGCCCGTTCCGCCGGGCTCCCGGTGGATGGCGCGCGCCGCGATTTCGATCCGTGCCAAGCCCCCATCCACCGTCCAGGCCGCCACGCGCCAGGGCCGGGAGGCATCGCCGTCACCCGGCGCGGCCACGAGCGGCGACAAACCGCGATCGGTGCCGATGACCGTCCAGCGACCGCCCGCCTCGTGGCGCTCGAGGGAGAGCACGGATTCCGTGCCGGCCTTCGCGGCCACGACGAGCAGATGCCCTGCCTCGACGGCGGGAAGGCCGAAGACCCGCACACCGGCTGCTTCGACCACGCGCTCGCCCTCGCCGTCGAGCGCGGGCTGCTCGACGCTTTCCGGCAGCGCGAGGCGGATCTCGATGCGGTGGTCGGCCGGCGGGGTCTCGTCTCGGGTCTCCGCGTCCGCGACAGCCTGCTCGCTGGCCGGCTGCTCGCCACTCTCGGCTTCGGCAGTCTCGTCCGTCGGGGCGGGCTCGGCCTCGTTCTCCGCTGCTGCGTCCACGCTCTCGGCACCGGGAGGTGACTCATCCTGGCGAACGGGGGCGCCTTCCACGGGCGACAGTTCGAGCGTGTAGGCCCCTGCCGGCAGGCGGCGGGACAGGCCAATGTTCCAGTCGTCCGCCCGGTCGTCGAGGCGCTCGATGACCCTGCCCTCGGAGTCCTTCAGGATTCCGCGAAGATCCGTCCGGCCGAAGGTCGTCAGGCTGACGACGCGATCCTCTGCGATGGCAAAGGGCACAGTCACGGGAAGCTCGACCTTGCGCACCACGCCCGGCTGCAGCTCTTTCGCGGAGAGCGACACGCGATAATCGAGCCGGTCGTTGCGGCCCTGCGCGCGCGCCTCCAGGGTGTAGCGGCCGGGTTGCAGGCGGCCCGAAAAACCCTGCTTGCCGACGACCCTGGCCACGGGCTGGGTCTCGCCATCCTTGAAGAGCTCGCCCGCCATGCCGTCCGAGAGGCTGAGCGTCACCTCCGCAGGCCCGGCGAGTGCGAAGGCCCAGCGGTCCGGCACCCGCTCCTGTCCCAGGGCGGCCGGCTCGCGCCATTGGAAGGGTGCCTCGGCGTCGAAGGGCAGCGGATGCGGCCCGCGCCCCGAGAGCTCGCGTTCCGGGACAATGCGGGTGAGCCGCACGACGGCCCGCGCTTCGACGGACGGCGGCAGGAGCACGAGGCGGTAGCTTCCCGGCTCGAAAACGCGCTCGAGCGTGGTGAGCGGACCGGGAGCGGCGAGTGGCCACCCTTCCGCATCCTCCAGCCGGGCGCGGAACGGCTCGCCGAGTGCAAAGAGCTCCAGGCGATAGCGCCCGGCTTCCGCGATTTCGATCGGGAATACGGCCCCGACGCCGTCGGCGAGCGTGGCGCGCACGCTGGTTTCCGGCGCGAGCACGCCCCGTTCGGGCAGGGAAGCGGGCACGGCGGTTAGCCCGAGCCGGCCGGCGGAATCCTGCGCCTTCACGGCGACTCGATAGCGGCCGACCTTCAGATAGGTGAGGGACAGCGCATTTTGCCCTGCTCCATTCGCCTCAGCCTTGTCGATCCGTGGCAGAAAGGAGGTCGCGAGCATCAGGCTCGTCCTGAGCCGGCCCAGCGTCTCGATGCGGTAGAGCCCGCCTTCCTTGACGTCGACCGCAAAACTCCTCTGCGCATCCCGGGCGAGGTCGAAGAAGCGTGGGGTGCCGGCCGTCACGGCCTCGAGTTGCTCGGCCGCGGGCGGCGGCGCGACAGGCGTGTGCTTAGTCGGATCCAGCCACGAGAGGACGGTGCCGCGGGCTTGGGCCGGGGCCGGGAGGCGCACGGTAGCCGAGCGGCCATTCGCAAGCTGCCTCTCGTCGGCCAGTGCCAACGCAACCGGAACGCCGTTCACGGCCACGGCCGCCAGGCTACCCGCCTTCGGCATGCGCACGGGAACGTCGAGCGGCTGCCCCGCCGCCTGATAGAGCGGGAGCGGGGCCGCTTCGAGGTCTGCCGGCAGGAGGCGGGCGACCGGCGCGAGCACCAGGCCCGGCGCCTCGTTGGCCAGGATCTGATAGTTGCCGTTCTGGTCGAGGTTCTGGATGCCGAGCGGGATGGAGGGACGCGCCGCCTGTGCCCTCAGGGGCTCGGCCGAGACCCCGGGCGGTCCGAGCGTCACGTCGAGCGCCCCGAAGGCACCCGCGACCGGGGCCAGCGTCAGCTTGTACCAGCCCGGCTCGAGATCCCAGCGCGGCGTCCGGCCGTCCGTACGCGGCGGGCGGCCGCCGAGAAGCGGAGTGATCGTGGCGTTCGTCTTCGGCCCGGTGGTGGCCACCGCAATCGGCGTCGCTCCCGTGATCTCGAAGATCAGGCTGGCCGTCCCCCGGAGATTCAGCTTCTGGCGCCAGGCCATGCCCGGGCCGACCTGCGGCGCATTGGAGGCGAGGACACGGCCGCCCCTGCCCTGTTCGAACCGGGCGAGGAGCACCGTCGCCGGGACCTCGTCTCCGCCCTCCCCGGCGACATCCACCGCGATCCAGTGCGGGCCGCCCCCCGAGATGCGGCGCGAGGCCGAAGGATCGAGAGCACGCAGGCGGAAGGGCTGTCCCTCCTGGCCCGACACCTCGACGACAGCCGGCTTCGATGGGTCGCCGCTGCTGGACAGCGTTACGAACGGCTCGCGCGTCGCCTTCGAGATGGCGGCCGTGACCGCGGAACCGGTCTCGCGGCGCACGGAGAGGGTCGCCGCGGTGGGCTCGGGAAGCTCAAGAAGGAACTGGGTTGCGGCGCCGGGCGCCTCGAAGCGGGCCGCACCCGTCGGGCCGATCGTGCCCTCGACCCATCCGCCCATTGGCTCGGGAAGCCCGAGCCTGACGTGAAGCGGTTCGGCCGGATCGCCGTCCGTCCAGGCGAGCTTCGGCCCGCCATAGGCGGTGATCAGATAGAGGCCCGGCTCGACCTCGCCATCGATCCGGGCGCGGGTGAGCGGATGGCCTGATTTTGGCGTTACCCGCGAGATTCTAGGCTCGACAGGTGCGAGGTCCCGCCCATTCTGCCAGAGGCGCAGGTCCGCAAGGCTGCGCCCCGCCGCCTCGACCGAGACGCGGCCGGGCTTTTCGACCTGGAACCACCAGGAACGCTGGGTCAGATCGGACAGGTCGGTCGAGGCCGCGCCGCCATGGGCCAGTGCCGCCGATATCTCGCCGCGTTCGCGGACCGGCTCGATCACCAGCTTGGCCTCGCCCGGCGCATTCGGCGCACCAAGGACCCGAAGCTTGTAGGTGCCCGCGTCGAGGAGTTCGTCGATCCGGCCGTCCTTCACGCCCGGCTCGCCCTGGTGCTCGCCCGGTCCCGACATCTGGCTCACGAGTTGCAGAGCCATGCCGGTCCGGCTCTCGGCGCGGATCGCAAAGCGGCCGGGAGACTGCACCGCGAGCATCACGTCTGTCCGGCCGGCGGCTGGAACCGTGCTGCGCGACAGCGAGGCTTCCGCGGGAGCGGCCGAGACCGGCAGCGCCGCGACCGGAGGAAGAGGGGGCGACGGCAGTACCTGGGCGTCCGTCGGCGCCGCGGCGGGTCCAGGCCGCACGGCCGCGCCGGGGTTGGCGGGCGGCAGGGGCATCGCGGCCGCTGGGGTGGCAGCGGCCGCAGCGTTCATGGCCGTGAGTCGGGTTCGATAAAGGCCCTGCAGGCACGCGGCCACGCGCTGGAGCGGCTCGTTCTTCGAGGCGCAGAGGCGGTCGCGGTTCGCAAGCCAGCTCCGCTGCTCGCCCCGCAATGCGCCGGCTTGCGCCGGCTCACGGCCGAGGCGCGCCGAATAGGCGATCGCTAGCGCGCGATCCTGCTCGATCAGCCCCGGCGTCGCGCAGATCGCCTGCTCGACCGGCGTGCGAGCCTTTGTACAGTCGAGGCCCTGGGCCGCAGCCGGCAGCGCCCCGACGAGAAGGCCTATCGCGAGGACTGACGCTCTGGTGGGCTGCATCCGACTGGGACCCCTCCGAGCTCGCGCCCGCAAGCTTAACAGGTCTTGAGATAATCGCGATCCATGCCGGCTCTGTTTCGGCAGGCGCTCCAACCTGAAACGATGCCGCACGGCACGAAATCAAGGGCCCGAACCACGCAATTCACACGACACCGCGATCCCGCAGAGAGAGGCCGAACGGAGAACGGCCCGGTGACGAGGCTGCAGGGAGGCATGATGTCGACGAAACTGAAGATGGCGGGAACGGCAGCCGCGCTCGCCGCGGCGCTCGGCGAGTTCGTGCTGATCAGCGCCGGCGAGAGCGCGTCCGTGGCGGCGGCGCCCGCCGCCCTCGCACCTGCGCCATCCGCTTCGCTGGACGCGAAGCCTGCGCCCGCGCACCAGGCAGCCGCCGCCGATTGCGGGAAGCAGGCCTGGCCCTACGTGGCGCCCGAATGCCTCGCCGCCGCCAGAGGCACGCCGGTCCGCAAGGCCATCCGCGCCATCGAGGTCAGCGCCCGCTGAACTCGTTCACTGCAGGTCGACCTTGTCGAAAGCGTGCCGGCCGAGGAGGTCCATGCGGAAGCCCGTGACCTCCTTGCGGGTCGCCATGAAGACCAGCGAATGGGCGATCGGCACCCAGGGCGCCTCGCGTTTCGCAATGGCCTGTGCCTCCCGATAGAGGCCCTCGCGTTCGTTGCGATCGAGAATGCGCTTCGCCCGGGTGACCAGGCTGTCATAGGTGGGCTCGCACCATTTGGCGATATTGTTGCCGCCCGGACGGGCGGATGTGCAGCCGAGCAGAACATCGAGGAAGTTGTCCGGATCGCCGATATCGCCTGTCCAGCCGAACAGCGCCATGGGCGCTTCCCCGGCCAGCAGCTTCGCCCGGTAGGCACTCCAGTCGGCCGTCAACAGGCGCAGCCGGATCCCGAGCTTGGCGAGGTCCGCCTGGATCATCTCTGCCACACGCTTGCCATTCGGATTGTAGGGGCGGCTGACCGGCAGGTACCACAGCTCGGTCTCGAACCCGGCGGCGTGGCCCGCCTCCGCGAGCAGCTTCCGCGCGCCTTCCAGGTCGAAGGGGTAGTCGCGGATCTCGGCGTTGAAGGACCAGAGCATGGGCGGGAACGGGTTCTTCGCCACTGTCCCGGCGCCACCATAGACGGCCTCCACGATCGCGGCCCTGTCCATTGCCATGTTCACCGCGCGGCGCACGCGCACGTCGTCGAACGGCTTCATCGTCGTGTTCAGCCCGACATAGCCGATGTTCAGCCCCTCCTGGCTCAGGAGCCGCAAGGCAGGGTCGGCGGAGATGCGGTCGGCGTCGGCGGGGTTTGGATAGGCCATCACGTGGCATTCGCCAGACTTGAGCTTCGTCAGCCTGACGGCCGCATTCGGCGTGATGGAGAAAACTAGCGTGTCGACCGGCTGGCGCCCGCCCCAGTAATCCTCGAAGGCGCGATAGCGAACGACGACGTCCTTCTGGTAGCCCGCGAAAACGAAGGGCCCCGTCCCGATCGGCGCCTCGTCGATGAGCTCCTTTCGGCCTTCGCGCGCCAGGAATTGCCCGTATTCGGCCGAGAGCACCACGTTGAAGGGCATCCCGAGGCTCGGCAGGAACGTCGCCTCTGGCCGCTTGATGGTGATCCGGAGCGTGTGGTCGTCGATTTTCTCGACGCGCTCGAGCAATTCCGGCATCCCGACGTCGCGGAAGTAATCGTACTGGCCGCCAGAGATTTTGTGGAACGGGTGGCTCTGCTTCCATTGCCGCTCGAGCGAGAAGATGACGTCATCCGCGTTGAGGTCGCGCGACGGCTTGAAGCGCTCGCTCGCGTGAAACTTCACGCCCCGCCGGAGGTGGAACGTATAGGCGAGCCCGTCCTCGGAGATCGTCCAGCTTTCAGCCAGCGCGGGAACAGGCTGCAGCGTCCCGCTATCCAGCTCCACCAGATTGTTGAACATCGGGCGTCCGGCATTCATTCCGGTCGTGTCCGTCACGAGCTGGGGATTGAGCGACCGGGGATCGCCCTCCGAGCAGAAGACCAGGGTCTTGGCGGGGGCCGCCGAGACGGCCAGGAGACCGAGAAGGCTCAGCCCGAAAGCGGTTCTCATGTCCCCTCCTCCACAAGCTCGGCCTTGCGCCGCGCGTCCGCTTCCGGCCCCGCCGGGACCGTCGCAGGGATGTCGATCCGGACGGTCGTGCCCTCCCCGCGGCGGCTCTCGATGTCGATCCGCCCTCCGAGCGTTCCCGTCACCAGATTGTAGATGATGTGGAGCCCGAGGCCGGTCGAACCTCGGTCCCGGCCGGTCGTGTAGAATGGGTCGAATATTTTAGGGAGGTGCTCGGGCGCGATGCCGACGCCGTCGTCGGAGAATTCGATCCTCACCCAATCGCTCGGCAGGGTCGTGGCGACGAGCGAGAGATGCCCCCTGCGGCCATCCGGGAAAGCGTGGTCCCGCGCGTTGGAGATCAGGTTCGTGATCACCTGGACGAGCGCGCCCGGATAGGAGTCCAGCATGAGATCGTCAGGGCACTCAGCGCTCATCTCGTGCCCTGCGCGGCGCAGCATCGGGCCGAGGCTCGTGAGCAACTCGTGTAGCCAGCCCTTCAGCTCGAACCGCCGGCGCTCTCCCGATGCCTGGTCGGCGGCGATCTGCTTGAAGCTGTAGACCAGCTCTGCCGCGCGGTTCAGGTTGACGAAGGTGAGGCGGGCGCCCTCCGACAGGCGATCGACGGCACGCGTCATGTCCGACCGGAGGAGACGCCCGCTCTCGACCTTCTTGCGCAGCGTCTCCACCTCGCTTTCGAGCGCCGTCGAGGTCGTCATCGCGACCCCGACCGGCGTGTTGATCTCGTGGGCCACGCCCGCCACGAGCTGGCCGAGGGACGCGAGCTTCTCGGCTTGGATCAGGCTGCGCTGCGCGTCCCGAAGCTCGGCCAGGGCGATGTCGGCACATTCCTTGGCGCCGCGCAGGTCGCGCTCCCGCCGGCTGAGCTCGGTCACGAAGACGTTCGCGGCCCGGGCCATGGCGCCGAGTTCGTCCCGGCGGTTTGCCTCCTCGATCAGGCTGCCGGCCGGGTTGGCCGCAAGCCCGATCATGCGCCGCTGCAGATTGCGCAACGGCCGGGTGATGGAGCGCGCGACCACATAGGCCGTCAGTGAGCCGAGCAGGAGCCCGATCGCCGCGCCGATCACCAGCGTCGTCCGGACAAGATGGCCGATGCGGTCCGCATTGGAGGTGAGTGTCTCGTAGACGCCGCTCGCCCGGGACGTCATGACCTCGGCGGTCTCCATCATGCGCGAGAGGATCGCATTCTGCTCGCGGATGCTCTCTCCGGCCGCCGCCAGGCGCTCCTGCCACTGACTCGTGGCCTCCATCATTTCGGTCTGGATCAGCGGCGAGATCGGCAACTCGCCGATGGTGCGCGCCAGGATCTTGCTCTCGCCCACCATGCGGGCGACCGCATCCGCATCGCGCCTTGCAAGCGCGGTGGTCGTGAGCCGCTCCAGTTCCAGCATCTCGATGGCGATGTTCTGCGTCGCCTGCTCCGTCTCGGCCGCCTGGACGGCATAGGTGAGAAGCTGTGTCACCTCGTCGTGGAGCGCGCGTTCCTCGGTCGCGTTCACCTTGATGAGGCGCTCGATCCAGTCGTCGAACCGCCTCGCGCCATCACGGGTCACCGCCCCGGCGACGCTCACCTTCAGCTGGTCGGCCGCGCGGGAATCGCCGGCGGCCCGCAGGCTGTCCGCAAGCCGTTCCGCCGCGTTCCTGATCCGCGCCTCCGCGAGCAGCGACGTGTCCCCTGCCGCCTGGCCGTCACCCGCCGCGACCAGCCGCCCTTCGAGCGCGGCGGCCCGCAGGTCATGCGCGCCACTGACGATGTCGCGGGCTTGGCGGAGCTTCCGGTCGCCTCCCGTGATCGACGCGATGATGTCGGCATTGGAGGCGTGCTGTCGCGTGCGGGCGCGATCGGTCAGCACGACCAGCGACGCGGTCCGGGCGTTCAGTTCGGCAACCTTCTGATCGCTCGCCCGCGTCAGGGACCTGAGCTGCGCCATCTCGCCCGAATAGCTGTCGAGGATGCGCAGCAACTCCTCGGCCGTGGTCCGCTGGGTATCCGCGCCGGAATCGTCGAGTTCCGCGAGGAGGGCACGGGCTCGCGCCGCGGCCGCGTTGAAGCGCTCCGCCTGCTGCTCACGCCCGCCCGGCTGCGCCCGGATGTAGCTCTCCCGGGCATTCACGACCTGGACCAGATCGCTCAGGGCGGCGCCGGCCAGCGCGGCTCCGCTTCGCGCGCGCTCGGCCTGGTCGAGGAGGAGCCACGCGATGAGCGCGATCGCCGCCGCGACCGTGATCGGGATGATCCCGACCAGGGCGACTTTGTAACGGATGCGCATCTGCTCGGGTCTGGGCTCGTGGTCTCTCGTTAGGGCGGCGCGGGCGACTGCTCGCACTCCAATGTTTCAATCTCAATTCGTCCCCATGCCAACGTCGCGCTCAGCGTGCGGCGCGTGGTCCCTTTTAAGCGGTGGCAGAAGACTGCCCGCCGGCCGCCACCATTGGGCCCGAAGCGGGGCGGAGAGGACGGCGTGTGTGGGGGCGCGGGCGAACGCCTTGATTGCGGTCGTTGAACCGCCCCCGCCCCGCTTCGTTCTTCAAGGATGAGCGCTCCTGCGTCCAAGCAACCCGACGCGATCTCCAGCCTGCCGGTCGGCCTCGACACGCACCCCATGGAGGCGCGCTCGGTCAATGAAGTTCCGGCCGGCGAGGGCTGGCAGTTCGAGCCCAAATGGGACGGGTTTCGCTGCCTCGCCTTCAAGGCGGGCGAAGAGGTGGAGCTCAGGGCGAAGTCTGGCAAGCCGCTCGGGCGCTATTTTCCGGAGGTCGTGCAGGCGCTGCGCGAGCTGGCGCCGGCCTCGTTCGTGCTCGACGGCGAACTCGCCATCCCGCAGGAGGAAACGCTCAGCTTTGATGCCCTTCAGCTCCGGCTGCACCCGGCCGAAAGCCGCATCCGCAAGCTCGCGCGGGAGACGCCGGCCCGGCTGATCCTGTTCGACATCCTGCTGACGCCGGAAGGCCGGGACATGCGGAATGTGCCCCTGTCGGAGCGGCGGGAGGCGCTCGAGGCATTCTGGGGATCCCTGGATGACAGGAGCCTGTTGCGGCTCTCGCCCTATTCCCGCGACAGGGCCGAGGCGGAGGGTTGGCTCGCCAAGGCTGGCGGGGCGCTGGACGGCGTTGTCGCGAAACGCGTGGACGGCCGCTATGAGGCAGGCGAGCGCGCCATGCTCAAGATCAAGCGCCTGCGCAGCGCCGATTGCGTGGTCGGCGGCTTCCGCTACGAGGCGAAGCGCAAGCTGGTCGGCTCCCTGCTCCTCGGCCTCTACGACGAGGAGGGGCGCCTGGACCATGTCGGCTTTACGTCGGGGATCGCCGATGCCGAGAAGCCGGGCCTGACGAAGAGGCTGGAGGCGCTGATCGAGCCGCCCGGCTTCACCGGGGACGCGCCCGGCGGACCGAGCCGCTGGGCGACGGAGCGCAGCACGGAATGGCAGCCGCTCCGTCCCGAGCTCGTCGCCGAGGTGCGCTACGACCATGTCACCGGCGGGCGCTTCCGGCACGGCACGCGGTTCCTGCGCTGGAGGCCCGACAAGGCGCCCTCGCAATGCACCTTCGAGCAGATGCAGGAGGGGGCCCGGCCAAGCCGGGTGATCGCGGCCGTGACGGAGGGCTGAGACTGGGATGGCGAAGGAGGAAACCGAGATCGACGGCGTCCGTCTCACGAGCCCCGACAAGGTGCTCTACCCCGAGCAGGGCGTCACCAAGCGCGATCTGGCCGAATACTACCTGGCCGTCGCAGACGTGATGCTGCCCCATGTGGCGCGGCGGCCGATCACGCTGGTCCGCTGCCCGACCGGCCGGGAAAAGAAGTGCTTCTACCAACGCCATGCCGGCTCGGGTGTCCCGCCGGAGCTCAAGCAGATCCCGATCGAAGGCTTCGAGGAACCCTACTTATACCTGGAGGATAGCCGCGGCCTGATCGCGCTGGTGCAGATGGGCGTGCTCGAGATCCATCCCTGGAACTCGCATGTCGACAAGCCGCACCGGCCCGACCAGGTGGTCTTCGACCTCGATCCCGGCGAGGGGCTCGCCTTCCCGGACGTCGTCGCGGCCGCGCATGAATTGAGGGCCAAGCTCGACAGCCTCGGACTCGCGAGCGTCCCGAAGACGACCGGAGGCAAGGGCCTCCACCTCGTCGTGCCGATCGAGCGCCGCTACGAATGGCGCGACGTGAAGAGCTTCGCCAAGGCCGTGGGGAACGCCCTCGCGAAGGATGCGCCGGACCGCTACCTCACGAAGCAATCCATCGCCGAGCGCCGGGGGCGGATCTATATCGATTACCTCCGGAACGACCCGACCTCGACGGCGGTCGCGCCCTACTCGACCCGATCGCGCGAAGGCGCGCCGGTCTCGGTGCCTCTGACCTGGGACGAGGTCGTGCCGAGCCTCGACCCGAAGGCCTTCACAGTCCGGACGGTCCCGACCCGCGTGGCCAGCCTGAAGGCCGATCCCTGGGCGAGCATCGCGGAGATGAAGCAGCGACTGCCGAAGCTCTGACCCTCACTCGATCAGGATCGCCCGGAAATCGTTCACGTTGGTCAGCGTGGGGCCGGTCACCACCTGGTCACCCAGCGCCTCGAAGAAGCCGTGGCCGTCGTTGCGGGCGAGGCTGTCGGCGATCCGGATGCCCT
The DNA here is from genome assembly GCF_049446235.1 of Enterovirga sp. CN4-39. Classification (NCBI taxonomy): domain Bacteria; kingdom Pseudomonadati; phylum Pseudomonadota; class Alphaproteobacteria; order Hyphomicrobiales; family Methylobacteriaceae; genus Enterovirga; species Enterovirga sp. CN4-39. Next base: position 130,995 of record NZ_JBMSEF010000009.1, on the reverse strand, counting down.
TCTCGAGCGCCCGCCCGATGGAATCCGGCGCCAGATAGGCGCCTGCGACTTCCTCGGCCCCGTCCACCCCGTCGGTGTCACCGGCCAGTGCATGGATGCCGGCATGGCCGGTGAGCGCCTGGCCGAGCCCGAGCAGGAATTCGACATTGCGGCCGCCCCTGCCCTCTCCGCGGATCGTGACGGTCGTCTCGCCCCCGGAGAGGAGAAGACAAGGCTTCGGGAAAGGCTGGTTTCGGCGTGCGATCTGGAGGGCGATCCCGGCCAGCACCTTGCCGACGTCGCGCGCCTCGCCCTCGATCGCGTCTCCTAGGATGTGCACCGGGATGCCGGCTTCCTGGCCGACGGCCGCCGCGGCCTCGAGCGCCATCTGGGGCGTGGCAATGAGGTGGAACTCCGAGCCGGCGAGGCGCGGATCGCCCGGCTTCACGCTCTCGCCGCGACCACTCTCCAGGATCTCGCGCGCGGCCGCCGGAACCTCGACGCCGTAGCGGGCCAGGATGGCCATGGCGTCCTCGCAAGTGGTTGCGTCCGGCACGGTCGGGCCGGAGGCGATCACGGCCGGATCGTCGCCCGGCACGTCCGAGATCGCGAGCGTGACCACCCTCGCCGGATGGCAAGCTGCCGCGAGCCGGCCGCCCTTGATGGCTGACAGGTGCCGGCGGACGATGTTCATCTCGCCGATATCCGCACCGGAGCGAAGAAGCGCGCGGTTGATCTCCTGCTTGTCCGCGAGGGTCAGACCCTCGGCTGGCAGCGCCAATAGAGCCGAACCGCCGCCGGAGATGAGGCAGATCACGAGATCGTCCGCCGTGAGCCCGCGGACGAGTTCCAGAATCCGCCGGGCGGCACGCTCACCTGCCGCATCCGGCACGGGATGGGACGCCTCGACGATCTCGATGCGACGGGTCGGGGCCGCATGACCATAACGCGTCACGACGAGGCCGGAGAGTTCGCCCGGCCAGTGCTCCTCGAGCGCACGGGCCATCTCGGCCGAAGCCTTGCCGGCGCCAATCACCAGCGTGCGGCCGCGCGGCGGCTCAGGCAGGTGGCGGGCGAAGACCCGCGCCGGCTGCGCCGAAGCGACCGCCGCGTTGAAGAGGCGCGTCAGCAGCGCCTTGGGGTCATCGATTGCAGCCATCGCGTGTCCTCGCCTCCCCTGCCCTGCCCGAAACAGGCAGGCCGGGGCAAGAAGCGGCTGGCGCAAGCTACCTCGGCAACGCTAGATGAAGTCAGCCGCACCAGACGGCTCACATCGGGAGGAAGCGCATGCTGTCGGAGGCAACGCGCGCCAAGCTGAAGACGGTTTCTGTCGCCACGCTGACGACGGCACTCTTCAAGCGCGGGCTGCGAAACCAGTTCATGCAGGACGTCCATCCGCTGAACCCGAGCGGCGCCCCGATGGTCGGCCCGGCCTTCACGCTTCGCTACATGCCGGCTCGGGAAGACCTGAACCCGATCTCCGTCTTCCAGGACCGATCCCACCCGCAGCGCAAGGCCGTGGAGGAATGCCCGCCGGGGGCGGTCTTCGTGATCGACAGCCGTGGGGACCCTCGGGCCGCTTCCGCCGGCGGGATCCTTGTCACGCGCCTCATGAAGCGCGGCGTCGCCGGGATCGTGACCGATGGCGGCTTCCGCGACTCGCCCGAGATCGCAGGCCTCGACATCCCCGCCTATCATCGCCGCCCGGCCCCGCCGACGAACCTGACCCGGCTTCAGGCGATCGACATCAACGTGCCGGTCGGCTGCGGCGAGGCACCCGTCTTTCCCGGTGACGTGATCGTGGGCGATGCCGAGGGCGTCGTCGTCCTTCCCGCCCATCTCGCGGAGGAACTCGCGGACGAGGCCGTCGAGATGACGGCTTTCGAGGATTTCGTGACGGAGGAGGTTCGCAAGGGCCGGTCGATCCTGGGCCTCTATCCGCCGACGGATCCCGAGACGCCGGCGCAGTTCTCCGCCTGGCGGAAGGCGAACGGGCGGTGAGCGAGACCATGAGCAGGCGCAAAACTCCCGAGGATCTTCGCAGCCAGCGCTGGTTCGCGCCGCAGGACCTCCGCTCATTCGGGCACCGGTCCCGGATGCTGCAGATGGGCTATTCGACCGCCGACTTCGCCGGGAAGCCGGTCGTGGCCATCATCAATACCTGGAGCGATCTGCAGCAATGCCATCAGCACTTCAAGGCACGCGTCGAGGAAGTGAAGCGCGGCGTTTGGCAGGCGGGCGGCTTCCCGGTCGAGTTGCCGGCCTTGTCGCTCTCGGAAAGCTTCACCAAGCCGACCACGATGCTCTACCGCAACCTCCTCGCGCTCGAGGTCGAGGAGTTGCTTCGCCAGCACCCGGTCGACGGGGCGGTTCTGATGGGCGGGTGCGACAAGACCACGCCCGCCACCATCATGGGCGCCATCAGCATGGACCTGCCCACGATCTTCATGCCGGCCGGCCCGATGATGCGCGGCCATTTCGGCGGGCAGATCGTCGGCTCGGGCTCGGACGTTTGGAAATACTGGGCCGAGAAGGAAGCCGGCACCATCACGAACCAGCAATGGAACGACATGGAGGCCGGGATTGCCCGCTCGGCCGGCACCTGCATGACGATGGGTACGGCCTCGACGATGACCATCATTGCCGAGGCACTCGGCCTGACGCTGCCGGGCGCGACCTCGATCCCGGCTGCGGACGCCGCCCATCCCCGGATGGCGACGGAGTGCGGACGGCGCATCGTCGAGATGATCTGGGAGGACCTGAAGCCGTCCGACATCATCGACCGGCGCTCGGTCGAGAACGCGCTCGTGGTGCACAATGCGCTCGCCGGCTCGACCAACGCCATGATCCATCTGGTCGCGATGGGCCGCCGCGCCGGCGTTGAGGTAAGCCTGCGCGACTTCGACGACTTCGCCGGGCGCGTGCCGGTGATCGCCAACCTGCGTCCGTCGGGCGCCTGGCTGATGGAGGATCTCCACATAGCCGGCGGGACGCGTGCGCTCTTCAAGCGGCTCGAAGGCATGCTGCACCTCGATGCGCGCACCGTGTCGGGCGCCTTCGGCGAGGGCTTCGCCCATTCGGCCGTCTACAACGACGACGTCATCCGGCCGCTCGACCAGCCGATTGCGGCTTCCGGTGGGACGGCGATCCTCTACGGCAACCTCGCGCCCGACGGCTGCGTGATCAAGCCGCCCGCAGCGGAGCGGCGTCTGCTGCAGCATACGGGGCCGGCCATCGTCTTCGACCATTACGACGAGATGACCGCGGCCGTGAACGATCCGGATCTCGACGTCACGCCGGACCACGTGATGGTGTTTCGCAACGCCGGCCCAATCGGCGGCCCGGGCATGCCGGAATGGGGCATGCTGCCCTTGCCCAAGAAGCTCCTCGCCCAGGGCGTGCGCGACATGGTCCGCATCTCGGATGCCCGCATGTCCGGCACGAGCTACGGCGCCTGCATCCTGCATGTTTCGCCCGAGGCAGCAATCGGCGGGCCGCTCGCAGCCCTCCGCAACGGCGACCTAGTCACTGTCGACGTGGCCGGTCGGCGCCTGCACGCACATCTCTCTGACGACGAAATCGCGGAGCGGCTCAAGAGCTGGACGCCGCCTCGGGGCGAGTACCCCCGTGGCTACAACCGCCTCTACGCAAAGCATGTCCGGCAGGCTCATGAGGGCTGCGATTTCGACTTCCTGGAGGGCGCAGGCGGGGTCGGTGAGCCGGAGATCCACTAGGGCCTGCCGGCCAGCTGCATGGCTGCGCAAACCCAGGCAAGTTCTCGCCTTCGGGTATCGTCCGCATTGACTCTGTGCCGAACGAGGACCGTGCACGGCCGGAACAGGGCATCGTCGCGCCTGTTTGAACCCTCGGAATCCGCGCGGTCTGCCGCGCATCGGAGAGAATGACCCATGCTTCCCGCGTCCAGGAAGGCGAAGTTCGGCCTCTTGGCTCTCGGTCTCAGCTGCTTGGTCGCCCCGGCGCTTGCGCAGGGCCCCCTGGACGGGCTGACGGATGAGGGCTGGAAGAACCTTCGGGCGAAGGCGAAGTCGAGCGGATATTCGTCGTGCATCGCCTCGGCCAGCAAGCAGACGACGAATCAGGCCCTCGTGACGTCGTATTGCGGGTGCATCGCCGAGAGCATCGCGGCGATGCCGGCCGATACGATGAAGCAATACTACGCGGCATCGCTGACGAACGCGCCACCCACCGGTACGCTGAAGGACATGCTGGATCAGCAGGCAGCCGAGTGCATCAAGGGCGCGATGAAAGCCTTGCCGACGACGCAGTAAGGTCCAGCCGGCTGCTCCCCTCAGCTGGCGCGGGACTGTTTGGGACCCTGGCGCCCCGGTGATCTCCAGCTCAAGCCGGTTTCGGACGCAGCCGGTTTCCGACAGGGCCACGAGCCAAGCCTTTCATCCTTCAGTTGCGATGGCGAGACTTTGACGGAGAGCGTCATCTCGCTCGGCCACTCCTGCCCGGCGTCGTGGCCGCGGCTACATGAGGTCGGCGGCTTCGGCTTCCCGGAGGGCGCTGCCTCGAGGAACCGGAAATCCACTAAGGCCCGTCTGGGCCGCGGCCTGGGCGAGGCCTGTAGCGCGGTAGCGACCAACCCCGCCAGAGCGCTGTCCCGCGTACGAGCAGCCCCGCCGCGAGCCCGGCCGCAAGCGCGCTTTCGCGGGAGAGGCCGAGCCCCGTGAGCCCAACGAAGACCACCGCCCCGATCAGGGCGGCCGTCACGTAGACCTCGCGCGACAGCACCACCGGGCTTTCATGGCCCAGAACGTCCCGGATGATCCCGCCGAACGTCGCCGTGATCACCCCCATGGCGACTGCGACCACGGGCCCTGTCTCAGCGAGGAGCGCGCGCTCGGCACCCGTAACGGCGAAAAGCGCGAGGCCGAGCGCATCGAACCAGAGGAGCACGCGATACCGGCTCTGAGGCAAATGGGCCGTCAGGAAGACCAGCCCCGAGACGATCACGCAGACGATCAGGTAGGCCGGTTCCGTCACCCAGAAGACCGGCCCGGTATCGAGAAGAATGTCGCGCAGCGTGCCTCCGCCGATCCCGGTGACGGTGCCGAGCATCGCGAAGCCGACGATGTCCATCTGCTTGCGCGACGCGACCAGAGCGCCGGAGACCGCGAAGACGATCACGCCCAGCCAGTCGAGCGCGGCGGCAACTGTGTCGAACAGGATCAAGACGGATCGTCACCTCGCCCGGGGAGAGGCCCGGGGCGTAGTGTGAGGTGTGTCCTGGGTCAAACCGACCCTGCGTCCCCGGCCACCGACTGGGAGGCCGTCAGCCGACCGTTCCGAGCTCGACCGCCATGACCTGCGTCAGGGTGATGACGCCACCGTTCCATGCGCCGTGGGCCGAGCGCCCGAGGTTGCCCCGCATGCCGGATACAAGGGCGAGGTCGACGATCGCCCCGCCGCCGTGCCGGCGCATGCAGCGCGCCGCACCCCTGCTTAGCAGAGTTCGCATGGCGTGCACCGGGGAGGGTTCTTGGCCCAATGCATAGGTCCCGGCTGCTTGATCTTTGGTTCGGCCTGTCTCAACACTCCCGGCCAACGAGGCGGCCGAGAATGGATCGCCCGGATTTGGGAAACGTCGCTGGCTGCGCGCCAGGATCGAGGGGAGAGCTTAGATGGACCTGTCTCGTCGCTTGCTGCTGAAGGCGACTGCCTCGACCGCCCTGGTCGGCGGTACGATCGGCGCACCCTGGATCGCTCGCGCGCAATCGGCCGAGTACACTTACAAGTACGCCAACAATCTCCCCGTTACCCATCCGATGAACGTTCGCGCCCGCGAGATGGCGGAGGCGATCAAGGCGGAGACCGGGGGAAAGGTCGAGATCCAGATTTTCCCGTCCAACCAGCTCGGCTCGGACACGGACATGCTGAGCCAGCTCCGCTCGGGCGGCATCGAGTTCTTCACCCTCTCGGGGCTGATCCTGTCGACGCTGGTACCAGCCGCCTCGATCAATGGCGTCGGGTTCGCGTTCCCCGATTACGACTCGGTCTGGAAGGCGATGGACGGCGACCTCGGCGCCTATGTGCGCGCGCAGATCGCCAAGGCGAACCTCGTCGCGATGGAGAAGATCTGGGACAACGGCTTCCGCCAGACGACCTCCTCGACGAAGCCCATCGCTGCCCCCGAGGACTTCAAAGGCTTCAAGATCCGGGTGCCGGTCTCCCCGCTCTGGACGTCCATGTTCAAGGCGCTGGAATCCGCGCCGGCGAGCATCAATTTCGCCGAAGTCTATACGGCGCTGCAGACCAAGACCGTCGACGGCCAGGAGAACCCGCTCGCGATCATCTCGACCGCGAAGCTGTACGAGGTCCAGAAATACTGCTCGCTGACGAACCACATGTGGGACGGGTTCTGGTTCCTGGCGAACCGCCGCGCCTGGGAGCGCCTTCCCGAGAACCTGCGCACGGTGGTCGCCAAGCACGTCAACGAGGCGGGCATGAAGGAGCGCGCCGACGTCGCCCAGCTCAATGCCTCGCTCCAGAAGGAGCTGGCCGACAAGGGCATGACGTTCAACCAGCCCAAGATCGACGCCTTCCGCGACAAGCTGCGCCAGGCCGGCTTCTATGCGGAATGGAAGGGCAAGTACGGCGACGAGGCCTGGGCAATCCTGGAGCGCTCCACCGGAAAGCTCGCCTGACAGCGCCCTGAAATCGGGCGGCCCGGAGCCGGGCTGCCCTTTCCCCGGCCCGCCCCTGATGGGCGAGGTCGAGATACTCGGTTCCTCCATGACCCGTTCGAGCACCGCTTCGGCCGAGGCCTTCGTCCCCGGTGTCCCGTCCGTCGCATTGATCGAGACGGAGGGGGCGCGGCCCGGCTCCCGTTTCATGCGGCCGCTCGAGGCAATCGCCGCGGCGTTGCTCGTCGCGATCGTCGCCCTGCTCTTCGCGGGGGTGGTGTCGCGCTACGTGTTCTCGCTCCCCGTCGTTTGGATCGACGAGGTGGCATCCCTCTGCTTCCTGTGGCTCGCCATGCTCGGCTCCGCGATCGCGGTCGACCGGAACGAGCATCTGCGGCTCACCCTGTTCCTGAACAGGGTGCCCCAGCAGGCACGCGGGTTCGTGGAGGTCTTCGGGGCCCTCGTGGTCGCCGCCTTCCTGGCGGGAATGATCCCGTCCGCTTTCGACTACGCCTCAGAGGAATGGTTCATCACCTCGCCGGCGCTCAACATCCCCAACACCTTCCGCGTCTCGGCCATTCCGTTCGGGATGGTGACGATGTTCGGCATCGTGGTCACCTACGCGCTCCGAAGGTCGCGTTGGCGCGACCTCGTCCTTGCGGCCGCCGTCGTGGCAGCCATCGGCCTCGCGCTATGGCTGCTTTCGCCGACGCTCGTCCGGACGGGACAGGTGAAGATCGTCCTGTTCCTGGTGGTCTTTGTCGCCGTGACCCTGGCGGCAGGTGTTCCGATCGCCTTCTGCTTCGGTATCGGGACGCTGACCTATCTGGCCTTCGCCACGAGGGTTCCAGTCTTCGTCATCATCGGTCGGATGGACGAGGGCATGTCCAGCCTCATCCTGCTCTCGGTGCCGGTCTTCGTCCTCCTCGGCTGCATCCTCGACGCGACCGGGATGGGCAAGGCGATCGTCAGTTTCCTCGCGTCGCTTCTCGGCCATGTGCGGGCCGGCATGTCCTACGTGCTCCTCGGCTCGCTCTTCGTGGTGTCCGGCATCTCCGGCTCGAAGGTCTCCGACATGGCGACCGTCGCTCCGGCACTCTTCCCGGAGATGAAGCGGCGCGGCCATTCCCCGCGCGAGATGATCGCGCTTCTGGCGACCGGCGCCGCGATGGCCGATACGGTCCCGCCCTCGATCGTCCTCATCGTGCTGGGCTCCGTCGCGGGCGTCTCGATCGCGGGTCTGTTCACGAGCGGCTTCGCGATCGCGATGGTGCTGCTCCTGATGCTGGCCGTCCTGGCCCGCTGGAAGTCCCGGCACGAGAGCCTCGAGGGGGTGCGGCGGGCCCCGGTCGGGGTCATCGGCCGCACGATGCTGGTCGCGGCTCCGGCCCTCGTCCTGCCGTTCCTGATCCGATGGACCGTCGCCGATGGCATCGCGACCGCGACCGAGGTCTCGACGATAGCGGTGCTCTACGCGCTCCTGATCGGCATCGTGCTCTATGGCGGGATCGGCCGACGGGCGTTCTACGCGATGCTGGTCGAGACGGCCGCGCTCACCGGCGCGATCCTCCTCATCCTGGGGACCGCACTGGCGATGGCCTGGGCGATTACCCAGGCCGGCATCGCGCAGCAGGTCGCATCCTTCATGACAGGCCTCCCGGGCGGGTGGATCGCCTTCATGGGGCTCAGCATCGCCGTGTTCCTGGTCCTCGGCTGCTTCCTGGAAGGCCTGCCGGCGATCGTCCTGATGGCGCCTCTGATGTTTCCGATCGCCAGGAATCTCGGGATCAACGACATTCACTATTCGATGGTCATCGTCACGGCGATGAATATCGGGCTGATGACCCCGCCCATCGGCATCGGGTTCTACCTCGCCTGCAAGATCGGCGGCGTCTCGCCGGACGAGGCCCTTGGCGCGATCTGGCCGTATCTCGTGGCTCTCTTCGCCGGCTTGGTGTTGATCGCGGCGGTGCCCTGGTTCTCGACCGCGTTCCTATGACGATCCGGCTTCGTCAACGACTTCGCCGCGTAGCCCGGCTGCAACAACCGGACCCGCGGCGACATCCCGCGGAAATGGGCGGCGCCCAACCTCCATCTCGGGCCAGCCAGGCAAGAGGTTGGAGATGGCGAGACATCATGCGACCCCACCGAACGTAGCGGCAGCCTGCAACGACAATGGTTGCCCCGCCGCCTGTGCAGGCGCGCTTGCGCCGAGAGGCATCCTGTCGGCAGTCCGTCGCACCTGCGGCCCGATCGAGCTGAGCTATCTCGCGACCGGCACCCTGCGGATCTCGGGGACGAGCCGCGCGAGGGCTTCGGCGGCGGCGTGATACTGCTACTAACAATTGTTATCAGCCAAGCTGAAACCTAGGCCTTTCCCGGGACTTAAGACTCCGTACGTGGCGGGAGGGGCCATTGATCATCGTTACCGAACCGGGCCCGATTCACGGTGGAGGGCGCGGTCGCTCGCGAGCGGACCAATTCGCGACGCTGCTTCAGGGTTTCTACCAGGACCTGCTCGAGCAGGGAGTGCCCGAACGGCTGGCCGGGTTGGTTCGCCAGATCGCCGACCAGCACGGCTCCCTGTCGCAGGATGACCGTCCATTGGCCCTCGTCGTCGAGTCGAACGAGGAGAGCAGGGCCTTGGCGGCGACCCTCCTCGAGGAAACCGAGCTCGTCGTCATCGAATGTGCTGAGCAATCGGCAGCTCTGGCCTTCCTGAAACAATACGGCGAGCGCATTGCTTTCGTGTTCGTGGACGAGGAACTGGCAGGTCCAGACGACGGGTTCGACCTCGCCCGTTCGACCGCGACCCTTTGGCCCCATGTCCACGTCGTCGTCACGACGGGCAGGGACGACGACAAGCTGTCAGTACCCGAGGGCGTCCGGGCGCTTCGCAAGCCGTGGCGGGGACTGGACGTCCTGCTCGCCGCCGAGCGGGCGTTGGCGGATCGAAAAGCCGTCCGCCTCTGATCTGCGCGCCAGCTCTGGCCGCGTTAAAGCCTCGTTTTCAGCTGCCTCTCTGCTCGATCGGCATCCTTTCGAGATCCGATCCGGCGCGCAGGCTCCATGCTGGCGTCCCGAGTTTTCTGCTCCACTCGAGGCTTTGCCTGAAGCAGCGCTCTGCTTCCGCACGCTTTGAGGCATCCGCCCCGAACGTGATTCCTCCCCTCATCCGCAGGAGCTCGGGGAGATAGGCCAGCGCTCCGGTCGTCTCGTCGTGCCGGATCCTCTCGTCGAGCAACGCCATCGCTTCCGTCGATCTGCCGATCGAGGCCATTCCCTCTGCAAGCGAGATCGTGAAAGGTGTCGCGAGCAGCGTGTAGCGCGCAGCCTCCAGGTCGCTCAGACAAGCCTGCAGTTCCTGTACGGCGAACTCGGCATCGTTCCGCCGGAGCGAGAGTTCCCCCCTGAACCCTCGCCCGACTGCGCGGAACGGCGTCAGCGAATGGGACTCGGCATGGGCAACGAGTTGCTCCGTGTAGTGCTCTGCGCTCTGGAGATCCCCGATCCACAGGAAGACTGTCACGGCACAGTTGAAAGCGATCGATAGTGAGATCGGGCGGCCCAGGAGCGCCGCGGCGTCCACGCTATGTCTTGCTCGTTCTTCGGCCTCGTCCGGCCGGCCTTCCAGCCAAAGGTTTCTCGCCAGGGTGCCGCTCGCCCAATTGGCATGGCTGAACCCGAGATAGATCATGCTCGGCCGTGCAGCTGCCCTCGCGTGCTGCAGGGCCGCCTCGAGCTCCGCACCAGCTCCGCGGATATCACCCATGTGGTGGAGGGACACACCGACGGCGCAATGGCCGATCGCCGCTGCCACAGGATCCTTCATTGCCTCGGCGCATGCGAGCGCCTGACGCCCATAGCGGAGAGCGGTCCGGAAATCGCTGGTCCGGTGGTGGAACATGTGGAGCAGCGCCAGCGACTGTACCTCGCTGAGGGTGTCTCGGCGTCGCCCGGCGATGTCCAGGCTCCGGCCTGCGGCCTTGCGGGCAGCCTCCGTCTCACCCCTCGTGAAGATCAGCGATAGCCCGAGCGCCGCCTGAAGCCGCATCTCGTCCGTTCCGCCGCGCCCGCCGGCATCTAGGGCGAGGAGAGCGGATTTCGACCAGCGGGAGCACTCCGTGAACAAGGAGATGGCGAGAAAAACAGGTGCGGCCGCGGCTGCCAATCCGACGCCGATGACGGGATCTCCGTCGGGCCCGAAGCACCATTCCAGGGCGGAACGGACGTCGCCGAGGCGCGCCAGATAGGCCGCACGCTCGGCCGCGCTTGGGGAGGCTTGCGGCGGCTCCAGCCAGCGCTGCCAGTAGCGGGCATGGCGCGCAGACACTTCAGCGAGTTCCGTCCGCTCCAGCCCGATGTCGCGTGCATAGGTGCGGGTGGTCTCGAGCAACCGATAGTGCATGGTCGCCCCGACCGGATGGGCTGCGATCATCGACTTGGCCACCAGGCCGTCCACTGTCGCGATCAGCAGCCCATCGTCGAGATTGAGGTCAGGCACGACGGCCAGGGCCGCTTCCAGCGTGAATTGCCCGACGAACGCGGTAAGGCGGCCGAGAACCCTCCGCTCATCGTCGGTCAGTAGCTGGTAGCTCCAGTCCAGCGTGGCCTGCAGGGTCTTCTGCCGTGGCGGCGCGGTCCGTTTGCCACCCCAGAGCAGAGATAGCCGCTGGTCGAGCAGAGAGGCCGTCTGTTGCAGGCCGTAGGCCTGGACCCGCCCAACGGCGAGCTCGATCGCCAGGGGAAGTCCATCGAGCTTGCGGCATATGCCACTGATCAGCGTGACGCTCTCGTCGTCGAGCTCGAGGCGGGCACCGCTCGCCAGGGCTCTGTCGAGAAACAGCTGGGGCGCCGAGTAGTTGAGGGCGTCTGCCGCCGTGAGTTCAGGCGCATCCGATGGAACCGCGAGCGTCGCCAGCCGGCGGACATGCTCCCCCTCAACCCGAAGAGCTTCCCGGCTGGTCGCCAGGAGATGAACCTCCGGCGCGCCGGCCATGATCCGCGCGGCCAGCCCGGCGGCCGCCTCGATCAGGTGTTCGCAGTTGTCGAGTATCAACAGGATCCGCTTGTCGCGAAGAAAGGCGACAATGCTGGGCGCTGGATCCTCGGACTGCACGGAAAGGCCGAGCGATGCAGCAACGGAGGCGGCCACGAAGGTCGGATCGCTCAGTGCGGCGAGATCAACGAAAAGGACCGCGCCTTCGAACGCCTCCGCCAGATCGTATGCGACCGCGACGGCGACCGTCGTCTTGCCCACCCCACCCGGGCCTACGATCGTGATGAAGCGCGAAGCGGGCAGCTCGCCCGAGAGCGTCCTCACGGTGTCGTCCCGGCCGATCATCCGGACGAGGCGAGCGGGCAGGTAGCTGCGCGAAATGAGAGGGGAAGCCGATGCCTGGGTAGGCGCCGGATCGTCCGATGCAGAGGTTGGCGCGACGAAGCAGTAGCCCCGGCCGGCCAAGGTCGCGATGTACCGGGCGTCATCCTTTCCGTCGCCGAGCGCCTTGCGGAGAGCGGCGACGTGGAACCGAAGGCTTCCCTCTTCGACGGTCACGTCCGGCCAGACAAGCGCCATGAGATCCCTCTTGCTCACGGCCTCGTGCGGACGCGAGGTGAGGGCCAAGAGCACGTCGAGCGTCCGCGCCCCCAATTCGACAGGCCTGCCAGCCTTCAGCAGGAGTCGTTCGCTCGCGATCAGGGTGAATGGGCCGAAGGATATGCGCTCACCGGCCGGTGCTCGCGAGAGGCTAGCCATGGGCAATCCCCACCGGATGGACGCTCCCGACCATAAGCGATCGGGAGCGCACGCACCACGCGGAGGGTCCTGAGCGCGACGCTCACGGGCGCTGACATCGGCTCACAAGCGATAACGGGCGGCACCTCGGCCCCTCTGGCAGTGTCGGCGACGCAATCGCCCGACGAGCCTTTTGGCAGAGGAGGACCAACGTGACCGCACTGTCGCTCTCGCCCCACCGCCGCGCGCTGTTGGCAACCGCAGCAGCCCTGGGCGCGGCCAGCGTCTCTCCTGTCACGGCGCACGGCGCGGGAGACCCTATTCATCCCTTCCGGGTCCAGGTCCCCGACGAGCAGCTCGTCGACCTGCGCCGACGGCTTGCCGCCACGAAGTGGCCGAGTAGGGAACTCGTGGCGGACGCGTCCCAGGGAGTTCAACTCGCGACGATGGAGAAGCTCGCACGCTACTGGGCGACCGAGCACGATTGGCGCAGGTTCGAGGCGCGGCTGAACGCGTTCCCTCAGTTCATCACCGAGATCGACGGGCTCGACATTCATTTCATCCACGTTCGCTCGAAGCACGAGAATGCGCTGCCGCTGATCGTGACCCATGGATGGCCGGGCTCGATTGCCGAGCAGCTCAAGATCATCGATCCGCTCACGAACCCGACGGCACACGGCGCCGGCGCGTCGGACGCCTTCCATGTCGTGATCCCGTCGCTTCCCGGGCACGGCTTCTCCGGTCAGCCCAAGACGACCGGCTGGGGACCGGAGCGCGTCGCCCGAGCCTGGGCGGAGCTGATGAACCGGCTCGGGTATCGGCGCTATGCCGCCCAGGGCGGCGACTGGGGTGTCATGGTGACCGAACTCATGGCCGTACAGGCCGCCCCCGGGTTGATCGGCCTCCACACCAACATGCCCTTCGCGGTGCCGGCCGAGATCTTCAGCGCGCTCCAGGGCGGCCCGGCGCTGGCCGGTCTTTCGACGGAGGAGAGGCAGGCCTACGACCAGCTCGCCTTCTTCTTCAAGAAGGGCCTCGCCTATGCCCAGGAGATGGGGAACCGACCCCAGACCCTGTACGGCATCGAGGATTCGCCAATCGGTCTCGCCGCTTGGATGCTCGACCACGACTTGCGCAGCTACGAGTTGATCGCGCGCGTCTTCGACGGTGAGGTGGAGGGGCTCACGCGAGATGACATTCTGGACAATGTCACACTGTATTGGGTGACGAATAGCGGAGTGTCTTCCGCCCGCCTCTACTGGGAGAACAAGCTCCCGTTCTTCTCGCCGCTGGACATCACCGTTCCGGTCGCCGTCAGCGCCTTTCCGGACGAGTTGTACCAATGCCCGCGGAGCTGGGCGGAAAGAGCCTATCCCAAGCTCATACATTACAACCGGCTCGAGAAGGGCGGGCACTTCGCCGCCTGGGAACAACCGGCGCTCCTCTCCGCCGAGCTTCGAACCGCGTTCAGACCGCTCCGCCAGCTTCTCTGAGGAGGGTCCGGTGCAGCGACTTCGGCGAGCCGCGAGAGGAGTTCCCGCGTGTCTCACGGCTCAGGACACCCGACGGGAGATTCAGCTCCTGCGGCGACTAGAAAGGCCCAACTCCATGGCATCATCTGGAAAGACGCTCGCCGCGGCGATGCTGGTCATGGCGACGACAGTCTTCGCAGCGAGAGCGCAGGACGCGGTTCTGGCTGGGCTGAAGCGCACCGACCTCGTGAGGCAGGATCTCAGCATTCCCGGGCGCGAGGTCGTCCAAGTGCTCGTTGAATTCGCGCCGGGGCTTTCCGCCCAGCGCCACACGCATCCGGGCGAGGAGCTCGTCTATGTGGTCGAAGGCGCGCTCGAATACGTGCTCGATGGGCGCTCCCCGGTGACGCTCCGGGCCGGCGACGCGCTGATGATACCCCGGGGAACGCCGCATGCCGTGAGGAATGTCGGCAGCGGCAAGGCCGCTGAACTCGCGACCTACATCGTCGAGAAGGGCAAGCCGCTCCTGACGCTCGTCGATTGAGAGCGTCTTTCCGGTGATCCTCTCTCACGCGCCAAGGAGGAAGCCATGAACCAGTCAGGCCCGACGACCATGAGCAGCAGCAGTTCCGGCAAGGTCATCTACACCGCGAGGACGCATACGACGGGAGGCCGCGAGAGTGGCGTCTCGCGCAGTTCCGATGGCCAGCTCGACATCAAGCTGTCGTCGCCGGGCTCCTCTCGACCGGGGACCAACCCGGAGCAGCTTTTCGCGGCCGGCTGGTCGGCGTGTTTCGAGGGAGCCCTCGGTGTGGTGGCTCGCGGGAAGAGGCTCGACCTGCCTTCGGACCTCGCTGTCGATGCGGAGGTCGATCTCCTTGCAAATGGTGGCGAATACGCCCTCAGGGCACGCCTAAACGTATCCATGCCGGGTGTGGAGCGAAGCGTCGCGCAGGAGCTGGTGGAAGCCGCCGCGAAGGTATGTCCGTACTCGAAGGCGACGAGCGGCAATATCGATGTCGCCTACAACGTGATCTGAGCACCCATCCGCCGCACCAGGGTACTCGACCGATCCCACCACTCCCGACTTAGGAGGCCTCCTGCCATGAGCAGTTCAGGACAATTCGGCCCTGACCGTCGCCGGTTCCTCAGCGCCGCAGTCTTGGCCACAGCCTCTCTTCAACTCGGAGCGGGCCGGCCAGCGTGGGCGCAGGTCGGCCGCGTCGGCATCAACCCGTCCTTCGGCCCGCTCAGGCAGGTCCGTGCGGGCGTCCTGGATACCGGCTACGTCGAACTCGGCCCGCAGGACGGGCCGGTTGTGATCCTCCTGCATGGCTGGCCGTATGACATCCACACCTATGCCGAAGTGGCCCCCCTTCTGGCCGCCTCCGGCTATCGGGCCATCGTTCCCTACCTGCGCGGATACGGGAGCACGCGCTTCGTCTCGGATGCGTCGGCGCGGAACGGGCAGCAGGCGGTGATCGCGGCGGACATCGTCGCCCTCATGGACGCGCTGGGGATCGACAAGGCCACGGTCGCAGGCTGCGATTGGGGGGCGCGCACCGCGAACATCATCGCGGCGCTGTGGCCCGAGCGCTGCAACGCCCTCGTGTCGGTGAGCGGCTACCTGATCGGGAGCCCCGAGCTGAACAGGATGCCGCTGCCGCCCAGGAACGAGCTCGAGTGGTGGTACCAGTACTACTTCGCGACGGAGCGCGGCCGGGAGGGCTATGACCGCTACAGGCGCGATTTCGCCAGGCTGATCTGGCAACTCGCATCGCCGAAATGGAACTTCGACGACGTCACCTTCGAGCGGTCCGCCGTCGCCTTCGACAACCCCGACCATGTCGCCATCGTGATCCACAATTACCGCTGGCGGCTCGGCTTGGCCGACGGGGAGCGGCAGTATGACGACCTCGAGAAGCGGCTCGCGGCCTTTCCGGCCATCGCGGTGCCGACGATCACGCTCGAAGGCGACGCGAACGGGGCGCCGCACCCCGACCCTGCCGCCTATGCCAAGAAGTTCTCCGGCCGGTACGAGCACCGGCTCGTCACGGGCGGGGTGGGACACAACCTTCCTCAGGAGGCGCCCCGGGATTTCGCCCGTGCCGTCGTGGACATCGCCCGGGGCAGCTGACCTGCCCCGCCAACACGGCTTCATCAAATCTGGCCCGGCGACCTGAGGTCAGCCCGCTCCGCCAACGCCGTCGCCGAGGAGCCCAGCCAGGCGCTGGTTCTCAGCCCGCAGCCGGGCGATCTCGTCGTGCATCGGACGGATGGCCCGCTTCACCTCCTCCTCCGTGAAGCGGGGCGTGATGTGCTGCGGGCAGTTCCAGTCGAATGCCTCCACTCGGATCAGCGCCACGCGTTCGATCGCAGCCTCGTAGCCCGGCACCCCGAGGCTCGCGACGAGTTCCGGCTTTGCGCCGGCCTCGATCATCTGCAGATGCCCGAACATCTTGAGCCGTCGCTGGTGGGCGTAGTCCATGAGGAAGAGCGAGACTCGATCATCGGCGGCCACGTTGCCGGTCGTGACGTACTGACGATTCCCCCGGAAATCGGCGAAGCCGAGGGTGCGCTCGTCGAGAACCCTCAGGAACCCGACAGGCCCGCCCCGATACTGAACGTAGGGCCATCCGGTTTCCGAGACGGAGGCGAGATAGAACCCGTCCCGCTCCGCGATGAAGGCCCGCTCGGCCGGGCCGAGCCGGTCGTTACGGACTGGTCCGTCCCGGTCCAGCGTGCCGTCGAGGCGAGCATATTGAGCGGCACTGCCATAGCGCTCGCGGGCCGCCTTGACCGAAGGCGTGGAGGCAAGCTGGAGCCACTTGTGAAGCATTTCGGTCGGCCTCCTCGAAGGCGAGCCTGCGTGCGTCGGCCCTAGTCCTGGAACGCCCAATCCGCCGGAAGCCAGCTGAACCGACCGCCCTCCGAGACGACGCGTCCCAGCCCCGGGAACGGCATGTGGGTGGCCGCAATCAGCACCCCCTCCTCCGCGGCCCGGGGAAAGAACCGGGTGCGCATGGCATGCGCGGCCGCGCGATCTTGCTCGAACAGGAAATTCACGTCCGTTCCCATCGTCGGATGCACGACGGGAAAGAGCATGTCAGAGACCATGACGAGGCTGCGGGACCCGTCCTCAAGGCGAACGCCGATATGGCCCGGGGTGTGTCCCGAGAGATCGATCAGCGACAGCCCAGGCGCGATCCGGTGATCGCCCTGGGTGGCCTGCAGCTTCGGGTAAAGCCGGAGCAGTTCGGACGAGAGACGGAAGCTGGTCTGGAGATAGTCCGGGGCGCCGGCCTGACGGGCCGGATCCGTCCAGTGCGCTACGTCCCGCCGGTCGGCGTAGACCTCCGCATTCGGGAAGTTTCGCCTCCCGCCCGCGACGAGGCCGCCAAGGTGATCCTGGTGCATGTGGGTGACGATGACGGCATCGATTTGATCCGGCCGCAGGCCGCGGACCGCTAGGGCGGCAGGTAGCCGCCCGGTCTCGCCCAGCGTCCCCGCCGGCCCGGCATCGATCAGGATGCGGCTTGTTCCGTCCTCGACGAGATACTGGTTGAACACGAAGCGGACGCCGCTTGGCCGGGCCGTGAACTGCGCCTTCGCGGCAGCCTCCACCTGCTCGGGCGTGCGTCCGGGAAAGTAGCTGTACGGCATGTCCGCATATCCGTCCGACAGAGCCGTCACGGTGAAGCGGCCGACCTTGATCTGGGCCAGCGGCGTCAACTCGGGGGAGGAGGACGGCGCGTCCGCCCTCGCCGCCATCGTCTGCGCACCCGTGCCGAGGGTGACGGTGGAAAGCCCGAGCATAACAGCACGACGGGGAAGCGAGGCAGCCATGAGACAAGCTCCAGGAAGGCGCGATGTCGGACATCCCAGCGTCGCCCGGCGGTCCGAACCGACAGGAAGGTAGAGCCTCCCTCCAGGAAGCTGTATCCTGGCATCTCAGGAAGCTTCCTCCCATTTTTCGGAAGACACGATGGATCGCCTCGACGCCATGTCCGTGCTGCTGGCCGTGGTGGAGGAGGGTAGCCTTTCCGCCGGATCGCGGCGGCTGCGCGCGCCGCTCGCCACGGTGAGTCGCAAGGTCGCCGACCTCGAGAAGCACTTGGGCGCTCAGCTTCTGGTGCGCACGAGCCGTCGCGTGCAACTCACGGAGGCCGGTCGGGCCTATGTCGAATCCGCCCGACGCATCCTGGAGCAGGTCGAGGAGGCGGAGCGGAGCGCCGCGGGCGAGTACAGCACGCCCAAAGGCGAACTCTACGTGACGGCGCCGACGATGTTCGGCCGTACGCACCTCCTGCCGCTCGCGATCGACTTCCTGAAGGAGCAGCCGGAGATCGACATGCGGCTTCTACTCAACGATCGCCAGGTTGACCTCGTCGAGGAGCACATCGACGTTGCGGTCCGCATCGGACACCTGATCGATCATGATCTCCGGGCCCGCAAGGTGGGCGAAGTGCGGCGGGTCGCCTGCGCGAGCCCTGCCTATCTCGCGCAACGTGGAACGCCCACGGTCCCCGAGGATCTACTCTCGCATGACGGCATCACGTTCAGGGGCTTCGCGAACGCGCCCGAATGGCGCTACCGGGGCGACGGCCCGGCGTGGGAGGCCGAGCCGCGCACGCGCCTTGCCGTGAACTCGACGGAGGCCGCGATCGCCGCAGCCGTCGCCGGTGTCGGCATCGCCCGCCTTCTCTCGTATCAGATCGAGGACGAGTTGCGGTCCGGCTCGCTCGTCGCGATCCTGGAGGAATTCGCACCTCCGCCCCTGCCGGTGAACCTGGTCTATCCCGAGGCACGTCTGGTACCGCGCAAGCTCCGCGCTTTCCTGGATTGGACCGCACCCCGGCTTCGGGCACGTCTCTGAACCGCAACCTCTGCCGCCTCCCCGCTGGGGGTCTTCGAGCGCCGGCCTCAGCCCGAGCCCAGCCGCCCTGCCCGGGAAGGCGCGGAAATCGCAGGCACCGTCAGCGGCTCCCGCCAGTCCTCCGAGACCAGGACAGAGAAGATCGTATCCGAGTCCCCGGCCGACAGGATCGCGTCCCGAACGGCCCGGTCCCGCAGGCGGCGGGCCACGCAGGACATGGACCGCAGGAGGGTGGATGGGTCGTCCTGCGGCGACAGGACGAGCGCCACGATTTGCACGAGTTCGCCATCGGCCGCCCCGAACGGGATCGGCCGCGCAAGGCGGGCAAGGAACGCCGCGGGCGCCTCCAACCCCTCGATGCAGGCATGCGGCATCGCCACCCCGCGGGCCGGTCCGAAGGTGGGCAGGTCCGGTTGGGACACGAGGGCATTGAAGACCGTGCGGTGGTCGACCCCGAGTTGCGGGGCCGCGACGCCGACCAGGTCGCGAAGGACCTGACGCCTGCTCGAGGCGTGCAGCCGAGGGAAAATGCGGTGGGGCGAGATCAGCCGCGCGAGCGCCGGCACCTGGATCATGTCCGCGTGCTCCGGCCCACAAACCCGCTTTGGCCCGGCGCCGCGCCTTGATGCTGTGCCGCGATCATGACAGCCGAAATGTCTGCGAAGAGCGGGCGGGTTTCAACCCCGCGCGTCCCGCGAGGCGCCGAAGCCCTGACCTGCACGTCAAGGCCGGAGTTTCCGGACCATGTAGCGGGCGCCCTCTCCGTAGCTCGAAAGATCTGCGGAGGGTACGGCCGCATCGTCCACCCGGAAGCCGTGCCGTTCCCAGAACGAAAGCGCTCCATCTACGGCCACGAGAGACAGGTTCGGGAGCCCGGCCGAGGCTGCGCAAGCAGCGATGCGGGCGACGATGGCTGATCCTGCGCCGCTTCCCCTCGCCTCGGGCAGCAGCGCAACATCGTGGACGTGAAGGGTCGTCGGCCGCTCTGGCAACTCGCCGAGGAGCGAGTTGAGCCGCGGCGGCTCCCCGAAAAGCCAAGGATGGCTCAACGCGTAGCCGATCAACCGCCCGGCGTCGCAAAGGGCGAAGCAGCCCTGCGGGAACAAGGCCAGGCGCTCTGCAAAGACGGAGAAATCCTCCGGGTAGTCCGGATGGACGATGGAAGCGAGGACCGCCACCGCGTCCAGGTCCCCCGCCCCCAGGAGCCTCCAGCTCCGGCCGGCCCCAGCCCTATCGCCTCGGCTTCCTGCTTCTCTCGAACCCAATCTCCCACTCCCATCGCGATCAGAAATCGGGAGCGCGGCGTCGCTCCGCGTTGCGCCATCCTCCGCAAGGCGCCATACGTCCCCGCTTTGCATGAGACATATCTACCACTAGGAGTAAGATAGATTGCATTCAGGTTCCATGCTGGATCAGGCGCTGACCCGGCTAGATGAAGCAGCCAGGCATCTCGAACTGGACGCCGACGTCCTCGAAAAGCTGAAATACCCCCGCGAGACAACCAAGGTTCGTCTGCTTATCCGCATGGACGACGGTTCGCGGAAGTCCTTCATGGCCTGGCGGTGCCGATACGACGATACACGCGGGCCGACCAAGGGCGGTATTCGCTTTCATCCGGATTCCACAGACGAGGAAGTCGAGACGCTCGCCTTCTGGATGACATTCAAATGCGCCGTGATGAACCTGCCCTATGGGGGTGGTAAGGGCGCCGTCCGTGTGGACCCGCATACCCTGTCCAAGTCGGAGCTGGAGCGGCTGTCGCGGGCCTATATCCAGGCCTTCTCGAAGATCATCGGGCCCGACCGGGATATCCCCGCGCCGGACGTCTATACGAATTCGATGATCATGGGCTGGATGGCCGATGAATATGCCTCGATCGTCGGCGAATCCACGCCGGCCGTAATCACCGGGAAGCCCATAGCTCTGGGCGGATCCCTCGGCCGGGACGATGCGACCGCGCGGGGCGGCTTCTACCTCGTCCGCCATCTCGCCGAGAAGCTCGGGCTGGCGCCGGGTGGCCGGGTCGCCATCCAGGGTTTCGGCAATGCCGGCCAGCATATCGCGCGGCTGCTCGCCTCCGACGGGTACAAGATCGTCGCCGTGTCGGATTCGGGCGGAGCGATCTCCTGCCCGTCCGGCCTGGATCTGGAGAGGCTCTTCGCCGCGAAGCGGACAGGCTCGGTGACAAGCCTCGCGGGCTCCAATGGTGTCACGGCACTACCCGGCGACGAGATCGTCTCGGTCGAATGCGACCTTCTCGTGCCTGCTGCCCTGGAGGACATGATCCACGCGGAGAACGCGGCGAGCGTCCGCGCGCGCGTCGTGCTCGAACTCGCGAACGGCCCGGTGACGCCCGAGGCGGATGCCATCCTGGCCCGGAAGGGCGTGGTCGTGCTTCCCGATATCCTGGCGAATGCCGGCGGTGTGACGGTCTCGTATTTCGAGTGGGTACAGAACCGGCAGGGCTATTACTGGCCGGTCGAGGACGTCCATGCTCGACTGAAGACCGCGATGGAGCGCGAAGGCGAAGCGATCTGGGAAATGGCCGCGAAGCACGCGACGACCCTTCGGAGCGCCGCCTACGTCCACGCGCTTTCGCGCCTGGCGCAGGCCATCGAGGCGCACGGCACGCAGCAGTTCTTCGCAAGCTAGCCTCTTCGCATATCGTGAGACGACCTTCGCCGGCCCGGGCAAATGTCCGGGCCGTTGTCAGCCTGCCGCGCGCGCTGTCGAAACTCGGCTTCTGCTCGCGCCGCGAAGCCGAGAGGCTGATCCTGGCCGGCCGGGTGCGGGTCGACGGCCGCCCTGCGGGCAGCCTCGCGCTCCGGGTCGATCCCGACTTGTCCCGGATCGAGGTGGACGGTGAAGCCGTCCGGGGCACGCGGAAGCTGTACCTGGTGGTCAACAAGCCGCGCGGCCTCGTCACCACGCGGGACGACCCTCAGGAGCGAGCGACCGTCTACGATTGCCTCGCCGGAACGGATCTGCCCTTCCTGTCGCCTGTCGGGCGGCTGGACAAGGCCAGCGAGGGGCTCCTCCTGATGACCAACGACACGCAATGGGCTCAGCGGCTCCTGGACCCGGCCTCGAACGTCGAGAAGGTCTACCATGTCCAGGTGAGAGCCGCGCCGGACGATGCCGCGCTCTCGCTCTTGCGTGCGGGAATCGTCGACGGTGGCGAGCGGCTGACCGCCCGGCGCGTCGAAGTCACCCGCCAGGGGCCCCGGACCGCATGGCTCGAGATCGTGCTGACCGAAGGGAGAAACCGGCAGATCCGCCGCATGGCGGAGGCCGCGGGTTTGAGCGTGGAGCGCCTCGTCCGGGTCGGGATCGCGGGGTTGCAACTGGGCGATCTCGGGAAGGGCGAGTTCAGGGAGCTCTCGGCCGCCGAGAAGACGCTGGTCGATCAGGCCTTGCCCGAGGCGAGCCGGACTTCCCGCGCTGTGCCGTCCGGCGAACCATCGGTGCGCCGCGACGGCAAGCCGGCAGGTCACCTGCAGCCTCGCCCGCCGCGATCGGGACGGGTCCAACCGCCACGGGCTCGGCGAGGGCGCTCCCTTGCTTGAAATGCGCTTCTCAGCCCGATCGAACTCGCGTCACGTGTGCTGCGTGATCACGTCGAGGAATGCCTCGCCGTAGGCGGCGAGCTTGCGGTCGCCGACGCCCTGGACGCGGCGCAGCTCGTCCAGGGTCGTCGGCCGCTGCTCCGCCATCTCGATCAGCGTGCGGTCGGGGAAGATGATGTAGGCCGCCACGCCTTCGTCCCGCGCGATGCTAAGGCGGACTGCCCGCAACGCCTCGAACAGCGCGGTCGTGGCCTCGTCGAGCCCTTGGAACCGGGCGTTGCGCGCCTGGCGACGGTCGCGACGCTCGGCAGGCGGCCGCGCCGGCGGTGGCCGCAGCGCGATGCGCTCGCGCCCGAACAGGATGGCCTCGCCCTTCTCGGTCAGGCAGAAGCCGCCATGCTCCTCGCTCGCCTCCGCGAGAGCCCCGGCGGCATAGAGCTGGCGGATGGTGGTGCTCCAGGCGCGTTTGTCCCGGTCGCGTCCGACGCCGAACGTCTTGATCTTGTCGTGGCCGTGGCGCGTCACGGCATCCGTCGCCTCACCGCACAGCACGGCCGTGAGATGTCCCGTCCCGAAGCGCTGGCCGGTGCGGGCGACGGCCGAGAGCACCTTCTGCGCCGCCTCCGTCGCATCCACGGCCTCGATCCTGCCGGTGCAGAGATCGCAACGGCCGCACGGCCCGGATTCCTCCCCGAAATAGGCGAGCAGCGACTGGCGGCGGCAGAGGGCCACCTCGCAGAGGTCGGTCATCGCGGCGAGGCGGCGATGCTCGATGCGACGACGCTCGTCGCTGATCTCCTTCTCGTCGATCTGGCGCCGGCGCAGCATCATGTCGTCGATGCCGTAGAGCGTCAGCGTCTCGGCCGGGAGCCCATCGCGGCCGGCCCGGCCGATCTCCTGGTAATAGCTCTCGATGCCGCCGGGCATGTCGGCGTGGACCACGAACCGGACGTCCGGCTTGTTGATGCCCATGCCGAACGCCACGGTCGCAACCATCACGATCCCGTCCTCCTGGAGGAAGCGATCCTGGTGGCGACTGCGCTGCGCCGGGTCCATGCCAGCGTGGTAGGCGAGCGCGTTGTGGCCCCGCTCCGAGAGGGCCGTTGCAAGGCGCTCGGTCGAGTTGCGCGAGGCTGCGTAGATCACGCCGCTTGCGCCGCGGTGACGGCGCAGGAAGGTCTCGATCTGGTCCCGCGGCCGATCCTTCGCCTCGAAGCGCAGCTCGATATTCGGCCGGTTGAAGCTGTGCACGACGACGCGCGGCGGATTGGGAAAGAGCTGGGCCGCGATATCGGCCCGCGTCGTCCTGTCGGCCGTCGCCGTGAAGGCGATCACCTGCACGTCGCCCAAGGTCTCGCGAACGCGCGCGAGCTGGCGGTATTCCGGCCGGAAGTCGTGCCCCCATTGGGAGACGCAATGGGCCTCGTCGATGGCCAGGCGCCGGGTGCCGGCCTGGCGCAGGCGCGCCGAAAGGGATCCGGCAGCCAGCCGCTCCGGCGAGACGAAGAGCAGGCTCAGCTTGCCGGCATCCAGCCGCGCGAGCGTGTCGAGCCGGCTCTCGTCATCCTCCGAGGAATTCAGGCTCGCCGCCGCGACCCCGAGCGCCCGCATCTGGCGGACCTGGTCTCGCATGAGGGCGATCAGGGGCGAGACCACGACCGTCAGGCCGCCATCGACCAGGGCGGGCAGCTGGTAGCACATGGACTTGCCGCTGCCGGTCGGCATCACGGCGAAGACGTCCTCGCCAGCCAGGACGGCCTCGACGATCTCGCGCTGACCCGGCCGAAAATCGTCGTAGCCGAAAACCTGCTTCAGGACGGCGCGCGCCCGATCGGCCACGATCATAGGCCCCACGGTCGCGGGCGCCTTGGAGCGAGCCCGCGCCGCTGCCGGGTGGACTCATCCAGGTTCAGCATGGGGGCGGGCTACCGAACCGGCCCGGACCGGTCAATGCGCCTCCCGGTCCCCCCGACCCGCCCGCAACGGGTTGCGGCCAAGTGTGCGGCGGCCTTGCCCGCATTCTCCGTCGCGTTCAAAGCCCTCGTAGCGTCCGGCTTGGAAGGCCGGCCGAGACGCAATCCTATCCGGGGCTGAGCAGGTGGCAGAACTCATTGTCGCGCTGGGCGACACGCGATTTCGCGTGGAACGCCCGTTTGGATCGTGGCCGGCAAACTCCGGCTTCGTGACGGACGTGACCGCCGATCCGCGCGGGCACGTGTTCGTGATGCTGCGCCATGATCCGTTGGTTCACCCAAACGACCCGCGCATCGTCGAGCTTTCGCCGGAGGGCGACTACATCCGCGGCTTCGGGGGAGACGCGATCGCCGACGCGCACTACCTGCATGCCGGCCCGGACGGCCGGCTCTGGGCCGTCGACCGCGATATGCACGAGGTCGTCATCCTCTCCGCGGCGGGCGAGCGAGTGGGCGGCCTCGGCACCCGCGGCGGCCCGCTCGCGCCTTTCAATCATCCGGCCGACGTCCATGTATCGGCCTGGGGCGACATCTATGTGGCGGACGGCTACGCCGCCTCCCTCGTCCATCGCTTCGCGGCAGACGGCACGCCGCTCGGGTCGTGGGGCGGCCTCGGCAGCCGCGAGGGCGAGTTCGGCTGGCCGCACGCCCTCTGGACGTTCGCCGACGGCCGCGTGGTCGTCGTGGACCGGACACATGACCGCGTGCAGGTCTTCGACCGCGAGGGCCGGCATCTCCAGACCTGGGGCGACTTCCTGCAGCCGGTCGCGATCTGGGGGGACCCGGAAGGCCGGAGCTACATCACCGACCTCGTGCCGAACCTCCATCTCATCGACGCCGACGGACGCCGGATCGGGCGCTGCCGCCCCATGCTCAACGGCGCGCACGGGATCTGGGGACTGCCGAACGGCGACGTTCTTCTGGCGGAGGTCAATCCGAGCCGGGTGACCCGCCTCAGACGGATATCCTAGCTGCTGAGGAGGGCGGCGGGAGGGCGGACACCAGGGCGGAGGGCCCGGACAACTGCGAAGGTCCTCGATCGGACAGTCCCCAGCCCTGCCCGGCACCCGCAACCGATTGCAGCTACATTGTGCGGGGGGTCTGACACCGGCGGCGAAGGACCCGAGACGTTGAAAAAGATGCTGATCATGGGCCTGCCTGGAGCGGGCAAGACGACGCTTGCTGGGCTCGTCGCCAAGCGGCTGAACGCGGTTCACTTCAATGCCGACGAGGTTCGCCGGCACGTCAATCGCGATCTTGGCTTCTCGGAGGAGGACCGGGTCGAGCATGCCCGCAGGATGGGCTGGCTCTGCGACCAGGTCACGAAGACGGGCGGCTTCGCTGTGGCAGACTTCATCTGCCCAACTCCCTCGACACGGGCTGCGTTCCAGGAGGGCGGGGAGGCATTCATCGTCTGGCTCGACCGGATCAAGGCGGGACGGTTCGAGGATACCAACAGGCTGTTCGAGCCTCCCGGACGGCACGACGTCCGGGTCACGGAGGAAGGCGCCCCGGAGCTTTGGGCCGAGCGGGTGTGCAGCCTGGTCCGCCCCGTCTTCGACCCCAAGGCACCGACAGCTCTCTTCATCGGCCGGTACCAGCCCTTTCACGACGGGCACCGGCAACTCATCATCGAGGGGCTCAAGCGCGTCGGGCAGGTCTGCGTCGCGATCCGCGACACGGGTGGAACGGACGCAAAGAACCCGTTCTCCTTCGAGCAGGTGCGCGCCCGCATCGAGCACGGGCTGCGCGAGTTCGAGGGCCGCTTCGTGGTGGTGCCGCTGCCGAACATCACAAACGTCTTCTATGGCCGGGATGTCGGCTACGAGGTCGCCCGGATCGACCTCGGCCAGGACGCCGAAGGGATCTCGGCCACGCGCGTCCGGCAGAGGCTCGGGCTCTCCTAGCCGGGCAGAGGTGCCGAGATGGGCCGCGCTGTCATTCACATCGGCCTGCCCCGAACCGGTACGACGACGTTTCAGGCGATTCTGGCCGACCACCGGGACGTCCTTGCCCGCAATGGCGTGCTCTATCCCGAGCTGACGCCGCGTTCGGCTACGGGGACGCCGCCTCACATCAGCCATCAGCACCTCGGGGAGACGCTGGACTGGCGGCGCCCGCGGGCCGAGCGACGCGAACTGACAGGAGCGCTCGCGGAGCAGGTCCGGGCCGCCAGGCCGGAAGTCGTCTTGATCTCGTATGAGCGGCTGGCGCTGCTTCGGCCATGGCACCGCGGACCGGCGATCTTCCGCGAGCTCTTCGCGGCCCTCGGATACAAGATCGAGGTGCTGATGACGGTTCGCCCGCAAGACGGGGCGATCAACTCGCAATATGCGTGGCGCGCGCAGTTTCTGCGCGAGGCGCGCCCGTTCAAGATCGCCTTCCAGCGAGACCTGCGCGACCAACGATACGACTACGCGCGCATCCTCGAGCCCTGGGCAGCCATCGCCCACACCCGACCCGAGGTGGTCCCGCTGCAGGATGCTCGATCCGGGGCGCCTCTCGTCGAGCGTCTCCTCGACGCCGTCCGCCTCGGCCACCTGAAGGGAGAACTGGTCGACGGCGCTGTGCCGCCGCAGCTGGAGAACCGTAGCCCCGGCCCCTTTGCGGTGGAGATATCGCGCCGGCTCCGGGCGGAGTGTGGGCCGCTCGGACTGGAAAACCGGGCCGCCAGGCAGCTGACCGAGGAGATCTCCACGCTCCTGCGAAAGCGAGATCTGGACGCGGAGTCCTTCCGCGGGCTGGACGACGGAGCTCGTGCTCGCGCGCGGGAGGCGTTCGGGAGAGCGAACGACGCTTTTGCCCATGCCGTCTGGGGCGAGCCGTGGGACGCATGCGTCGCGTCCGAGCCGGGCCGCCCCCCGAACGATCTCCAAAGAACCGCGACAGAGCGGGATGAAGCCATCATCGCGGAGATCATGACGGACCTGCGCGGCCGCTACCCGATCCAAGCGCGCGGCAGCGCCCGACTGCTGGCTCGGGCGAAGGAGGCGATCGCACGCCCCTTCCGCTGACCGACGGGCCTTCACCCGCAGGGAGACGAGCGCCTCACATGGGGTGCCCGCCCTCCTCGCAGCGGCCGCAAGTTCTGACAGTGCCCGTCGCCACGCCGGGCCGGTAGAAGCCGGGGCTCCTTCCGGGCGGCACAGGACGCAGGCTGCTGCAGGAAGCCCAAGAGCGGCAGAACCAGCCCAACGGCAACCTGAGCGCTCCGCCACTTCCTGCAATGGAGGCACGACATGAGCCGGCTAGCCCACCTCGCAAGCGCAGCGCTCCTCTCCGCCGGTTTCTGCGGCGGCGCGCTTGCGCAAGCCGGGCCGACCTTCACCCCGGGCGAAACCGGCAATCGCTATGACCTCTGCTATCCCGTCGCGGCCACCGGCCGTCCAATCGTGAGCTCGATCCCGGATTCCGCATGCAAGCTTCTGGAATTCGACCGCGAGGATTGCGAGGCGATCGTGCGCGCCTCCAACCAGCCCGTCGTAAACCAGCCCCCCTGTTTCGCTTTCAGACAGGAAGACGTCCGGCCCAAGCCGGCCTCCTCCATCGCCGCCGCGATTGCCGCCGCGCATCCCGGGTATGCGCCAGGCGAGCTGCAGTAGCGGGCTCTAACGTCAGTTCCGTTTGGCCCAGTCTAACGACCGATGCCCAGAACGAGCGGGACGGCATCGCCGCGAGCCGCATCCAGCCGCTCGAACGTGACTCCGAACACCTGGTCAAGGACCGGGCTCGTCGCCGCATGGGTCGCGTGAGCATCGAGCGCTACGCGGCCGCCATCCAGCACGATCAGGCGGTCGCAGAAGCGCAGCGCCAGGTCGAGTTCGTGGAGGACGACGGCGGCGGTTCCGCACTCCGCGTAGGATCTGAGCCGGCGGAGTGCCGCGTGGCGGTGCCGCACGTCGAGGCTCGCCCCCGGCTCGTCGGCGAGAAGGATCGGCGGGCGCGTTACCGTCACGGACGCCAGCAGCGCGCGGGCACGCTCGCCTCCGGAGAGGCTCGACCAGCGCCGGTCGAGCAGCGGCTCGAGTTCGTTCTCCTCGACGGCAGTCGCGCGGGCGCCAGGAGGTGCCATCGCGCGCGAAACGCCCATGTCGAGCACCTCCCGAACGCTGTAATCCCAGGCCGGCTCGAAGCGCTGCGGCACGTAGCCGATGAGGCGCGCCCGCTCCGGGCTCGACAACGACCGCACGGGGACGCCGCCTGCCAGGACATCTCCGTTCTCCGGGAGGATCAGCCCGGCGAGGCAACGCAGCAGGGTCGACTTCCCCGCCCCGTTCGGCCCCACGATGCCGACCAGTTCGCCCGGCCGCAAGCAGAGCGTGACGCCGTCGAGAAGCGCCCGTCCGCCGCGCCGAACGGAAAGGTCCTTGGCCGCCAGCGCCGTCACGCCCGGAGTCTCCGGACCAGCACCAGGAGGAAGAAGGGTCCGCCGAGCGCTGCCGTGATGAGGCCGAGCGGCACCTCCGCCGGCGGCAGCGCGGCGCGCGCCACCCCATCGCAGACGAGCACGAGCGCTGCCCCGATCCCGGCGCTCACGGGCAGCAATGCGCGATGGCGGGGCCCGACCCACCACCGCCCGATGTGAGGCGCGATCAGCCCCACGAAGGCGACGAGCCCGCCATAGGACACAGCGACGGCCACCACGGCGGCCCCGACCAGAACCGCAATCCCGACGAAACGGCCAGGATCGAGCCCGAAGCCATGCGCGACCTCGTCCCCGAGCCCGAGAAGATCGAGCCCGCGTGCAAGCCGCATGGCCAGCAGCATGCACGCGCTCACCAGCCCGGCCAGGACCGCGAGCCCGGTCCAGCCCGGCGTCTGGATGCCACCGAGCGTCCAGCTCAGCACGATCTGCAGGCTGACCGTCTCGTCCGACAGCGCAAGCATCAGGAAGGAGCGGACAGCGCCGAGCACGGCGGCGACCGCGATGCCTGCGAGCAGCAGTCCCGCGGCGTCGATCGTACCCGCGAGCCGCCCGACCGCGAGCACCAGCGCCGTCGCGCCCCAGGCGCCTCCGAACGAGAGGAGCGCAAGCGCATAGCCGGACGGGACGCCGAGGGGTACGAGGAGCGCGACCGTCGCCCCGATCGCGGCTCCACCGGCGGAGCCGAGGAGGTAAGGCTCGGCGAGCGGGTTGCGAAACACGCCCTGGAAGATCGCCCCGCCCAGACCGAGCAGCGCGCCGACGAGCCCGGCCGCCAGGACGCGCGGCAGCCGCCATTCCAGGAGAAGCCTGCTGCGCAGGGACTCCTCTCCTGCGAGCGCCCGCAGGAGATCGGCCGGCGTCGCCCAGTCGTGTCCCGCGGAGGCGGACAAGACGGCCGACACGACGATCACGGCGGCGAGACCGAGCGGCGGTTTCACGGCATTCCCCGCAGGGTTCTGGCCAGAGTCTCGATCCCGTCCACCGTTCGCGGTCCGGGGATCAGGAACTGCGCGCGCTCGACCGTGAAGGCCCGGCCGGCCCTGACGGCGCGCATGTCGCGAAAGCCCGGCCGGGCAATGAGCTCGGCGAGGCCCTGCTGCGAGCCCGCGAAGAGCAGCACATCGGGATCGGAGGCGAGCACGGCTTCAGGCGAGACCTGCGGGACGGCGCCTCGCCCGGCCAGCGCGAAGCAGGCACCCGACCGGACCATCGCATCGCCCGTATAGGTGTCGGGGCGCGCGGCGAGGAGCAGCCCGTTGCCGAGCTGCCCGGTGACCATCACGGCGCTCGGACAGGGACGCCCTGCCCCGCCGGCGGCGACGACTTCGAGCCGGCGCGCAAGCGAAGCGGCCACGGCCTCCCCCTTCTCCGGCGCACCGAGCGCCTGACCAAGCAGGCGCAGATTGCCGAGAACCTCCTCCATGGACCTCGCGAGGAGGACGATCACGGGGATGCCGAGCCGCTCCATGGGATCGAGCAGCTGGTGCATCGCCTGGCGGGACGGCGTGACGATCACGAGATCCGGCCGCTGCGCCGCGACCGCGTCGACCGAGAAGCCCAACCTGCCGCCGACACGCGGCCGCGACAGCACCTCGGGTGGGAAGCGCGTGTAATCCTCGATCCCGACGATCCGATCCGCGAGCCCGAGCGCCGCCACCAGCTCGACGTTGGAGGCGAAGATGGGCACGATCCGCATGGGTGGCGCCGCGATCTCGACTGTCCGGCCCACCGCGTCCGACACGGAGACGGGCCCCGCTGCGGCCGACGGCGGAACAGCGGCTCCGCCGAGCAGGGCCGCGAGCGCGAGGAGCGGGACGCGCACCGGTCAGAAGCGCGCCTGCACGCCGACCTGGACGTCGCGGCCGGGCATCGAGGTGCCGATCCCCCCGTTGTAGAAGCGCAGATCGGCAACCACTGCGCCCTTATCGTTCGCGATGAAGAGCGGATGGTTGTTGACGTCGAAGACGTTGTTCACCGCCAGGTAGAGCTGGACGCCTTCATCCAGCTGAACCTCGCCGCGAACGTTCCAGATCGCGAACGGGCTCTTTTTCCAGATGTACTCGCGATACGGCTCCACCTCAGGCACGAGCAGGTTCTCTTCGGTGTTGTAGTAGACCGGGCCGCGGATGATGCTCTGGACCTGGATGGTCCAGTCATGCGCGGTGCCGATCGAACCAAATCGTGTCCCGAGCGCCGCTTGGTACCGATACACGCGCTCGACATTGTGCGTATTCGCCGTCGCGACCGTCAGCGAGCCCTTGTCCTTCATGTCGAAATTGTAGCTGCCGTTGGCATAGAACTGCCATCGCCAAGCATCGGATTGCCGACCGATCAGCGCCAGCATGTCCTGGTCGTATTGCAGCTCGATTCCCCTGATCAGCACGTCGCCAGGGTTGTTCACGTAGTCGGACGTATTCGCGACGCCCGGGCGCAACCGCGTAGTGATCCGGTCCTGGATCACGTTCTGGAACAGGGCAGCGTCGAGGCGCCAGCCGGGCCCGGCGAACGTCGCCCCAACCTCGATCTGGTCGCTGGTCTCAGGCTTCAGATTGGGGTTGCCAAACGTGCGCCCTCCCCCGAGTGCGGTGAAATCCGCCGCGAGTTCCGTCGCGGTGGGCGCACGGAAGCCGGACGAGGCGCCGACCCGCAGCGCCAGCCAGTCGCTGGCGGTCCAGGCCGCCCCGGCCGAATAGGTCAGCGCGTCATAGGGGTTCGAGGCCGGCCGTTGCGCGGCGAGATACGGTGTCTGCTGGAAGTACGTGCGGCCCCAGGTCTGACGGAGACCGCCGCGCAAAGTCACCCTGTTGTCGAAGAGCTTCTGGATGTTTTCGAAGTAGATCGCCTGGCTGCGGTCGGTCTGGTTGTTGTCGTAGGGTGGGACCTGCGCCAGCACGT
Organism: Enterovirga sp. CN4-39; assembly: GCF_049446235.1. Lineage (NCBI taxonomy): Bacteria > Pseudomonadati > Pseudomonadota > Alphaproteobacteria > Hyphomicrobiales > Methylobacteriaceae > Enterovirga > Enterovirga sp. CN4-39. The sequence goes on along the minus strand of NZ_JBMSEF010000009.1, from coordinate 99,421 downwards.
TGCCCGGCACGCCGATCCGGTAGCGATGCGAGCGCAGGACGCTCTCCTCCCAGTCGTGGCCGATCAGCAGTTCGTTGCCTTCCCAAAGGGTGAAGCGCGGTTGCAGGCGCGTTCCCGCGATGTCGAGCCCACGCTTGTTGTAGTCGGAGGAAGTTCCCGGCGCGGGCAGACTGCCGCTCCGCACGACGGGCGAAGCCCATTTGAACTGGTCGACATCCCGCACCGCGTAGAACTGCGCGAAAAGGTTCGCGCCGCCATCCAGCGCCACCCCGGAATAGGAAGCGTCGAACGAGGCGTTGAAGCGGTTGTCGCGGCTCAGATAGTTCGCGCTCGATCCCCGGAAGCCGGAATCGTAGATCCCGTCCGTGCGGAAGGTGAAGTCGAACCGGTGGTCCGGGTGAACCTGGAAACCGAAGGCGCCCGTCAGACCGTTCCGCTTCCACGAGGTGTTGATCTGGCGCCGGCCGCCGCCGGCGTCGTAATCGCCGCGCCGGCTGCCCGACACGCCGAGGTAATAGTCAACCCCCTCGACCGTGCCGCCGGTCTGCGCCCGGCCCTGCGCGAGTTCCCATAGTCCCGTGGTGCCTTCGATCAGGCTGCCCGGTGCCGTCCTGCCGGTCTTGAGGATGATGTTGATCACGCCGCCGATGTTCTGGCTGCCATAGATCACCGAGGCAGGTCCGCGCACGATCTCGATGCGCTCGACATCGGCGACGGAGAGCTTGGAGAGGTTTGCCGTGCCGGCGCGGCGCCCGTTGATGAGGACGAGCACCTGGCCCTTGAAGTCTCGCCCCTGGCCGTCGGTCGCGCCGCCCCGGATGTTGATGGAGGTTTGGCCCGGGGCCCATTCCGAGAGGAAGCCAGCAGCGTTCTCGGCCAGGAGGTCGGTCAGCGACTTGGCGCTGGAATGCCCGATCTTCTCGCGGTCGATGACCTGCGTGGTCGCGGCGACCTCGCTCTGCCGGGTCGGAATGCCGGTCGCGGTCACCACGATCTCGTCCAGGCTGGTCGGGGCCGGGAGGCCCGGCTGCGCGAGAGCCGTAGCCGTGGCGGCGAAGCCGGCCAGGGCGAGAACGGCGGGCAGGGCGAGTCTCATCTCGCCCCCCAGACCAGGATGGCGGACTCACGCGGGACGGTGAGACGGAAGCCGTCATCCACCGCCTCGGCCGCGGCGGAGAGGTGCGCGGCGAGGGCGGGGCGGCGTGGATCTTCCCCGTCCCAGCCTAGCCGGCCGGCGAGATAGGTGGCGATGGCGGGAACGCTGCGGACATGCAGCGAGAAGCACCAGGAGCTTTTCAAAACCACTTCCGGGTGGCTAGCCGGTGGGAGTTGCCCGAGCACGATGTCCACGCCGGGCGTTTCGTCCTCGCCATGCCATTCACGCGGGAGGCAGCCCGCGAGGCAAAGCCCGCGGGGCCCGTTCTGGGCCGGCACGACCCAGACGATCGAGGCCCGCGTCCAAGCCCGGCACCGGGCCAGGAATTCGGATGCGGAGGTCAGCGGCGCAGGCATGTTCGCCGCCAGCACGGTGTCGAAGCCGCCCGCCGGGAGCCGTGCTTCGGTCCACTCGACGGGAATGACTTGGGGTGGCGCCGGAAGACGACCCAGGCGGGCCAGCATCGTCGGGGACGGTTCGACAGCCGTCCATTCCGCGCCTGACATGCGCAGGGAAGCGCCGAGCTGCCCCCCACCTGCGCCGATGTCGAGAAGGTGCCCCCTGCTCGGCAGAACCTGTCGGATCAGCGGCGCGACACGTGCCACGTAGTCTGAGGTGTCGATCCCGGACGCGTAGAGCTCGAGGGGATCAATCGCGGCTTCGCCGCCTTCGGGGGTCTGCATCACCGCTCGATACGTTACGTTGTAACATTACACAAGAACAAAGGGGACGCGACGGGTCCGCCGCGCGACTGAGCCGCGCGGCCTCCCCCCGCCGGCGCCTTTGCCCGCGGGGTTCGACGCCTACTGACGCCTAGCCTTTGGAAGTCGCTACGCGCTCTGCCCCGAAGCGGTCCCCGGGAGTTCCGGACGCGTAACCCCGATCATGCAGTCCCGCGTGACGAGGGCGGCGAGAGACTCCAGGTCCCAACCTTCCGTCCCCGCAGGGCGCTCCGGGATCACCAGGTAGCGAAGGTCCGCCGTGCTGTCGTGAACGCGGATCTCCGTCTCCGCGTCCAATTCCAGCCCGAACTCGGCCAGGACCGCACGCGGCTCACGAACCACCCGCGCGCGGTAGTCCGGTGCCTTGTACCAGGCCGGCGGGATGCCGAGCAGCATGCGCGGGTAGCAGGAGCAGAGCGTGCAGACGACGACGTTGTGGATCCCGGGCTCGTTCTCGACGACCCGCAGGTCCGGCATGCCGGCGACGATCATCCCGATGCCGGTTTCCCTTTCGAGCGTCTTGAGCGGACTGGCGATCAGCTCCCGCTTGAAGGTCTCGTCGGTCCAGGCCCTTGCGACGACCTTCGCGCCGAGTGCCGGATTGCGGCTGTCCATGGTGTCGATCTGACGCTGGACCAACTGGGCGCTGATGACGCCTTTCTCGATCAGCAGCTCCCGAAGGGCCTGTTCGAGAAGCCGGGCTTCGGTCGGCGGCGCAGGATCGTCGGCGGCCGGAGCGTGGGGGTGATCGTGGTCATGATCGTGGTCATGCCCGTGATGATGATCGTCGTGGTCGTCGTGCACGGTCGAAGCTCCTTACGCCGCGCGAGTCTCGGCCGTCACCGGGGTGAGCCAGTGCTCGTAGAGATCGGCAAGCAGTATGTCCTTGGGTCCCTGGTAGCTGGGCCAGAGATCGGCCTGGCGGAAGCTGACCCGGTAGAGCCGGCGGCAAGGGAGGCCAGGCTTATGGAAGGCGAGCAGCGAGGGATCATGGAACGTCCCGACTTCCGCCAGAACCGTCCCGACCCTGCCGCGAAGATACGACGGGGTGCGGCAGTGCCGCTCCGGCGGGCCGGGCCGAACCACCACGCGCGTGCCGGGAAGGAGTGTGGAGGTGGTCACGCCGCAACGCCCCCCTGTGCGGCTGCGCGCAGAGCGCTGATGCGCGCTTCGATCTCGGCCGGGGCGAGGACCTCCTGCTCCACCAGCAGGTCGCGCACCGCATAGAGCCACTTCTCGTAGTAGCCGCGGCTGGCGTACGTCTCCGGCGAGTTCGCCTCGATGGCGCGGCGGAGAGCATCGACCCGGAAGGCGCCGATCGACGGGTTCGTCATCAGCATCACGAGGGCATCGACGCGCTTCTCGAACAGCGTCAGGGGATGCTCGTGGCGATCGACAGGCCCACCGTCTAACCCACCCAGGTCGTTGACGGCTCTTTCCGGGATTCCGCTCACTGCTTCACTCCTTCCGCCGGGCTCGGCTTCGCGGGATAGACGAGGATGCTGCCCGGTGGGAACCGGGCCCACACCTCGGAGCCCGGTGCAAAGCGCTGCTCGATGCCTGGCTCCGTGATCGAGATCTGAGCCCTCACCGAGAAGCCCGGATTGTCGACATAGACATCCGCCACCGGCCCCTTGAAGACGATCTGGTTGATGCGGCCGCGCACGGCGTTCTGCTCCGGCTGCTCTCCGGTGGACAGCGCAATCTTCTCCGGACGGAGCGCTAGCAGGACCTCGGCGCCCGCAGGGGCGTCGATTCCAGGGCCGGACAGCACGATCCCGCCATCGACCCGGTAGCCGGTATCGCGTCCGCTCCGCTCCACCTTCGCCCGGATGACCGAGCTCGCGCCGAGGAAGTCCATCGCCCGGGCACTCCGCGGCTTCTCGTAGAGGCTCCCCGGGCGGCCGATCTCCGCGATGTCGCCATCGAACATGAGCGCGATCCGGGAGGCGAGCGAGAGCGCCTCCTCCTGGTCGTGCGTCACGATGATGGACGTGATCCCGAGATTCGCCTGCAGGCGCTTTAGTTCGAACTGCATCTCGTCCCGCAGCTTGCGGTCGAGAGCGCCGAGCGGCTCGTCGAGGAGCAGGATGTCGGGCTCGATCACCAGGGCCCGCGCGAGCGCCACACGCTGGCGCTGGCCACCGGACAGGGCGAGCGGATAGCGCTCGGCGAAGCGCTCCAGCCGCACCATCCGAAGGGCCTCGGCGACGCGCCCGGCGATCTCGCTCTTGCCGACGCCGCGCCGGCGGAGGCCATAGGCGATGTTGTCCGCCACCGTCATATGCGGAAACAGGGCGTATTCCTGGAACACCAGCCCGATGTTCCGCTTGTGCGGGGGCAGTTCGGAGATGTTCCGCCCGTCGATCCTGATCGATCCGGAGGTCGGCCGAGCGAACCCGGCGACCGAGCGGAGCGTCGTCGTCTTCCCGCAGCCGGACGGGCCGAGGAGCGCGACGCATTCCCCATCCGCGACGTCCAGGGACAGGTCCGGGATCACGCGCACCGGCCCGTAGGAGACGGCGAGATGCTCAATTTCGAGGCGAGCCATGGCGATCCTAGCGGGGCAAAGCCAGTGAGATGATGCGGAAGCGCTTCTCGGCCAGCGCGATGATCAGCGTCACGACGACGATGTAGACCGAGGAGAACGCGGCCGGGGTCGGGTCCAGGTTCTGGTTGATGTAGTTGAACAGCTCGATCGGCATCGTCGTGTACTCGCCACGGACGAGGAAGAGGCTGATCGGATAGTTGTCGAACGAGATCAGGAACGCGAACAGGAAACCCGAGACGAGGCCCGGCGCTATCTGGGCCAGGGTGACGGTGAAGAAGACCACGATCGGGGTTGCACCAAGCGAGGCGGCTGCCTGCTCCTGCGTCCTGTCCGAGAGAACCAGCGCCGAGACGATCGTCCGGAGCGGATAGGCGAGGACGAGCACCACGTGGCCGATGATCAGGCTGGTCAGCGAAAAGGCCATGCCCGACATGATGAAGAACTGGATGAGCGCCATGCCGATCGCCACCATCGGCAGCGCCGCCGGGGAGGCCAGCAGCGCCGCGATCGCGGAGCCGAACGGCACCCCGCCCCGGACGATCGCGAGCGCGGCTCCGGTTGCGAAGAGAGTCGCGAGCGTTCCGGAGATGAGCGCCACCTTGAAACTGGTCAGGGTGGCTTCCCCGATCCGCGCGATCGACCCGATCTCGCCGTACCAGTGGAGGGACAATCCGGTCGGCGGGAAGGCGATGAAGCTCGACTTCTCGAACGACCCCACCATCGTCACGACGACGGGGAAGACCAGGAAGGCGAGCCCGAGCGCCGCCAAACCCGAGAGAACGACCGTGTAGGAGCGGGACTCAAACACGGGCGACCCCTATCCGGCGGACCGAGAAGGTATAGGCGGCGAGCGCCGCGAAGGTGCACACGGTCAGCACCACCACGATCGCCGCCCCACGCGCGAAGTTCAGCTGGACGAGCATCTCGTCGGCCGCCACCTGGGACACGAAGGCCGTCGATGGGGCGCCCAGCATCAGGGGCGTGACGAAGGCGCTCGTTGCGATCGCGAACGTAAGGCTGACACCGCCATAGATGCCCGACATCGACAGCGGCAGGACGACCGTTCGCAGCGCCGTCACCGGCGAGGCGCCCAGGGATTGCGCGGCCTCCCAGGTCGACGGACTGAGGCGAACCAGGGAACCGTATATCGGCAGGATCATGAAGGGCAGCGCGTAGTGCACGAGGCCCACGAGGACTGCGCCCTCGCTATACGCCATCCGGACGGGCGCCTCGAAAATCCCGAGTGCCAGCATCAACTGGTTCACGGGTCCCGCATCCGCCAGGACGATGAGCCAGCCATAGTTCCGGACGATGAGGCTCGCCGCCAGGGAGGCGAAGGTCACCACGAGGATCGCGGTTCGCAACCTGCGGCCGCAGCCGATGAGGAACAGCGCGATCGGGTAGGCGATCAGGAAGGTGATCGCGGTGGTTGCCACCGACAGCCGCATCGTGCGCTCGAGCGCGGTGAGGACACGCCGGCTCGAGAGAGCCGACGCGTAATGGCCGAGTGTCAGCGAGCCGGCCTGGTCAAGAACGCTGCCCGCGAAGAGGTTCGCCAGGGGCGCGAAGTAGAACGCGGCCATGAAGGCGACCGCGGGCACGATCAGCAGCCCATTGCGGCCGAGCTTGAGCGTCCAGGCGGGCCAGGCGAACCCGCCTGGCGCCTGACCCGGCATCGTTTGCGCGATGCTTGCCATCGTCGGATGTCAGCCGAAGATGTCGTTCCACTTTTCCGCGATCTTGGGCCGCTCCTTGGCCAGGAAGGCCCAGTCGGCATAGAACGTCTTGTCGAGCGATCCGATGAGCTTCAAGGTTTCAGCAGACGGCTCGACGTCCTTGTGGCCGCAGCGCGCGCCGAGAACCTTGTCGATCTTCGTCTGGAAGTCCTTCGACAGCGACATGTCGACGTATTTCTGGGCCAGTTCCACGTTGCGAGCGTTGAGCGGCATGTTCAGCCCCACGATCTCGCCGTGCATGCCCTCCTTGAGATCGACGACCGGGGCGATGTTGGCGCCGGAGGCGATCACCGGATTGATGAAGCAGCCATAGAACGGCACGACCGGCACCTGGCCGCTCTGCAGCATCTGGATGGCCTGCGGCGCACCCGTGTAGACGACCGCACCGTTCTGCTTGAGCTTCGCGAGATGGGCGAGGCCCGCGTCGAGGTCGTACTGCGCGTCCTTGAACGGCTTGCCGGTCGCGACCTGGGCGGCCGTCGTGATCATGCGAGACGCCGTTGTTCCACGAGATCGGCGGGATCGCGATCTTCCCCTTGTAGGCGGGCTCCCACATGGCAGCCCAGCTATCGGGCCGGTCCTTGATGCGCTGCGTGTTCACGTGGAGCGTGTTCATCGCGTCGATGCAGCCGGCGGAGAAGTCGTCCGCGAAATTGAACTCCGGCCGGAGGTTGGCGAAGTTCGGGATCTTGCTCCGATCGTGCTGCTTCAGGAGCCCCTCTGCCCGGGCGAGCAGGACGCCCGCATCGGAGAACTGCATCAGGTCGGGCGGATTGTCCTTCTGCGTCTTGAGCATCCCCAGCATTGCGGCCGTGGCGGATTGCTGGACGATGACCTTGGCGCCCGTCTCCTTTTCGAAGAGGGGATTGAGCTCGTCGATCCAGAGCTTCGCGAGCAGGCCGTTGTTGAGAATGACGTTGATCTGCCCGGCAGCGCGCGCCTTCGTGGTGACCCACGGCGCGGCAAGCGCGACGGAGGACACAGCCAAGAGCTTCGTCAGGGCGCCACGGCGAGTGTCGCCCGTGGCCGGCGCGTTTACGTCGTCCCGTTTCGTCATCTTCGACCCCTCTTTATGCCTGCCTTGGTGGCAGCTTTGACGCCCTGGACGGCCAAGTGGCCGGCTGGATCGGAGAGCCTGTTCCAATCCGCCCGAACCGGTCCCGATGGCTCCGGCGCTTCTGAGGCGCCGGACCTATCGCCAGGAGACGGTCCTGCTCCGTCCATGTCCTGCAGGTTGCGCAATCCGCGTGCCACCGGAACGCGCCTCCTGTGGAGAGGAGAGATATGTCAGCAATCCTGACCTGAAGCACGCTACGAAACGTTTCACACCGTCACATGAAACGCGCGTCGGAGGATTCCAGCGCGGTCGAGCCAATCTGGTGATCGTCGGGCGGCTGCTCCGTCATGCCTCACGGGAACAGCAGACTCACGGCCGGACTGCGGGAGTTTCGATCGCCAGGCCGGCCGCGCGCTGCATGAGGAAGGCCTCGAGCTCGATGTATTCGGGCGCATCGAACGGATAAGGCTCCGCCCGGACGCCGCTCATGCAGTTGCGGAAGCGACGTTGCAGGGAGCCGACCGACTGCCATTCCAGCCGGTAGATCGGATAGCCGACCGGGTGGGCCTGCGGGATTGGCGCGCCCGCGAGCCGGCGTCCCCAATTGTCATCGTGGCAGGCGGCGCAAGATAGGTCCAGTTGGCCCATGCGGGCCGAGAACAGCTTGCGCCCGCGCTCGCGGACCGCTGCCATGTCAGATCCCCCGGGGGGCGTGATCGGCATCCCGCGGGACTGGTGCGATACGAAGGCCGTGACGGCTAGGCGTTCCGGGCTTTCAGGCTGCCAGGCTTGCGCCCCCTGGCGCTCGCTTCGGCACAGGTCGATCTGGCCGGCGAGGTCGAGGGGCGCCTTTCGGTCGCCGCTCCAGGCCGGATATCGCGCGGCGACGCCCTTCATCGAACTCCTCGCGTCGCCGTGGCAATCGGCGCAGGATTTCGCGGCCGATCCGGCCCGCACACCCCAGAGCGCCTCGCCGTCCAGGACCGCGAGCATGCCCGGATTGGCCATGTCGTCGGTCTGCATGGCCCGGGTTTCCGGGCTCATCCGCTCGAAGTCGGAGCGGCGATCCCCCGGCTTTATCTCGGCCCCCAGGGGTAGGGCGACGAGACAGACGAGCAGCGTGAGAGCAAGACGCCTCACGCCACCTCGATCGAGGCCGTCTCGGTCTGTCTGAAGCCGTTATCGCCCGTCCAGGTGAGCGTGATGGTGCCGCTCTCGGTCGCAACGGTCGTGAAGACCAGATACGGGTTGGCCGACATCGCGGGATGAAGCTCGGCGCTGAAGACCTCGACGCCATTATAGGCGCAGGCGAAGCGCGTGATGATGTCCCGCGGCAGGATCGTGCCGTTCGGGCCGGGCCGGTAGCCGGTCTCCATCGGGTGGGAGATCAGCGTCCGGATCTCGATCACCTCGCCGCGCCTGGCGGTCTTTGGGACATTGATGAGCGCGCGCGCCATGTCACGAGCCCTCGATGCAGGCGGCGAGCGTGACGATCACGTCCGCGGTGCCGGACCAGAACGACCCGTCGTTCATCTCCGCAACGGCCGTGATCCGCTGCGAATTGGCGAGCCGGATGCGGGTCGCGAGGGTGGCGCGGCCGGAGCGCGGCCCGAGATGGGCCGTGATGACGTTCGGCTGCGGGTTCTTCTCGTTGAACACGGCGATGCGGCGGACATGGTCCGCCTCGATCATCGGGCTCTCGACCGCCACGGTGAGCGGCGCCGCGTTGCCGTTCTCGACCAGAGGCGGCAGGTCGAGCTTCACCCGGCCCGGCTTCACCTCCGCCCCTCCGGTGAAATGCCGGACGGCGCCGGCCATCTCCTCGGGCGTGGCGAGGGCCGGCACAGTGAGGACAAGCGACGCAGCACCGCCGGCGAGCAGGGCTTCACGCCGGGTCGGGCCTAGCGGCATAGAGTGCTCCTCACGGCTCTCCCCTGAGGGTGACGAGATAGGCCACGATATCCTCGATGTCCTGCGGCTCCAGCACCGATCTTCCACGCCAAGCGGGCGCGACACGGTTGAAGCCGTCGCGGCGGAGATAGGACGGCATGATCGTGTCCGGATTGAGCCGGTGCGCATCCGCCACGCGGAGCCGCAACTGGCCTTCCGACCAGCGCGCGCCAGCCCCCGCGAGGGGCGGCGCGAGATCGCCCTGGAAGCGCTCCTCCGGGATCGGGGCTGAATGGCACAGCAGGCAAAGCCCGCGCGTGCGGTCGGCCACGATGGCGCGCCCCCGCGTTGCATTTCCCGGTACGCCGGTCAGCGAGTTCGGCATCGCGTCCCCGATCACCTCCTGGGCGACCGAGAAGCCGGATCCCACGAAGAGCGCCAGCACCACCGCTCCGAAGCCACGCCACATCGTCACCCGAACACTTCGGACGTGATGGTCCGGAACCAGTCTGCCGCATAGGCCGCCTCGAGTTTCCGGGTCTCCGGCGGCGCGTCGAGCGGGCTGACGCCGCCCGCACCTTCCACATCGGCCAGCACGCCGCTCTGCGGCCGGTACACGCCCGCGATCGATATGCCGTAATCCGGCGCCACCAGGCTGTAGCAGGTGTTGATGAGCTTCGGCGCCGTGGGGTCGCGGCCCGCGAGGAGCTCCGCCACAGCGGCCGCGCAAACCTTCGCCTGGGCGTTGGCGGAAAAAGCGGATTTCGGCATGCCGCCCGCGATGATGGCATCTCCGACGAGATGGATGTTCGGCCGGAGCCGCGACTCGAAGGTCACCGGATCGACGGGGCACCAGCCGGAACGATCCGCCACGCCCGCGATCTGGGCGATCGAACCCGCCCGCTGGGGTGGAATAACATTGGCGACCGAAGCGCTCTGCCGGCCGAAATCCGTCACGAAGGTTCGGGTGGACGGCTCGACACCCGTCACCTGCCCTCCCGCGGCGAGCGGCACCCACTCGAGATGGTCGGGGTAGAGGGCCTTCCAGCCCTGCTCGAACAGGCGCTGCTTGGAGAATGTGTCCTTCGCGTCGAGCACGATGAGCTTCGAGCGAGGTTTCCGGGTCTTGAGGTAATGCGCGATCAGGCTCGCCCGCTCATAGGGCCCGGGCGGGCAGCGATAGGGGTTCGCCGGCACGGACATCACCACCGTCCCGCCATCCTCCATGGCGTCGAGCTGACGCTGGAGAAGGAGTGTCTGCGGGCCTGCCTTCCAGGCGTGCGGCATCGCCTCGGCCGCATCCTCGCCGTAGCCTCGGAGCGCATCGAAGCGGAGATCGATCCCGGGCGCGAGGACGAGCCGATCATAGGTCAGCCTGGCGCCGTCGCCGAGCGTCACGCGCCGTGCCGTTGCATCCACCCCGGTCGCACTCGCATGGACGACGTCGATCCCCTCGGCTCGCACGCCGTCATACCCGAAATGCTGCGCCGTCATGGGCCGCAGGCCGGCGATCACCTCGTTAGAGAACGGGCAGGCCGCATAGACCGGATTGGCCTCGACCAGAATGACGTCCGCACCGGCGCGCTTCAACTCACGCGCCGCTGTCGCGCCACCAAATCCGCCCCCGATCACGACGACCTTCGGTCGGGCCTGGGCGATCGCGGGTCGGGGGATCGCCGCCGCGAGGGTCGAGCCGGCGAGGCCCGCGAGAACGGTGCGGCGCCGCGGGTGAGAGTCATTCCGGGAGGAGCAAGCGCGAAAACCTCTCACCGCTGCCGCTCCAGCCATTCGGCAATCGCGAGCGTCTCCTCGGGAGAGAAGCCACGGGCGATCGGGGTCATGACGGTCCCGGGCCGCTCACCAGCCCGGAAGGCGGCCATGGCCTCGGTGATCTCAGGGGCCGGCCTGCCGGCGATCGGCGGCATGACAGCGCCCTGCCCGGGATGCGGCGCATGACACCCGCTGCAGGACGAAGCCCCGGGCGGAGCACTCTGCGCCTTCACGGCGACGGACATCGCCGCGATGGCGCAGAGCAGCCAGACGGGCCGCATCACGCGCGGCGCAGATCCGTGTTCTTGATCGGGATCTGCCGGACGCGCTTGCCGGTGGCCGCGAAGATCGCGTTGAGGACCGCCGGGGCCGCCACCGCGATGGTGGGTTCGCCGACCCCACCCCAGAACCCGCCGGACGGCATCACGATCGTCTCCACCTTCGGCATCTCGTCGAGGCGCAGCACCTGGTAGCTGTCGAAGTTCTGCTCCACGATCTTGCCGTCCTGCACCGTGCACTCGCCATAGAGCGCTGCGGACAGGCCATAGACGAACGAGCCCTCCACCTGCGCCTCGATCTGCTGCGGGTTCACGGCGTAGCCGGGATCGGTCGCGGCGACGATGCGGTGGATCTTGAGCACGCCGCCGTCGCTCACGGACACCTCCGCGACCGCCGCCGTGTAGCTGCCGAAGCCCATGATCTGCGCGATGCCGCGCCCGCTCCCGGCCGGCATCGGCTTGCCCCAGCCGGCACGCTCGGCGACGGCGTTCAGCACGGCGAGGTGCTTCGGGTGCTTCGTCATCAGCTTGCGCCGGAACTCGAGCGGGTCCTGCCCGGCCGCATGGGCGAGTTCGTCCATGAAGCTCTCGAGGTAGATCGCGTTCGGGTTCGTGTTCACGCCGCGCCAGAAGCCCGGCGGCACGTGCGGGTTGCGCATGGCGTGGTCGATCAGGATGTTCGGCACCGTATAGCCGATCGCCGCCTCCGCCCCGCTCGGGTTGAGACCCTGGAAAGTGACCGGGTCGCGCCCGTTCTGCAGGTTCTGCGGCAGCAGCCCGGCCAGGATCGACTGGCCCGAGATGCGCATGTGCAGCCCGACGAGACCGCCCTTGTCGTCCAGCCCGCCGACCAGCTTGCACTGCGTGATCGGGTGGTACTTGCCGTGGACCATGTCCTCTTCGCGGGACCAGATCAGTTTCACGGGCGTGCCCGGCATCTCCTTGGCGATGAGCACGACCTGGCGCACCCAGTCATGCGCCGCGCCGCGCCGGCCGAAGCCGCCGCCGAGATGGATCTTGTAGACGTCGCACTTGCTTGCGGGCAGGCCCGCCGCCTCCGAGGTCGCGGCCAGCGCCGCCTCGCCGTTCTGGGTAGGCGTCCAGAGCTCGCACCGGTCCGGCGTCCAGATCGCAGTGGCGTTCATCACCTCCATCGTGGCGTGGTTCTGGAAGGGATAGCCGTAGACGGCCTCCACCTTCTTCGCCGCGCCGGCAATCGCACCGGCCGCGTCGCCGCTCTGGTTGCCGATGAAGGCCTCCTTGGCGTCAAGCCCCTCCTTTAGGGTCGCCATGATGGTCTCGCTCGAGACCTTGGCGTTCGGGCCCTCGTCCCAGGTGACGGGAAGCGCATCGAGCGCCGTCTTCGCCCGCCACCAGGTGTCGGCGACCACCGCGACCGCCGTGTCCCCGACCTGGAGGACCTTCTTCACCCCGGACATCCCCTCGACGGCCTTGGCGTCGAAGCTCGCGACCTTGCCGCCGAAGACAGGGCAATCCTTGATGGCGGCGTTCAGCATGTCCGGCAGCTTCAGGTCCATGCCGTAGACCTGCTTGCCGGTGAGCTTCTCGGCCGTGTCGAGCCGCGGCAGCGGCTTGCCGGCGATCGTCCAGTCCTTCGGGTCCTTGAGCTTGATCTCCTTGGGCGGCTCGATCTTCGCCGCCGCCTCGGCGACCTTGCCGTAGGTCGTCGTACGCCCGGAGCCCGGATGCGAGATGACGCCCTTCTGCACCCGGCACTCGGCTGCCGGCACGCCCCAGCCATTCGCGGCTGCCTGGACCAGCATGATGCGCGCCGCCGCGCCGCCCTGGCGCATGTACTCGTGCGATTCGCGCACCCCGCGGCTGCCGCCGGTCGAGAAGTTTCCCCATACGCGGTTGCGCGCGAGGCTCTGGCCGGGCGTCGGGTACTCGGTCGTGACCTTCGACCAGTCGCATTCCAGCTCCTCGGCCACGAGCTGTGCGAGGCCGGTGAGCGTGCCCTGCCCCATCTCGGACCGCGCGACGCGGACCACGACCGTCTCGTCCGGGCGGATTACCACCCAGGCATTCACCTCGGGGGAGCCCGGGATGGTCTGCGCCGCCGCCTCGTCGAGCGGCAGGTGGAAGCCGAGGCTGAGGCCGCCGGCCACGGCGGCCGTGCTGGCCAGGAAGCCGCGCCGGGAGAGCGCGCCGGCGGATGCGTGAAGCTCGGTCATCTCGCCCTCCCTCAGCCGCGGCCGACCTCGCCGCCTTCGGCGGCGAGCTTCACCCCTGCGAGGACCCGGTTGTAGGTCCCGCAGCGGCAGATATTCGTGATCTCCGAGCGGATCTGCTCGTCGGTGGGCTTGGGCGTCTGGGCCAGCAGCGCCGAGGCCGCCATGATCATGCCCGGCTGGCAGAAGCCGCATTGCGGTACGTCCAGCGCGAGCCACGCCTTCTGGACAGGGTGCGAGCCGTCCGGCGACAGGCCTTCGATCGTGACGATTTTCTGGTCCTCGGTGATCGCCGAGACCGGCATGGTGCAGGCGCGGATGGCGGCGCCGTCGATATGCACCGTGCAGGCACCGCATTGCGCGACGCCGCAGCCGTACTTGGTGCCCGTGAGCCCGATCTGCTCGCGAATGACCCAGAGAAGCGGCGTGTCCGGCTCCACCTCGATGTCCCGAACGGTCCCGTTGACGTTCAATCGCGGCATTCGGCGTCTCCTCAGGTCTCGGGGATCATCAGTTGGATTTGGACGAAGTCAAATCCGAGTTGTGGCGACGGCGAGGCACGGGCGAAGGATCGTCGCCCCGGGCGAGCCGGATCCGGGATCCCCGGCTCCGTAGAGCTCCGCGCAAATCGCGCTCTGCACCATCGGCGTAGTGCGAACCGGCAATCAGAGTTCCATTGCACAAAACAAGCCGCGTCCCGCGCCCCAGATCTCGCTGCGTGAGCACCGGGAGCCCGGCGATGACGGCCTTCAGACCTGACCTTGCGGACACGGCCTGTACCCCGCCGACCTCTCCGGCGGAGCACCGGGGGATCGTCGTCTCGCGCGCCTCAGGAGCAGCAGCATGAGCATCTGGAACCAGCGCCGCGTCGAGCGGGATGCCCGCCTCGAGGCGGGTTCGAAGGTCGCGCAGGGCAAGATCGTTGCAGCTGAGGACAGGACCCTGCTTCTCGAAGCGGTCCTGCGTCCGGGCGATCGCGTCTGCCTCGAAGGCGACAACCAGAAGCAGGCGGACCTCCTCAGCAGCGCCCTACTCGCGGTCAATCTCGCGAAAGTGAACAACCTGCACATGGTGCAGTCCGGGGTGGTGCTGCCCGACCACCTCGATCTCTTCGAGCGCGGCGTCGCCAAGAAGCTCGACTACGCCTATTCCGGCCCGCAATCGGCGCGCATCGCGGCGATGCTCTTCGGCGGCAAGATCGAGCTCGGCGCCGTCCATACCTACCTCGAGCTCTTCGCTCGCTACTTCGTCGACCTCACGCCGAACGTCGCCCTGATCGCGGCCGTCAGCGCCGACCGGGACGGCAACCTCTATACGGGCCCGAATACCGAAGACACGCCGACTGTGGTCGAGGCGACGGCCTTCAAGGATGGCATCGTCATCGCGCAGGTGAACGAACTCGTCGGTCGGGTTCCGCGCGTCGATATCCCCGGTGACCGGGTGCATTTCGTCGTGCAGGCGAAGAAGCCGTTCTTCGTCGAGCCGCTCTTCACCCGGGATCCGGCGGCGATAACCGAGACGCAGATCCTCACCGCCATGCTGGCGCTCAAGGGGATCTACGCGCCCTACGGCGTGCGCCGGCTGAACCACGGCATCGGCTTCAGCACGGCGGCGATCGAGCTGCTCCTGCCGACCTACGGCGAGAAGCTCGGCCTCAAGGGCAAGGTCGCCACGCACTTCGCCCTGAACCCGCACCCGGCCCTGATCCCGGCGATCGAATCCGGCTGGGTCGAGCAGATCCACTGCTTTGGCTCGGAAGTCGGGATGGACGATTACATCCGGGCCCGCACGGACGTCTTCTTCACCGGCCCGGACGGATCGCTGCGCTCCAACCGCGCCTTCTCGCAGACGGCGGGCCTCTACGCCTGCGACATGTTCATCGGATCCACCCTGCAGATCGACCTGCAGGGGAATTCTTCGACCGTCACGACCTCACGCATCGCGGGCTTCGGCGGGGCGCCGAACATGGGCTCCGACGCGCGCGGCCGGCGCCATCCGAGCGAGCCCTGGCTGCAGGCCGGCAGGGAGGCCGACCCCGACGGGCCGGCGCCGCTGCGGCGCGGACGCAAGCTCGTGGTGCAGATCGGCGAGACCTTTGGAGAAAAGAACGCGCCGCTCTTCGTCGAACAGCTCGATGCACTCGCGCTCGCCGAGAAGCTGAAGCTCGAGCTCGCGCCCGTGATGATCTACGGCGACGACGTCACCCACATCGTCACCGAGGAAGGCATCGCGAACCTGCTGCTCTGCCGAAGCGTGGCGGAGCGGGAGCAGGCGATCCGCGGGGTCGCCGGATACACGGATGTCGGCCGGGCGCGGGACCGCGCGATGGTGCAGCGCCTGCGGGAGCGCGGGGTGATCCGCCGGCCGGAAGATCTCGGCATCGATCCGCTCGACGCGGACAGAAGCATGCTGGCCGCACACTCCATCAAGGATCTCGTCCGCTGGTCGGGCGGCCTTTACGCGCCCCCCTCGAGATTCCGGAACTGGTGAGGAGACGAACCGCCATGGAAGATCTCAGCTTCCGCCACAGCACGAGCCGGCCGGCCCGAGGAACGAAGCCGAGCGCCATCACGGGCGTGGTCGCATCCGGCAATCTCGAGGTGCTCGCCGAGCGCGTCCTGCCTGGGACCGAATGCCAGGTGGAGATCAGGACGGCTGCCGAAGGCTTCGGCGAGGTGTGGGAGGCCGTCATCTCGGACTTCGTCGAGCGCTATGCGCCCGGCGGCCTGCGCTTCTCGATCAACGACGGCGGCGCCCGCCCGGACACCGTTTCGCTCCGCCTCGCCCAGGCGGCACGCCTCATGGAGGACGACGCATGAAGCCCGCCGAACGGCCAGCGCCGAACGACACGGCCGAACCGAACCGCGCCATCAGCTGGTACGAGAGCTCCGCCCGTGCCCGGGTCGGGCTCCTGCTCGATCCCGGGAGCTTCGCGGAGTTCGTCGGACCCGAGAAGCGGGAAGTGAGCCCGCATCTGCGCGTCTTCGACCTCCCCGAACAGTTCGATGACGGGATCGTCGTCGGACGGGGCATGCTCGCCGGCAAGCCCGTCTTCGTCGCGGCCCAGGAGGGACGCTTCATGGGCGGCGCCTTCGGCGAGGTCCACGGCGCGAAGCTGACCGGGCTGCTCCAAGCCGCACGGGACCTCGGCTCCGTCCCGGTGCTGATCCTGTTCGATACGGGCGGCGTCCGCCTCCAGGAGGCGAATGCGGGCGAGCTCGCCATCGCCGAGATCATGCGGGCCGTGATCGAGGCGCGCCTTGCCGGCGTGCCCGTGGTCGGGCTGATCGGCGGCCGTGCCGGCTGCTATGGCGGCGGCGGTCTCATCTCTGGCTGCTGCTCGGCGCTGGCCGTTTCCGAACAGGGCCGCATCGCGGTCTCCGGCCCCGAGGTGATCGAGACGAACCGCGGCGTTGAGGAATTTGATTCCCGCGACCGCGCCCTCGTCTGGCGCACCATGGGCGGCAAGCATCGGCGCCTCCTCGGCGCCGCCGAGATCTTCGTCGACGACACCGTGGAGGCCTTCAGGGAGGCCGCGCTCCACCTGCTGGAACCGTCCGGCCATTTCGGCCTGCAGGCCGTCGAGGCGGAGCAAGCCCGGCTCGAGGATCGTCTCGCCCGCTTCGGCGCCTGCGCGGACGCGGTCGACATCTGGCGCGCGGAAGGCGTGCCGGAGCCGGAGGCCGTGCCGGCGCTTCCCGCCGAAGAGTTCATCGCCCTCGCCGACAAGGTCCGGAGGCCCAGCCATGACGCTCGCTGAGATCCTCGCCTCGCTCTTCCCGGACGGGCACGACATCGCCACGGAGCGTGGCCTCCTGCTCGGCTCCGCACCGCTCCCATCCGGTGGCGCCGCCACCGTGATCGGGGTCGCTGACCGCACGCCACTCGGCGTCGACGAGGCAATCCGGCTGTCCAGGCACGTCCTGGCTTCGATCCAGGGCGGCAGCAGCCCGATCCTGGTGATCGTGGACAGTGACAGCCAGCGCATGAGCAAGCGCGACGAGTTGCTCGGGCTGAACGAATTTCTGGCCCACCTCGCAAAGACCCTGATCTACGCGGACCTGCAGGGCCGTCCGACAATCGGGATCCTTTACGGCCACTCGGCCGCCGGGGCGTTCCTCGCGACCGCCCTCGCCACGCGCGTGCTGGTCGGCATCCCCGGAGCCGACCCGGCCGTCATGGACCTGCCCTCCATGGCCAAGGTGACGAAGCTCTCGATCGAGGTGCTGACGGAGAAGGCGAAGTCCACGCCGGTCTTCGCGCCCGGGCTCGACAACCTGAAGCGGACGGGAGCCGTCCATCTCGTCTGGGACCCAGCGAGCCCACTCGCCGACCAGCTCGCCGCCCTCTTCGGCGACCTTCCGGATGCGCGCGACCGCCGCGCCGCGCTCGGCAAGGAACGCGCCGGTCGTCCCAAGGCAGCCGACATTGCGGAGCGCGTCCGTGAACTCGCCGTGCAATCGCTCTGAGCGGCAACTCCAGCGCCACCAGCTCGTCTTCGTCAGCCCGGAAGGCTGGCGCGGAGCGCTGAGCGCGCATGCCAGCTGGCCGGTCGAGCCGCTCGTCATCTCCTGGGCGAGACGCGGCCTGCCGCTGGTCACGCGCCGCGCCCTTCCCGGGGAGGCGCCGGGCGTCACGCTCGGCCTGCCGCTCCCGCCTTCTGCCGGCAAGCGGCGGCTCTCGCTTCGCGTACGGCCCGGGGACATCGAGGCCGTCTGTCCGCCCCCGGCGCTCGGCGGGGTCATCCGGGACGCTCCGATCTCCTGGTGGCCGACCCTCGAGCGGCTCGGCAGGCTGGCATCGCGGCATGGCGCGGAGGCACGGGTCTTCGGCGGCCTGGCGTGGCAGAGCCTTACGGAGCTCGATTACCTGACGGCCAGCTCCGATCTCGACCTCCTCCTCTATCTCGGCCGCGGGACGGATCCCGAGGCACTCGCCGAAAGCCTCGCCGCGATCGAAGCCGCAGCCCCCATGCGCATCGACGGCGAGCTGATCCGGCCGGATGGCGCAGCCGTGAACTGGCGCGAGTTCCTTGGCTCCTCGCCGGAGGTCCTCGTGAAGACGATGGCGGGCGTGTCGCTCCTCCGTCGCGAAACCTTCGGCGACACGAGGATCGTCCATTGACCGCCGCCCTTCCCTCCCGAGCCGTTCTCGTCCGGCGGCGTCCAGCGCGCCCGACCGAAGCGGCGGAGATCGCGGCCTGCGCGGCGCAATGCCTTCTCCTGGAGGTCGAGACCTACCCGAAGCCGGGTCTCGTGAGCCATGTCGATGCCGGCAGCCATTCCGACATGGACGCGGCGACCTTCCGGGACAGCGCGGCGGCGATCACGCCGTACCTCGCAGACCTGGCGGAGGCCGGCGCCGCGGGGTGCGGGATGAGCCGGCTCCGCGTCATCGGGCTCGAGGCGGAAGCCGCCATGAGGGCTGCGACCTCGGGCGTGAACACGCATCGCGGCGCGATCTTCGGCCTGGGCCTGCTCTGCGCCGCCGCAGGCGCCCGGGCGGCGCGACGGATCCATCCTATCCTGCCGCTCGGCGAGATCGTCGCCCGTCTTTGGAGCGACGGGATCGTCGACGGCCCTACCCTCCTGCGCAGCCACGGCAGCATGGCTCGCCTCCGCTTCGGCGCGGGCGGCGCCAGGGTGGAAGCCGCGTTCGGCTTCCCGAGCGTCTACCGGATCGGGCTACCCGCCCTGCGACGAGGCCGGAGGGCCGCGCCAGGCGACGCCGAGGCCGCGCGCGTCGAGGCGTGCTTCGCCCTGATCGCGGCGGTCGAGGACACGAACCTCCTGCATCGCGGCGGCCCTGACGGCCTCCGCTTCGCGCAGGCGGCGGCGCAGGACTTCCTGGACCAGGGCGGCGTCTGCGCCTCCGGCTGGCGGGATCGCGCAAGGTCCATTCACGACAGCTTCGTCGCCCGTCGGCTCAGCCCGGGCGGCTCGGCGGATCTCCTCGCCATGACGCTGTTCGTCGATCTCCAGGAAAGGACGATCCCATGACCTTCGACGTCATCGTTCTGGCGCTCGCGCCGGTCTTCTTCGTCCTGGGATTGGGCTACGTCGCGGGCCGCCGCGGAATGGTCGAGAACCACCATGTCGAGACGCTGAACACCCTCGTCATGAGCTTCGCGCTTCCCGCGTCGCTCTTCGTGGCCACGGCATCCGCGACCCGGAGCCAGATGCTCGGTCAGGCGCCCCTGTTCGCGATCTTCGGCGGCGTGATGGTCCTGGTCTATGTCGGCTGGTACCTGATCGCCCGCTTCGTGCTGAAAGCCTCCCGGGCAGATGGCTCGCTGCAGGCGCTGACGATCGCCTTTCCGAACCTCGCCGGGGTCGGGCTTCCGATCTCCTCCTCCGTCCTCGGGGCAACCGGCGCGGTGCCGGTCGCGGTTGCGCTGGCGGCCGGATCGATCCTCGTGACGCCCCTGACCCTCATCATGCTGGAGATGACCACCGGCAACGGGGACGGAGAGGAGATGGGGATGACGCGGCGGATCCTCCGGGCGATCCGGCGTGCCGTCACCAAGCCCGTCGTCCTCGCACCGGCGCTCGGGATCGTGCTCTCCCTGTCCGAACTGCCTCTCGACCCGGTCCTGAAATCCTGCCTGATGCTGATCGGCCATGCGGCCGCGGGCGTCGCCCTGTTCCTCACCGGGCTGATCCTCTCCGCGCAGACATTCGAGATCGACTGGAAGGTCGCGGGCGCGACGGGTGTGGCCGACATCGCCCGGCCGCTTATCGCGGCCGCGATCGTGCTCCTCCTGCCGGTCTCGTCCGAGACGGCCAAGATCGCGATCCTCCTCGCGGCAATTCCCTCCGGGTTCTTCGGCATACTGTTCGCGGTGAACTACCGGCTCGATTCCGCCACGACCGGCTCGATGGTGACGGCCAGCACGGCGTTCAGCATCATCCCCATGGCGATCGCGATCGCCTTCCTGTTCCCCAGTTGAGCGCGCGGCATGACCCTGGCCATCCTGTGCTCCGGACAGGGCCCCCAGCACCGGGAGATGTTCGCGCTGACCGGCGATGCTCCGGAAGCTTCAGGCCTCTTCGCACATGCGGCAGGCCTCCTCGGCGGCCGCGATCCCCGCGAGCTCGTCCGGACCGCGTCGGATAAGGAACTCCACACCGACCGCACCGGCCAGATCCTCTGCACGCTGCAGGCCCTCGCGGCACAGACAGCCCTGCATCCGGCCCTCCCCGACCGGATCGTGGTCGCCGGCTACAGCGTCGGCGAGGTCGCCGCCTGGGGCGTGGCCGGTGCGTTAGACCCAGCCGATACCCTCGACCTCATCGCCCGACGGGCCGAGACGATGGACGCGGCCTCATCGCCCGGGGACGGCCTCGTCTTCGTTCGCGGGCTCCCCCGCGCCGCCGTCGAGCAGTTGTGCCTTCGTCATGACGCGGCGGTCGCCATCATCAATCCGGGGGATGCCTATGTGGTCGGCGGCCACCGTCCGCAGCTCGACGCCTTCCAGCAGGACGCCGCGGCGAGCGGCGCCGCGCATGTGGTCGCTCTGCCCGTCCAGGTCGCCTCGCATACGCCGCTCCTGGCTCCCGCCTCGAGCGCCTTCCGCGAGACCCTGCGCAAGGCACGGGTCACCCTCCCGGTACCCGGGCGGATCCGGCTCCTCAGCGGGATCGATGGCGCTCCGGTTCTCTCGGTGGAGACCGGCCTCGACAAGCTTGCTGCCCAGATCTCGCAGACCGTCAGATGGAGCGATTGCCTGCAGGCCTGCGTCGAGGCAGGCGCGACGGTCTTCCTGGAACTGGGGCCGGGTGCCGCGCTCGCGAAGATGGCCGCGGGTGCGTATCCGGACATCCCGGCGAGGTCGCTGGAAGATTTCAGGACGCTTGCCGGCGCGCGCACGTGGCTGGCGCGCTCCGCGAGGTCATGAGCACCTCCGGCGAGGTCATGACCCGGCGCTGCTGACCAGAGCGCATCCAGCTAAGCGGCGCGGCGGTCCCGGCGGACAGTCTCGCGCCAGCGATGCGGCGTCGTTCCCGTCAGCCGCTTGAACACCGTCGTGAAGTGGGCCTGGCTCTGGAAGCCGACCTCCAGGGCGATCTCGATCAACCGGTCCGTGCTGGCGATCATCCTCTCCTGAGCGCGCTCGATCCGCCGCGAAAGCAGGTATTCGTGCGGGGAGATCCCGCGCGCGGCCCGGAACTGCGCGGCAAAATACATGGGGCTGAGCCCAGCCGCGCGCGCCAGGTCGGCGAGAGCGACGCAACGTCCGAGATGATCGTCCAGAAAGGCATCGACACGTCTCAAGCGCCACTTCGGGAGCGGAGAAACGCTCCGCTTAGGGGCCGCGTCACCGGGCCGGCCAGCGCTGATGGCACGCGCCGCGATCATCAGCGCCAGCGAATGCGCGTAGAGGTCGCGGACGGACTCGTCCTGACCCTCGCCCCTGAGCGTGCTGACGAGCGTGCCGATCGCGTCGCTCGCCGCAGGTCGGGGGAGCACGATCACGGCGCCGCGGGAAGACTGAAGCGCACCACGAAGCTGTTCGGCGAGCGCTCCTTCGAGCGAGACCGCGAAGAGCCCCGTCTCGCGCTGCTCCCTGCAGCCCTTCCCTTCCGGCGCCAGGGCAAGCGTCGCAACGCGTCGCTGTTCCGAAAGCCGAAGCTCCAGACGGGTATGACCGAGGTCCATCGCCACGACGCAGCCCGCGGCGGCTTCCGCGCCATCGTCCACCTCGAGGCGATCGAGTGAGAGGGAGGCAAGCAGGCCGTCCGGCCGCGCTCCGGAGAAGCGGTTCGTGTCCGGGCCGTGGATGAAGTTGACGGTCATCTCTCTGCCTCGCTTCGCTGGTCACGGTCGAAGCTAGGCTTTTCGTGAAGAGCCAAGTATTGAACCGAGTGTTCGTTGCGTCCTGCCTTGGTTCGCAGGCCTCATACTCTGGTTTAGGATCGGTGGGAGGCCTTGTGGCGGCCGCGGACAGGCCGCCGGATCTGGCTGCGCCAGGGCCAAGGCGCCGCATCGAGCACTGAAGATCGCGTTGGGTTTCGGCTCAGTGCAGCGGCCGGCGGGCGGCCAACGCCTCTTCGAGGCATTGGATGATCGTGTCGCCATCGGCGGGCTTGCTCAGGAAGCAGTGGGCTCCGTTGGCCATGACCCGCCGGCGCACGGCATCGGTCGGGAACGCGGTCATGAAGATGATTGGGAAGCTTCGGCCGGCGGACACCAGGTTCTGCTGCAATTCGTCCCCCGTCATGAGGGGCATCTGGATATCGGCGATCATGCAGGCCGGCTCCTCCTCGAGCCGGTCGTGCAGGAACTCGGGCCCTGACCCATAGGTCCGGGCCTCGTAGCCGAGGGATCGCACCAAGCTCGCGAGGGACGTTCGCACTCCCTCGTCGTCATCGACGATCGCAATCGTTGGCGCCTGCGCCATGACAGTCCTCTGGCATCACTCTCGACGACAACGCCCGATGCTCGGCTGCGTTCTATATAAGCCTGCTGTCGGGACGCCGGAAATCATACGCAGGTTTGCTCTCAACGGGTCCGCGAACTGGAAAGTCCTAATGCCTGAGCCATTCGAACAAGGTCGGCGAGGGACTTAGCCTTCATCTTGCGCATGACGTTTCCCCGGTGGATTTTCACCGTGATCTCGCTCAATCCGATCTCGCCGGCCACTTGCTTGTTCATCAGCCCGGCAGTCACGTAGCCCATGACCTCGCGCTCGCGCGCCGTAAGACTGGCGTATAACGACTTCAGGTCGTTCTCCGCATCCAGCTCGCTCCGGCGTCGGGCATCGCGCTCGATGGCGCCCATCACGGCATCGAGCATGTCCTGGTCACGAAACGGCTTGGCCAGGAAATCGATCGCCCCTGCCTTCATGGCACGGACCGACATCGGGATGTCGCCATGCCCGGTCATGAAGATGATCGGCAGGTGGATTCCCATGCCGGTGAGTTGCTGCTGGAAATCCAGTCCGCTGACACCCGGCAACCGTACGTCGAGGACGATGCAGCCCGGCGTCTCCGGCATCGAGTCGCGAAGGAGGTCGGCCGGAGAGCCGAAAAGGAGGACGTCCAGGTCGACCGAGCGAAACAGGCTCCCGAGCGCATCCCGAATCCCGGGATCGTCATCCACGACCAGAACGGTGGGTCGCGCCGGCTTGGACTCGCCCGCCGTGCTCTTGCTGACATGCCGGATCATGGCGCTGGCATCCTGTCAGGCGACCGGTAGGGTGAAGGTGAAGCGGGCTCCCTCGCCTGGCCGGCTCGCGACCGTGAGGCGTCCGCCATGGGCTTCGATCGTTGATCGACAGATCGCGAGGCCCATGCCCATCCCCTGCTGCTTGGTGGTGTAGAAGGGCTGGAAAAGCCGCTCCATGTCCGCTTCGACGATGCCCGGTCCGGTATCCTCCACGACAACGGCCACCCGGTCCGCCCTCTCCGCGACCGCCCGAATGGTCATCCGCCTGGGGCCGTCCTGTCCAGCCATGGCTTGTGCTCCGTTGACCAAGAGGTTCACGAGCACCTGCTGCAGCTGAACGCGGTCCCCGATGACGTCGGGCAGGTTCTGATCGGCCCGCACCTGCAGGATCACCCGGGATTTCGCCAGTTCCCGCTCGACGAGGATCATGGCGTCCTGGATCAACTCCGAAAGCTGGAGCGGGTCGCGCCTGAGCGGACCCTTGGTCAGGAACGACCTGATCCGGCTCACGATGGCACTGGCCCGCTTGCCTTCCTCGATGGCGCGCGTGAGGGCGCTCGAAACCTCGCCGAGGTCGGGCACATCGCGCCGAAGCCACCGGCGGGCAGCCTCGCCATTCGTCACGATCGCGGCCAGCGGCTGATTGACCTCGTGAGCGATCGAGGCCGTCAGCTCGCCCAAGGTCGCCACGCGGGACGCATGGGCGAGCTCTGCCTGGGCGGCGAGCAGCGCGTTCTCGGCGTCCTTCCGCTCGGTCACGTCGATGACGAAGGCCAGGACCTCGCCGTCGGATCCTTCCTCGGGAGCCGGGAAAGTCAGCCCGAACATCACCGGGACGCGCCGCCCGTCGAGGGTCAGGATCGCCGTCTCGCCCTCGATGGAGCTATCACCCCGGGCGAATGCGAGAAGCGCCTCGTCGAACGTCTGGCCGGTCTCGCTGAGGAGATCATCAAAGTGTTGCGCAACTGCGGACGGGCTCTCCGCCGCGGCGAGCTCGAGGAAGGCCGGGTTCACGTCGACGATCCTGACCTCCGCCCTCATCCGGTCGACGAAGTCGGGATTCTGCTTGAGGTAGCTCGCGAGGTCTCCCGCCCCGTTGGCCGAGACGCTCTGGAGCGCCTCTCGAACGGCCGACCAGTCCTCCTGTAGAAGCCCGACGCGGCTTCCATCGAACATGCGCCGGTATCGCCGCTCGCTTTGAGCAAGCGCGAGGTGGGATGCCTCACGTTCCGTCACGTCCCGGTGAGTCTCGAGGACAGCATGCGGGCGTCCTTGGCGGTCCCGCTGCAGGACCCAGCGGCTCTCCACGACGATCGCCGCCCCGTCCTTCGTCTGCTGCCGAAGCATTCCCTCCCATTGGCCGGCCCGCAGGAGTTCGCCCTCCACCTCGGAACGCCCGGTCGGGTACTCCGTCCCAAGCAACCTGTCGGCATTCCGGCCGATCGCGGCGTCCTTCGTCCAGCCGTAGGACTTCTCGGCGCCGCCGTTCCAGAACTTGATCGTCCCCGCCCCATCACGGACGAAGATCATGTCGTGCGAGAGATCGAGCAGTTGAGCCTGCTCGATCAGCCGCTCCGTCGCGATCTGGTTCTGGAGAGCAAGAAACGTGACGACGCCAATCGCCGAGAAGCTGACGAAGAGGCGCAAGGTCGGCGAGCCGACATGCTCGAACCCGTGCATGCCGACATAGGCGAGCGCGGCGAGCGCGGCGCTCGCGCCCGACGCGATGAGGAGGTCGAGGCGCGAGACCATCGCGGCGATCAGGACGACGGCAACGTAGAAGACCGCTACGGCGCCCTCGAGCGGAGTCAGTACGTCGACGAGAAAAACCGATGCCGCCAGAACGGCGGCGAGCACCCTCAGTGCCAGGCGCGTCATGGACGCGGTCCAGGTGAGACCCGGTCGCCCCGGGTCGATCGCGGATGTCGCCACCGTGCTCCGTCCGTGGGAGTGATCGGGCCTACCAGTGCGCCAGACCTTAGCACCACCGGCTACATTCCGCATCGCATCCGCAAGCTCGCATTTCGCTCACGCACGACCCGACGGAATCCGGCCGGCCAGGGGAACCGTGACGGAGAAGGTGGATCCCCGCTCCTCGACCGAACGGACCGCGATGGGATGCCGGAGCATCTCTGCCGTCTGCCGGACGATGTGGAGCCCGAGTCCGAGGCCATCCTCGGCGCCCTCGCGCCCGCCGCGGTCGAAGGCAT
The DNA here is from genome assembly GCF_049446235.1 of Enterovirga sp. CN4-39. Lineage (NCBI taxonomy): Bacteria > Pseudomonadati > Pseudomonadota > Alphaproteobacteria > Hyphomicrobiales > Methylobacteriaceae > Enterovirga > Enterovirga sp. CN4-39. Next base: position 73,692 of record NZ_JBMSEF010000009.1, on the reverse strand, counting down.
CGAAAATCGCGGCGACGCGATGGGGCGGGATACCCCGACCGGTGTCGTGGATCTCGATCACGACGTGCTCTCCGCGCGCCCTGCACCCGACGAGGACGCGGCCTCCGGTCCGGGTGAACTTGATGGCGTTCCCGACGAGGTTCCGCAGGATGGTGCGCAGCATCACGGGGTCCGTCTCCACATGCAGGGCACTCCGCCTCACCTTGAGATCAACCCGGGTCGCCTGCGCGTAGCGCCGCCAGTCGTTCTCGACCTGGTCGAGCACGTTTCGCAGCGGGAAGCTCGCCGGCCGCGGCTGCAGGCCCGATCCTGCCTGGGACGATCGTGCGAGATCATCGAGCTCACAGCCGAGCCGCTCCAGCGCATCGAGCGCCACGTTCAGGCGAGCCGCCACGCCCGGGGCGATCCCGTCCTTCGCGGCGCGGGCAATGGACATCACGGCGACCTGCAGCGGCTGCTTGAGGTCGTGCCCGGCGACGGCCATCAGGCGGGCCATCGCAGCACGGGCCGCCTCCGCCCGGACAACTGCGTCAGCTTCTCCGTGGTGCATCATCGTCAGCCCTCTTCCCCGCTCACCGAAGCGGCGGACGATGGGAGTTTGGGCCGACAGACCGTATCGGGTGAATCATACGCAGGTTTAGGCCATTGATCGGTTGGATGAGCCCCGACGGATCCGCCGCGATCATACAGGGGTATGAGACCAGGCGACCACCGTTTGATGGCAGTGGGCACCGCCCAATCGCAGATCTGCTCCCAGAAGGAGATCAGACATGCGCGAACGATCTTTCCTGTCGACCCTCGCCATCGGAACCACTGCCGCTGCCCTCCTGATCGGGACGGCTGCCGCCGAGGCGCGGCCAGTCCGCGAGAGACACCACGCCCCCGCTCCCGTCTGGCGCGAGCAGATCCCGCAGCGTTGGGACCGGGGGCGAGGCATGGATCTCTACTCCCGGGAGCCCGGGACGGAGGGCATCATCACGGCGACGACGCCCAATCAGTGGGGCGATTTCGGCGGGCCGAGCACCGGAGGAGGAAACGGCAGTCCCTAGCACCTGTCAGCGGAGGCGCCCCGAGTGGCGGGGCGCCTCGATGGCCAGTGTCGGCCCCGCTGCGAACCGCTCAGAGCGGCAGGATGCCGGGCGCCTGGGAGGGAAAGCGCGCGATGGTGGCAGGATCGATCTGCAGGTGCTGCGCCACGAGCGCGGGAGGCGTCCGGGCCAGCCATTGCGATAGGCTGATCTCCTGGTATTCCGGCGCCCTGAAGACTGCCAGAAACACGAGATCTTCCTTGCCCGTATTCTGGACGTAGTGGCCGTTGCTTTTCTTCACGAGGCCGATATCGCCAGGCCTGAAATCCATCGTTTGCGCCCGCGGACCCGCCCCGAACACGGTCATCCGGGCTTCCCCCTTGATGTAGTACTGCCACTCGTCCGCGTTCGGATGCCAGTGCATCTCCCGGACCGCGCCGGGCTTGATCGTCTCCAGCGCGGCCGCGATCGTCTTGGAAATGCGGAAGGTGCGGCTGTCTGCGAGCAGCAAGCGTCCTGAAGCGTTTTCCTTGACGGGCGGCGTATCCGCCAGCGCGAATGTGAAAGGATCCGGCGGGCTACCACCGGATGCCACGGAGGCCTGATCGGCTGCGAGCGGGCCGGGCTCCTTGCCCTGGAAGATCCAGAGATCATTCAGCGGGATGTTCTTGAAGGTGTCGGCCGGCAGGCCGAAATTGGCCGCCAATATTTCCGGCGGCGTGTGGGCGAGCCAGTCAGTCACGAGCAGCGTCCCGAACTCGGATTGCGTCCCGTCATCGAACACGATGACGAATTCGCATCCGTCAGGCCCAAGCCCCTGCAAGGAATGCGGCATTCCTGCGGGGAAATACCAGAGCCCGCCCTCCTGGACATCTTGGACAGAGGCGCGGCCGTCCGTGTCGAGGACGGTGATGCGGCAGGTGCCGTTCGTGACCAGCGCCCATTCCGAGGCGAGATGCCAATGCAATTCTCGGATACCGCCCGCGGACAGGCGCATGTTCACGGAGGATACCGCCGTCGAAAGCGGGAAGTCGCTCGCGGTGACCTCCCGCGCCCAGCCGCCGTTCTGAATGCGCTTGTGGGCCGTGTTGAACGAGGACCAGAAGAGAGGCATGTCGCCGACATCGGTCGCCGGCGGATTTCCTGCCGAAGGCAGTTGCGAGGCGATCCCGGGGTTGCCCGGCCCCGGATCGCTTACCGAGCCGGGATTGGCATTGATCGCCCCCTGCGGAGGCAGGTCAGGGTTGCCAAGACTGGCCGCATTGGCGTGAGAGGCCGCCATGATGCCTCCACCGAACGCGGCGGCTGCCAGCAATGTGCGACGTGAAACTGGGTCCGACATGGATCGCCTCCTAGCTCTTCGCCCCCTCGTGGTGATGCTCCGCTTTGATGCGGCCGCGGATCCGGCCCGGATGTCGGTGGCGGCTCCGGAGCTCAGCTTTGCCTAGCTCGGCACGGGTGCCTCACTTCGGATTGACGTGCACGGTCGCCGTCATCCCGGCAGAGACCTCGATGGTGCCCGGCCACTGCGCGACTGAGATGCGGACGGGCATGCGCTGTGCGAGCCGGACCCAGGTGAAGACCGGATTGACGGCGGGCAGCCCTGCGACACCTGGCGCGGCGTTCGGATCCGTGATGCCCCGGCCGAGGCTCTGCACCTCTCCCGCGATCGTGATGTTCGGATAGCCCATCAGGACCAGGGAGGCCGGATCGCCGACTCGGATGCGGCCGATCTGGGTCTCCTCGAAATAGCCGGTCACCCAGAAGCTATCGGTATCGACGAGGGTCAGGGCGGCCTGCCCGGCGGTCGCGAAGGTTCCGGCCTGGAGCAGGAGGTTCGTCACATAGCCGTTGACGGGAGAGCGCACCTCGGTCCGCTCGAGCGCCAGCTTCGCCTTGTTCAGGTCTGCGATGGCGCCCTGATACGCTCCTTGGGCGGCATCGGCATTGGCCTGGTAGGTCTCACGTTCCTCGGCCGAGACCGCGAGGTCGTTCAGCTTGTTGCGGCGCGCGGCCTGGGCAAGGCTGTTTCGCATCTGCGCCTGGGCCCGGACGAGGGCCGCCTGCGCCTGGTCGACGGCGATTCGGTAATCCCGATCGTCGAGGCGAAACAGGACGTCGCCCTTCCGTACTGCCTGATTGTCCACGACCAGCACGCCCGTCACACGCCCCGAGACCTCGGGGGCGACTTGGGCCGTGTAGGCACGCACCGTGCCGTCGCGCGTCCAGGGCGTATAGACGTAATAGGACCAGGCGAGCCATCCGAGCAGGCCGCACACGGCCAATGTGGCGGCGGTGCCGAAAATGCCGAAGATCGACGGGGTCGCTGGTGCGGGTTGCGACGGCGCCCGGACGACGTTCGGGTTGGCGATCACCTCGAGCTTCTGGACCTGGGGCATTTCAGAACCTCCCGAGAAGGAGAACAAGGCCAGACAGGAGCCCGACGAGCAGGGACAGCTCCGATGACGGCGCACGCGTCCAGGCGGCGGCCGCAGGAATGCGTCGGAGGGCCATCAAGCTCGCGAAGGTCAGCAGGAGCGCGATCGGGACGCACAAGGCGAAGGGAGCGACCAGGACTCCCAGGATGTCGATCTCTCGTAGCGGCAGCATCAGGGCAGCCTCCAGACCAGTTCGGGGCGGATGAACCTGAAACCGGCGACCACGAGCGCGACGCCGAGGAAGATGGCCAAGGCTTCGTTGAGCGAGGCCGCGAGGTCGTACTGCATGGGGTTGAGCGGCTCGACCGCGAGCAGGAAGGAGATGTTGAACCCCGTCGTCGGCAGCAGCGAACGGCGATCGGTCATGCCGACGCCGCCCAGGAAGAGGAACGGGAACAGCGCTCCGGCGAGAACCCCGAAGGCGGGCGTGGTGGTTAGGACAGCGTATTTGAGGATCAGCCCCAAGGCCTGGCCCAGGCCGACGCCCCACAACGCTCCCCAAGCCGCCCGGTCCACGTTGGGCACGGTCGTGAAGTTCACCACGAGTGCCCCGACCAGGACGATGAAGATCGGCCCCGAGCTCCAGGCCGTGACGACCCAGATGATCCAGCCGATCGCGAAGGTGACGAAAACCCGCTCCGCGTTGGCCCTGATCGTCGCTGGCGACGGTTGCGGGAAGACCACCGGCGCAGCGTTATCGGCAGCGCCCTGGAACACCTCGCTGAGGGCGCTCGCCGCGTAGGCGCAAACAATCCCGAGGGCGATCGAGGAGGTGCGCTCCAGCGCCAGGGCGAATGCCGACAGGGGTGCGCCGGAGCTTTCGAGCGCAATCAGGCAGGCCGTCAGCCCGGCAAGGGCAGCACCATAGGCCGCGAGCGCCGGAAGGCGGCCGCCCACAAGGGCAGCCAGCGACATCCAGACCGCAAGAAAGAGCCCCATTCCCAGCGAGTTCTGGGAGAAGAGCGCCACTCCCACGAGACCTGCGGCGAGGCCCAGCAGAGTGCCCACCATTCGCCACAGGCCCTTCAGGGCGATCTGTCCCCTCGTCGGCAGGGCGAGGGCCATGACGGTCCAGGCGGCCCAGCGCGGGTTATCAAGCTGCAGCCACATCGCCAGCCAGAGGGCTACCAGCGCGGCCGCAGCGGTTCGCAGGCCGAACAGAAGCGGAGCGAGGTCGCGCGCCTGAAAGCGAACCGGAGTTCCGCCTGCCGGCATCTCGGCGCCAGTGCGCTTCGACATCGTCCTGCTCCCCGCCGGCCGGCCCGCCTTCCGAAGCAAGCCCGAGGCTGCTTCCAAGGCGATTGGCCGTCTCAGGATCTTGTACGGCTTCGCCCTGAGGTGATGCGATCAGCCAAAGGGCAGGCCTGATCATGCAATCGTTGTCCGACCCCAGACCTCCGTATGGTCCGGGCCGGAACCCGGCATCCGACAGCCACCAGGGCGCTTCGAAACCTGGAGGGCGCAGGCGAACGCTCCGAGCCGGCACATCTTCCAGGCTGATCGACCGCACGCGCATCCCACCTCGGGATCGGGGACGGCTTGTCACGGTGGATGGCAAAATGACCTATCGACCCGCACTCCTCTCGATCGGCACGGCCGTGCCGCCGAACAACCTCGACCAGAGACAGGCCGCGGAGATCGCTTACGCGGTGTTCGGCGACAAACTCGGCGGCTTCCGACAACTGGCCCGCGTCTTCGCCAATGCGGGCGTGAAGCATCGCCGTGCGGTGATGCCGATCAACTGGTACCTCTCACCTCACGGGTGGCTCGACCGCACGGCGGCGTATCTTCAGGGCGCGAGCGACCTCTTCGTCGACGCTGCCCGAGAGGCGCTCGACAAGGCCGGCATTCCCCCCGCCGAGGTGGATGCCGTCGTGACGGTCTCATCGACCGGTATCGCGGCCCCCAGCCTCGAAGCGCGGCTCGCGGATCGGCTCGGCTTGCGTCCCGACGTGCTGAGAGTGCCGGTGTTCGGCGTGGGCTGCGCCGGCGGGGTCATCGGACTCGATCTCGCCGCTCGGCTCGCCGGCGCCGAGCCTGGCTCGACCGTGCTCTTCGTGGCGGTGGAAACCTGCACGCTGGCTTTCAGGCTCGACAGGAATGAGAAGGCGGACGTGATCTCGACGGCCCTGTTCGGCGATGGCGCGGCAGCCTGCGTGATAAGGGCGAGTGACGATCGCGGGCTCGCGGCGATCGGAAGGGGGGCCGAGCATACCTGGCCGGATACACTCGACATCATGGGGTGGAGCGTGGACGCCGAGGGGCTCGGAGTGGTCCTCGCAAGGGAGATTCCCCCCTTCGTGGCAACGCAGCTCGCACCCGCCGTCGCCGGCATGCTGGAAAGGTTGCACATTCAGCCCGAACAGGTCGGCCGCTACATCTGCCATCCAGGCGGAGGCAAGGTCATTCCGGCGCTCGAGCAGGCATTGCACCTGAACCAGGGCTCGCTCGACCACGAGCGGATGGTCCTCAGCGAGCACGGCAACATGTCGGCTCCCACCATCCTGTTCGTCCTCCAGCGCGCGATCGCGGAAGGGCTGCCCCAGCTCTCGCTTCTCCTGGCGATGGGGCCGGGCTTCACGGCCGCCTCGATCCCGATCGAGCGCTGCGCATGACGCTCTCGATCGCTCTCCTCGCTTTCGTGACGCTCCAGCGGCTCGGGGAACTCGTGCTCGCCCGGCGGAATACGCGACGCCTGCTCGCCGAGGGCGCCTACGAAACCGGCCAAGAGCACTATCCGGCAATCATCCTCCTGCATGCCTGCTGGCTGATTGGCCTGTGGTGCCTCGCCTGGGACAGGGAGGTCTCCCTACCGTGGCTCGCGATCTACGCGGCACTCCAGCTCCTGCGTGGCTGGACCCTCTGGAGCCTGGGCCGGCGCTGGACGACCCGCATCATCATCCTGCCCGGTGGATCCCGGGTGACGGCCGGCCCGTACCGGCTCATCCGTCATCCGAACTACGTCATCGTGGCCGCAGAGATCGCGGTGCTGCCACTCACCTTCCACCTTCCCGTCTATGCGCTCGTCTTCTCGATCCTGAACGCCATTATTCTTCGGATCCGGATAGGCGCAGAGAATGCGGCGCTGGCCGCAGCCGGCCCGACGCCCTAGCCGGCTCCGAACGGGGCTTCGACGCGAAGGGAACCAGGATCACGGCCGCGACTGCGACGGCGCCGATGAGGAGCCACGCTTCGCCGATGGCCTGTGTCAGCGCCGCGCGCTGGATCAAGGGCGCAACGAGCGCCTGCGTGGCCGCATCCACCCCGGTGTGCAGCTTGCTGGCCAACAGCTCGGGCGAGATGCCGATCGTCGTGGCCGCCAAGGGATCGCCGGCCCGCAGGCGCGAGCTCAGCGCCGCGGCGTAGCCAGGGGAAAGCCCGTAGACGACCGTATCGATGAGCGCGAGCCCGATCGCGCCTCCGAGGTTGCGCATCAAGTTGAACAGGCTGCTCGCATCCCCAACCTTGTCGGGCGGCAGGTCCCCGAGCGCGATGCGGGTCGGCGGAAGCAGGCAGAACATGATCGCGGCGCCACGCACGACCTGGGGCCAGAACATGCCGGCCGCGTCCGTACTCACGGTCTGGCCAACGCTGAGGAGCGATCCTGCGGCGAATGCCGCGAAACCGAAGGCGGTGAGCCAGCGCGCGTCGAGCCGCCGCTCGGCAGCCACCGCGATCGGCGCGACAAGCAGCTGTGCGAGACCGGTCGTCAGCATGATCGAGCCCGTCTCGAGCGCATCGTGACCGCGCACGTAGCCCAGGAAGACGGGCATCAGGTACACGGCGCCGAACAGCCCGAATCCGCAGGCGAAGCTCAGCGCGCAGCCGAACACGAAGCGCCGCTCCCGCAAGAGCCCGAGATCGACGACCGGAACGGCGGCCTTCCGGCTCCTGCGGACGAAGATGGCGGAGGCAAGGGCCGCAACAAGCAGAAGACCGAGTACGGGAACCGATAGCCAGCCCCGGCCGGGAGCTTCCTTGAGGCCGACCTCCAGCGCGGCAAGTCCCGCGCCGAGACCGAGCAGCGACCCGGGATCCACGGATGCGAGTTCGCCGAGCTCGGTAGAGCCGGCCGGGAGAAAGGCGGCGGCGGAGACCGCTGCGAGGATACCCGGCGCGACGTTCACCAGGAAAAGCCAGTGCCAGGAATAGGTCGCCGTGATCCAGCCGCCGGCGATCGGCCCGACGGTCGGCGCGAGCACCGCAAGCACCCCGGCGAGCGTCGTTGCCAAGCCCTGCCGCCGGAACGGGAAGAGCAGAAACACGGCCGAAAACACGGCCGGGATCAGCGTCCCGCCGGCGAAGCCCTGGATCACCCGCCATGCGACCAGATCCGTAAAGCCTTCACTCGTCGCGCATCCCAGCGACGCAGCCGCGAAAGCCGTGACCGCTCCCACGTAGAGCCAGCGCATGGAAAGCGCGCGGGTCAGCAATCCAGTCGTCGCGATCGCGACGATCTCGGAGACCAGATAGGCCGTCTGCAGCCAGCTGATCCTGTCCGGCTCCACGGCAAGGGCATTTCCGATGGTCGGGAGCGATGTCGCGACGATCTGGACGTCGAGGATCGCCATGAACATGCCGATGCACATTGCCGCGAAACCGAGCCAAGTCGCGACCGCAACGGCTTCCGGCGCCGCCTCCTTGCCCTGGCGATCCATTGCCCGGCTCCTTCCGAGAACCGGCCAGATCTATTCACGCGCCAGGGGCACTCCGGCTGTCAGAAATCCCGGCCGGAAGCGGCGCCATGGATCGGGGCTGGGAAACGCCCGAGCCAGCAGGCTCCGGTATCGAGCTTCGCGACTTCTAGCAGGCTGACGCAGGCCGGCTCACCCCTCACCTTTTCAGCACGGTATCACCCCGATCGAAAGGTCCCGCCGATGTCCGAACGCTCGATGATCTTGTCCTTCGTGCAGGCTCTCAGCCGCAGCGAGGGGCCCCTTCTCGCGTCATTCCGCAATGCGCCCGATTTCCAGCGGCTGCTGCTCGGGGAGCCGGAGAACCTCGTGCCACGGATGGCAGAGGCCGGACCGTCCGGTCGTGCGCGGGCCAAGCACCGTGCGGCCTCCGCATCCTCGAAGCCGAGCCTCGACTAAACGCCAGCCGCCATGCTCATAGCAGAGGGAGAGCACCATGATCCTCGTTCCCTTGATGCTCGCTGCGGCGACGCATTTCACGCCTGTGTCGTCCTCGTCGGTGCCGCAGCTCGACATCCGGCCGAGCTGTCATTCCGCGTCGGTCCTGATCCCGGAGATCCAGAGCACGGAAGCCTGCCTGCGCGACGAAAACGAGGCTAAGGGCGAACTCGCCCAGAACTGGTCGAAATACTCGGCGGGAGCGAAAAGCCGCTGTTCGGCAGAGGTGATGGTGGGCGGGGACCCGAGCTATGTCGAGCTCCTGGTCTGCCTGGACCTCGACCAGAACCTCCTGCCCGAGCGCGCGACCGGAGATCCAGCGCAGATGATCGCGCCGGCTCTGGAAAGCCCGACCTCCACCGGCATCACACGTTGATCAGGCGAAGGTTCATCGCCTTTGCAACGGCCTGCGTGCGGTTCATGACGTCGAGCCGCCGCATCGCCTGGTCGCAGTGGAAGTTCACCGTCCGCTCGCGCAGACCGAGGATGATGCCGATCTCCGACGAGGTCTTGCCGCGTCCGACCCAGGTCAGGACCTCCTTTTCCCGCGGCGTGAGACGGATGGACGGATCGGGCGTGTGCCGTCCGTGCAGCCGGCTCTCGACGATGACCCCCAGCATCTCGAAATCGACAGGCTTGGTCAGGTAGTCGTCCGCACCGAGCTTGCGGCCGGCGAGTTCGTTGTCGCGATCGGCGAGAGCGGTCAGGAAGACGAACGGCACGTCGCCGACCGGCGGCCCAGCCGCCGCAACCTTCTCCAGCAGCTCGAAGCCGGTCATCCGCGGCATCCGGATGTCGGAAATCACGAGGTCGGGCTTCAGCCTCATCACGGCGGCGTAGCCCTCCTCCCCGTCATTCGCTACCTCGACGTCGTGTCCGAGTTCGGCCAGCGCTTCTGACAAGAGACCCGCTGTCTCCTGGTCGTCCTCGACGCATAGGATCGTGGCCACGGCTCTGCTCCTGTGAGTTATCCCTGAATGCATTCGGCAGGGTGATGCTGACGCTTGTTCCGCTGCCTTCCTGGCTTCGGATGTCCAGCTTTCCCCCATGCTGACGAACGATTTCGTCCACGAGATGAAGGCCCATCCCCGTGCCGGAAAGCGTTCCGACATTGCTGGCACGGAAATAGCGCTCGCGCACGTGCCCCAGTTCTTCGAGTGGTATCCCAAGCCCTTGATCTTCCACGGTGACGTGGAGCGCGCTGCCGCTCGCGCTCGCCGAAAGCCGCACCTGTGCGCCCTCCGGTGAATATTTGAACGCGTTCGACAGGAGGTTGCTGACCGCCTGGTTCAGCAATTCCGGATCGCCGACCGCCTCGCCGGGCAGGTCCGCGATATCTTCCTCCACGCTGCCGATCCCAATATCCCGGTAATACGCCGCCAGGCCCGAGAGCATGGCGCTTGGATTGAAGGGCACCGCGCGTGCTCGCATCTCGCCGCGCGCGACCTCCATCGCGTTCACGAGGCTGCCGACGAGACTCGTCATCCGGAACACCGCAGCGCGGATCTTCCCGGCACGGTCCGCGATCTCCGAAGGATCCGCCCGCTCTTTCCGGGCGATCAACCGCTGGGCATTGCCGTCGATTGCATTCAGCGGCGTGCGGAACTCGTGCGAAATCGTGGTGATGAAGTTTCGTTGGTCCTTGGCGATGGCTCGCGCCTCGGCAAGCGAGCGGGACAGGGCCTCGGCCTGGTCGGCCAGGAGCTTCCGCGATTCCAGGAGTTCGATCGTATTGCATCGAAAGACCGCCAGCGATCGCGCCATGTCGCCGATCTCGTCGCGCCGGCGGACGAAGGGAACGGCGAAGTTGGTCTCCTGGCCGGCGAGACGCAGCATGAGCTGTTTCAGCCGAAACAGCGGGCGCGACACCGCCAGCCACAAATAGGCCGCCAGGACGACAAACAGGATGAGGATGCCAAAGCTCAGCGTGGAGAGCCAGCGCTCGGTTTCCTTGAAGGCGGCCGCCACCCGGTCACGCGCCGCCTTGGCCCGCTCCTCCGTGGAGACGCTGAGCTGGAACATCGCGTCGCGAGCCTTGTCGAAACTCCGCGCCGCCTCCCCGGTGAAGATGCTGACAGCCTCATCCCGCGCGCCCACCTTCAGGGCGGCAGTGACCCTGGACCAGTCGGCAAGATGCCGGCTCCACAGCCTCAGGAAGGATTCGAGCGCCGCAAGCTCATTCGCATCGTGATGTACACCACGGTACCGGTCGACGCCGGCCCGGACCGCGTCGAGGGCGGCATCGATCGCCGGCGAGCCCGAGGCATCGCCGGTTGTCTGAACATGGCTAAGCAGCATCTCCGCCTCGGCGGAGCGCAGGTCGGAGATGCGGTGGTTCAGGTCGCCCAGATACCGCACCGAATCCAGCCACTGGTTTCGCGCCTGGTCCGACATCAAGCTGACATGCCCGATGCGTCCGAGCATCTCGTACCGCACCGCGCCGAGGGCGCAGAAGAAGGCGAGCACGATCAGCCCGACCTTGATGAGGAGGGGGCCGGGCAGCCGGACAAGATCTCTGTTGAACCTCATCCTGTCATTTCACCCGCAAGCCGGTCGCGGTACCTGGTAGCGTGAACGGCCCGCCCTGAACCCTGACGAAGCTGACAGTTGGGGTAAGGGGGCGAGCTTCGCTGCTGCAAGAAGTTCCAGGCTGTTTCGGCGCAGGCCCTGCCGACCTCTCCTCGGGATCGCGTCGCGGAGGGGTCGATGCTCCAGAACATCTTCAGGGCCGGCGCACTCCGCAGGGCGCCGCTGCTGCTCGTGGGTTTGCTTGTGCTGCTGGGCGGAGCCTACTTCACCTGGGCGAGCCTCTTCGGCCGATCCGCTTCATCCGGCGCCGTAACGCCATCGTCGGTTCCCGTGTCCACCGTGGTCGCCGGGCGCTCTGCCATCGATATCACCCGCACCGGGCTTGGCACCGTCACCGCATGGAATACGGCGACGATCACGCCCCAGGTGTCGGGCCAAATCATAGAGGTCGCGTTTCGAGAAGGCGCCCTCGTGCGAAAGGGAGACGTCCTGGTCCGCATTGATCCGCGGCCGTTCCAGGCTGCGCTCGACCAGGCCAAGGCGAAGCTGGAGCAGGATCAGGCCAATCTCATCGCGAGCCAGAAGAACCTCGTTCGCGACCAGACCCTGCTGACCAAGGGCGGGTTTGCAACGCAGCAGACGGTCGACAACGAGATCGCGCAGGTGGACGCCCTGAAGGCCTCCATCGCGGGCGACGAGGGCGCCATCGAGACCGCTCGGCTGAACCTCGAATGGTCCACCATCCTGGCGCCTTTTCCGGGCGTTGCGAGCCTGCGCAACGTCGATGTCGGCAACGTGGTGAGCCCCGTCAGCAGCCTGCTGACCATCACGCAGATCGAGCCGATCGCAGTCGATTTCACCCTGCCCCAGGCGGATCTGGCCGCCGTCACGGCCGCCTTCGAGCGCGGCAAGCCAGTCGTCATCGCCTACGACCAGGAGGGCAAGACGGTTCTCGATCGCGGCGTGCTCGACGTGATCAACAATCAAGTCGATACGACCACCGGGACGATCAAGCTCAAGGCGAGGTTCGACAACCCGGGCCACAGGCTCTGGCCCGGCGCCTTCGTGCAGATCCGCGTCGTCGTCGAGAGCCGCCCGGACGCGATCGCGATTCCGAATCAAGCCGTGCAGCGCGGTCCGGACGGGTTTTACGCGTGGGTCGTGCAGGATGGCCGCGCGCACATGCATCCGCTCACGATCGGGCCGATCCAGGACGATCGGACCATCGTCGAGGCGGGTGTCGCGCCGGGCGACCACGTCGTCGTGAGTGGTCAGTACCGGCTCCGCGACGGCATCCCTGTCGCCGAGAACTCGCCCTCGAGCGAGCACTCGTCAGACCGTGTGGAGGCACGCCGGTGAACCTCTCCGCGATCTTCATCCGTCGTCCGATCGGCACCTCGCTCCTGATGCTGGCGATCGCCGTGATCGGGCTGTCCGCCTACCCGCTCCTGCCCGTCGCGCCGCTACCGACGGTCGATTTCCCGACCATCCAGGTCTCGACGAACCTTCCGGGCGCGAGCCCGGACGTGATGGCGTCGGCGGTCGCAACTCCGCTGGAAAAGCAGCTCGGCACGATCCCCGGGGTGGTCCAGCTCACATCGTCGAACACGACCGGCAGCAGCCAGATAACGGTCCAGTTCGATCTCAGCCGCAACATCGACGGCGCCGCCCAGGACGTCCAGTCGGCAATCACGGCCGCCAGCGGCCAACTCCCGACGAACCTGCCGAACCCACCGACCTTCCGGAAGGTGAACCCGGCGGATCCGCCCATTCTCGTGCTGGGCGTCCAGTCGGACGCGCTTCCCATCACCCAGGTCGACGATCTAGCCGAGAATCTCCTGGCACAGCAGATCTCGCAGCTTTCGGGCGTGGCGCAGGTGGTGATCGGCGGCCAGCAGCAGCTTGCCGTCAGGGTCCAGATCGATCCGGCGAAGCTTTCCGCAAAGGGTCTCACGCTCGACGATGTCAGGGGCGTGATCGCTGAGGCCACGGTCGACGGCGCGAAGGGCACGCTGCGTGGCGACAAGCAGAGCTTCACCATCTTCGACAACGACCAGCTGACGAAAGCCGCCCCCTACAACGATCTCATCATCGCCTATCGCAACGGCGCGCCGATCCGCGTGCGTGACGTCGGCCAGGCCGTCGAAGGGCCGGCCGACACCACCACCGCCGCTTGGGTCAACGGCAAGCGCGCCATCGGGCTGATCGTCTTCAAGCAGCCGGGCGCGAACATCGTCGAGACGATGGACCGGATCCAGGCGGCATTGCCGCGCCTCCAGGCGAGTCTGCCGGGGAGCGTCAAGGTGGTGACGGTCGTGGACCGCACGACCAGCATCAAGGCCTCGGTCGCCGACGTTCAGTTCACGCTGATCCTGACCATTGGCCTCGTAGTCCTGGTGATCCTGATCTTCCTCCGGGACCTTCGCGCGACGATTATCCCCGCGATCGCCGTCCCGATCTCGATCCTGGGCACGTTCGCCCTGATGTACGCCCTCGGCTACAGCCTCGACAATCTCTCGCTCATGGCGCTCACGGTAGCGGTCGGCTTCGTGGTCGACGACGCGATCGTGGTCCTCGAGAACATCACGCGGCACCTGGAGGACGGCATGCCGCCCCTCGAGGCTGCCCTCAAGGGTGCTGGCGAGATCGGCTTCACGGTGGTGTCGATCAGCTTCTCGCTCGTGGCCGTCTTCATCCCGCTGCTCTTCATGGGCGGCATCGTCGGCCGGCTGTTCCGCGAGCTCGCGATGACCTTGACGATTGCGGTGCTGATCTCGGCTTTCGTCTCGTTGACGCTGACCCCGATGCTGGCGAGCCGCTTCCTGAAGGTGACGCATGGGCGCCAGCCAGGCCGGTTCTTCGCGATGACGGAACGAGCCTTCGATGCCCTGGTCAGCGGCTACGCCAGCACGCTCGATATCGGGCTGCGGCACCAGCGGCTGGTGCTTGGGACCTTCCTGGCCACCATCCTTGCCACGGGCTGGCTGTTCTATGAGGTCCCAAAGGGCTTCTTTCCGATCCAGGACACCGGCTACATCCTCGGCCAATCGGAGGCGGGGCAGGATGTCAGCCCGGCCGAGATGGCGCGGCTGGAACAGGCGCTTACGGCCATCGTCAGCCAGGACCCGGATGTGGAGAAGGTCATCTCCGTCATCGGCGGGGCCAGGACGACCAACCAGGGACTGGTCTACATAACCCTCAAGCCGCGAGACGACCGCAAGGCAAGCGCCTCGGAGATCATCGACCGTCTCCGCCCCAGGCTCGCCCAGGTGCAGGGCGCGCAGCTCGTGCTGCAGCCCGCGCAGGATCTCAACGTGGGTGGGCGCCTCGCCCGAGCCCTCTACCAGTACACCCTTCAGGATACCCAGGCGGACGAGCTCAATATCTGGTCCGGACGTCTCTTCGCCCGGCTGAAGCAGCTGCCACAGCTTGCGGATCTCACGACCGACCAGGAAGCGAACGGCCCGACCCTGACGCTGGACATCGATCGCGATGCCGCCGCGCGCTTCGGCATCCAGCCCTCCGCGATCGATGGGGTGCTGGCCGACGCTTTCAGCCAGCAGCAGGTCACCCAGTTCTTCACGCAGTTCAACACGTACAAGGTGATCCTGGAGGTGCCGCCCGACATCCAGGGCACCTTCGACACGCTCTCCAAGCTCTACGTGAAGAGCCCTATCACGGGCGCCCCGGTGCCGCTCACGACCTTCGTCAAGATGGACACCAAGCCGGTGCAGCCGCTGGTGATCGCGCACCAGGGCAGCTTTCCTGCCGTGACCTTCTCGTTCAACCTCAAGGCAGGCGTATCCCTCGGGCAGGCGGTCGACGCGATCAGCGCCGTGCAGCGGGAGATCGGAATGCCGGCCACCATCCAGACCGGTTTCCAGGGCAATGCGCAGGCGTTCCAGGACTCGCTTTCCAGCGAGCCGCTTCTGATCGCGGCTGCGATCTTCGTGATCTACATCGTGCTGGGCATGCTCTACGAGAGCTACATCCACCCGGTCACGATCCTGTCGACGCTGCCCTCCGCGGGCCTGGGCGCCCTCCTGATCTTGTTCGCGATCGGTGAGCAGTTCTCGATCGTCAGCCTGATCGGGCTCGTGCTCCTGATCGGCATCGTCAAGAAGAACGGGATCATGATGGTCGACTTCGCGCTCCAGGCCGAGCGCGAGGAGCATCTGCCACCCCTGGAAGCGATCCGGCGCGCGTGCCTGCTGCGGTTCCGGCCGATCCTCATGACGACGATGTGCGCCCTGCTTGGCGGTCTCCCGCTGATGCTCGGCCACGGTTCCGGCTCGGAGCTGAGACAACCCCTCGGCTATGCGATCGTCGCCGGCCTCGCGGTGAGCCAGATCCTGACGCTCTATACGACCCCCGTGGTCTATCTCGCCCTCGAGCGGCTGCGCGGCCTGCGCGCCGGCTCGCATGGCGCAGCGGGGCGGGGCGAAGAGCCTCGCCCGGCCTGAGCGAGAGGCCTTCCCGCCAGCCCGTACGATCTCCGCTGGGACATGTCCCAGGATGCGCACGGCCCCCACGGCCCCGATCTCAAGAAGTGGCGGGGCCGTTCCGCGGCTCCGAATGCCTCCCGAAAGTGGGGACGTCACATTCCGCAGATCAACCGAAGGAGATCGTCATGAAGAAGCCGCTGTATTCCGTCGCCGCACTCCTGCTCATGTCCGGCGCAGCGCTCGCCGCTCCGGCCGATCCGGCCTACCGCTACCTTGGCACCCATGCGGGCGGCCCCGCCGACGACCTCATCCCGGAGGGACGGCCTGCGCCGACGGTTCGCGTGGTGAAGGACCCCGCCTACCTGTACGGCGGCACCCATGCGGGCGGACCGGCCGACGAGCTGATCCGGGAGGGGCGGCCGGCACCGACGGTCCGCGTCCTCCGAGACCCGGCCTACCGGTATGGCGGCACGCATGCCGGCGGACCGGCGGATGCCCTGAACCCGACCGAGTAGTCCGCATTTCAAAGGCGACGAACCCCGGGACCGCCACGCAGTCCCGGGGTTCGTGTTTCAAGACCATCGCCCGCGACCGTCCTTCAGCCAGCAGCATCGCAAAAGCAGAGCGGTGCGTCCCCGAGCGCATTCAGCTTGGCCAGTTGACCAAAGGTCCCTGTGCTCACCCGCGCTTCCGTCGACCACCATCGGGAATGGCATCGTTGGTCCGCGATCGAGTTGCCGTCGCTCGATACGCCGAACTCAATGTCCGCGAAGGAGGCTGATTGTACGATGCCGCTCCTCGTCAATCCGGCCCGAGCGGGCGGAAACAGGCCGAGAAGGTACGGCCGGATCGGGCGGCGTGAGGCTGCGTGCCCGGGACCGGAAAGCCAACCGTGCCGGGCGATGCAAACCGAAAACTCGCCCTCCCCGGATGTGAGCACGAGGCGTGTGGCCTGCTGGTGCCCATCCAGGCGCTTCGCGGCACGACATCCTGGCCCCCCCAAAGCCGGTTCGGTCGGCCCGGGAGGGCGCCACGTTCAAGGCCCCTCAGGCACGGAAGATGCGCCCGAACAGCGACGACACGGTCGACCTCAGCTTCCTCCGCCAGGCATCCCGCTGGAGGATGTGGTCCAGGCGCTCAGCGGCCTCATAGCCGCTCAGCCTCGTCCCGACATGGCAGGAGCAGAATGCGAAGTGCATCTCCCTGTCGCTCAGATCGAAGAAGTCGGTGCAATCCCCGACCCTGTCACTTTTCAGCCCGGCCGAGCGCAGGAGCGGATCCTCATAGGCGACCGTCAACGGTGAGTTCTCGGAACGGCATTCCCGCCTGGTTGCCTGCGGCAGGTGCTCGATCTCGTTCAGTGACCGAAGCTTGCGGTCAGGATCTGCCCGGAGCAGCGCGATCCAGCGCTCGAGACGCTGCTCGCGGCTCATCCACTCCTGAGACTCCGGGGAACGGACTTCTGCTATCGCTTGCAGTTCGACAAACGGCTTGTGCTCCATGAGCCTTCTCCTCTGAGAAGATCAGGTCGAAGCCCCCACTCTTGTTTGAGGAGACGCCTCCAAGAAAGCAAGCGGAAAGTCGAAGCACCCGAAAAGGCTAAGCTCGGCAAAACCCTTCGCCGGAGAGAGGCTAATCATGTCTGCGACACCATGCGTCCACACGCCCCCCGCCCTGCGGCGCACGGTCTGTCATAACCTGTACTATTCTACCCCTGCCCGCCTTAGCCCCTCTTCAAACCGCGAACGAAATTCTTCGTTGGCGCAGTAGGCGAAATCTGCTCGCATCAGCGAGAGGCTGTAGCCTGGCTTCTTCTTCAGGAGCAGATCCCTTGCCTGCGCTGCCTCCTCAACTCTGGCTTGAAGGCCGAGGAGCGACAGAAGGGCAGTGTACGGAAAGTACGTCGCATTAGACTGCGCAATTGCTTTGCGGGAGAAGAACTCGGCCTGCCCGAGCTCGTCCAGCGCGAAATGCGCCATCGAGCGGACGTGGTAGAAGGTCCACCGATGCGGATCGCGCGGGCTGAGGTCCAGAGCGCGCTCGACGAGGGCGATCGCCTCCTCTTCCCGGCGGCAGAAGACGCACGCGAAGGCGAGGGCAAAGTAGCCCTGTGCGAAGCTCGGATTGAGTTCGATCGTCTTCTCGAGCGCGGCTATGGCCTCGCCGTATCGACCGGAAAGGCAGAGCGCGCGTCCAAGAACGCAGTGGCAAACGGAATCGCGCTCATCCAGCCGCACCGCCGCCTCGGCGGATTCGAGCGCAGAAGCGAGCAGGCGAGGACGTTCGGGCGGCTCCGCGTAGAAGCATTCCTGGAGCTGGACGTAGGAGAGCGCGGCCTGCGCCCGCGCCAGTGCGGGATCGATCCCGATCGCTTTCCGGAACAGCGCCTCGGCCGTCGAGAAGCCCTCCCCCGTGAAGAACCACAGGTGCCAGAACCCACGTTGGTAGCAGTCCCAGGCATCCAGGTTTCCGGGATGCTTGCGGGCGGCAACCTCCTGCTCGACGCTTCCGAGTTCCGGCTCGATCGTGGCTGCGATCTGCCGCGCCATCTCCTCGTGAATGTCGAAGATATCGTCCAGATCGAAGGCGTAGACTTCGGACCAGAGCTGCCGCTCCGACTGTGTCTCGATGAGCTCGACCGCGATCCGGACGTGGTCGCCGCGCTTGCTGAACGAGCCCTCGACGAGGTAGCGGGCGTTCAGGGCATCCCCGATTTCCCGCACGCTCAGCCGGCTGCCCTGGAATGGCTGCGTCGAGTGGCGCGTGAGGACGTCGAGCCATCGTGATCGCCCGAGCAGGCGGATCACGTCCTCGGTGAGGCCGTAGCTGAAATAGGCATAGTCCGGCGTGCCGCTTTCGCACGCGAAGGGAAGAACCGCGACCCGTGGCTTTCTGCCCGCCGTAGGGCTGTGGTCCGAACCGAGTCCAGCAAGGAGCTGATCGGAAATTGTCCCCGCGGCCCGGCCGATCTCGCCGGGCAGGACATGGAACACCCGCACCGGCCGGGTGATGTTCTTTACGCTCTGCTCCCCGGCATCGTGAAAGGAGACGTCAAGCTTGTCCCTGACCTGATCGCGGACGGCTCGCGAAACGCAGATACCGCCGGGCTCCGCCAAAGCTTGGAGCCGCGCGGCGATGTTGACGGCATCGCCGTAGATCTGCTCGGCCTCGCGCACGACATCGCCCACATGGACACCGACCCGGAACCGGACCCCACCGTCAGAGGTGGCGGGGCCGCCCGCGGCAGAGCCTGACAAAGCCTGGAATCGCAGCGCGCAGGCAATCGCCGCGATGACGCTGGAGAATTCGGCGAGGATGCTATCGCCGGCCGTGTTGACCACCCGTCCGCCGCATGCCGCCGCTACGGTTTCGAACAATGAGCGATGATCCCGAAGCGCGCTGAGCGTTCCGATCTCGTTCCCGGCCATGAGCCGCGAATAGCCCGCCACGTCCGCGAACAGGATCGCAGCAAGACGTCTCCGATGCGATGGCGCGCGGTCCGGCGAAGTCGCCGATCTCGGGACCGAACCGGCATTCTGCATGTGGCCCTGCCTTCGAGGCGCGGGGCGGGGATCCTCGACCGCCGCCGCCACGCCGCACTACGGACCGATCGCCATCATCGGAAATACATTGCGGCGGGAGCCACCGAGCAACTCCGAACAGCGTACGGTTTCAGGCGGATCGATCCGTATGAACAGCCTTCACGAGAGCTTTTAGTTCCTGGAGAGATGCGGATCAACTTGGCTCTGATCGGCAGAAATCGCGCGCAGGCGTGACGCCTTTGACCGGTTCAATTCGGCGAGAGCGGTGAGTTGCGCGATCATGGCGACCGCGTCCGCGCGATCCTTCACATCTTCAAGGGCTTCGAGGAGATGACGAAGGCGTTGTGCCCGGTCCTCAAGTTCGAGTGCCTTCTGGTCGAAGTGACCAAGCAGGCGAGCCCGCGCCCGTCTGACCAAGGCGTGGCTCTCGGCATCCATCCGAGGCCCAGCCGACCCTCCCTCCCATCCATCCAGCATCACGTCGCCCTCGGCTTCATTGCCCTGAAAGCGGAGCAGCGATGGTTTCGGATGCCGGCCTTCGTGGATCCGTCTGCTCTTCTGAGCCGCGATCGCAAGACGCTGGGTCGCGCGCCCCAAATTAGGCAACCCAGGCTCTTCGCTTCCAGGCGAATCCGCAATCTGCCCTTCCGGGCTACCTCAAGAGACGCCGAGGGCAGGGATTCCCTCGCCGGACCCTGCCGGCCACGCGGGCACGCCTCAGCAGGCACCCCGAGCTGCCGCTACCGTGATGGGGGTGCGGAGGAGGATGTAGAAGTCCAGCCACACGGACCAGTTCTGAATGTAATACGTATCCTGCGCCTTCTGCACCGCGAGGTCGCCGTTGCTCCTGGCCGAGATCTGCCAGAAGCCCGTCAGCCCGGGTGGAACGCTGGCTCGCAGCCGCCGGAAATCCTCGTCGAAGCCCTGCATATGATAGGCTGGGAAAGGACGCGGCCCGACAAGGCTGATGTGGCCGAGCACAACATTGATGAGTTGAGGCAGCTCGTCGAGGCTGTACTTGCGCAGCAGGCGGCCGATCCGCGGGATCACGCGCGGGTCATCCTGGAGCTTGAAGAAGGCATCCCACTGCGCGCGAGCGGCGGCGTTGCTCGCCAGATGAGCCTTCAGCCGGGCATCCGCATCCACGTACATCGTCCGGAACTTGAGGACCTCGATCACCTTCCCGTCCATTCCCGTACGCGCCTGCCGGAAGAACACCGGCCCGGGCGAGGCGAGCTTGATCGCGAGCGCGATGAGCAACATCACGGGGGACGCAATGATGAGAAGCGGGATCCCGAAAGAGCAATCGAGGCATCGCTTCACGAGAAGGTTTCGCCGCCTGAAGATGCCGCGGGGCACGTCGAAGCCGAATCCGTCGCAGAGCGAGCGCAGCTTCAGGCAGGAGGTCGGGCCGTTCGCCGCCCAATGCGCCAACACGACATGCGCGAAGGGAAGTCTGAGCAGGTCAGAGGACGCGTGCGGGTCCCGCGCCGCGACGAGCACCACCCTGATGCGCCGGCTCAGGCGATCCGCCTCGCTGCTGCGGCCGATCACCGGAAGCGGCAGATCGGGGTTTCGACGCTCGTCCCATTCCGAGTCGGTGTCGATGAATCCGACGATGTCGAGGCCGTATTCGGGCCTGGCAAGGAGAGCGTGCGCCAACGCGATGCTGTGGGGCCCCGTCCCGATCAGCGCGGTGGGGACGCCCCAGAAGCCCGCCCGAACCAGCAGCGCCCGCACGGCCTCGCTCGCATAGAACCCGAGCGGCACGATCAGGATGCCCGCGAGCACCACCTGGCCTACGACGACGTCGGTCAGAACCCTCTCGCCAGCGCCAAGCACGAGCAGGGCCGCGAAGCTGAACAACGCAACGCCAATTCCTCTGGCGCGCAGTCGTTCGACCGGCCCCATCCCCCACTCTGTGTACAGCCCCGCCGCCAGGAAGGCGAAGACGCTGAAGAAGGCGGATGGGATTATCGCGACCAATTCCGCCGGAGCGGGAAGAGCGATTGCCGCGAAGGCTTGGGCCAGGTGGACGATGACTAAATCGGCTGCGCCGAGCGTACCGACGCAGGCCAGCCGCTTGAGGCTGCGCGGTACCTCCCGGGAGCGCCCGCCGGCCTCCGCCGCCGCGACCTGGCGGATCGCGACGGACCGGCTGCTTCCTTGGGGCACGTCAAGTCCGGGTGAGCTTGCGTCCATTGCTGCACCCCCGGCGCATGAAAGCGCCACACGAGACTACGCGGTGACGGGCAGGCCAGGCGGGCGGTTATTCGGCCGCCATCGTTGGCAGCGGCATCCTGTGCTCGACCAGGCCGACCTGCTGCTCGATCCACTCGTAGGTCGGAACCAGCCCTTCCTTGACGAGCGTCTTCGGCTCCCAGCCGAGCACCTCCCGCAGCCTCGTGTTGTCGCTGTTCCGGCCGCGCACACCCTGCGGCCGCGAGGTATCGTGAACCTTGATGATCCGCTTCCCGGCGATCTCGGCCACGATGTCCACCAACTGGTCGATCGAGACGAGTTCGTCCGTGCCGAGATTTAGCGGCGCCGCATGGTCGGACTGCATGATCCGGTAGATGCCTTCCACGCAGTCGTCGACGTACATGAACGAACGCGTCTGCTGGCCGTCGCCCCAGATCTCAACCATGTCGCCGCTCGCCGCCATGGCTATCTTGCGGCAGATCGCGGCCGGCGCTTTCTCACGCCCTCCGTCGTAGGTGCCGAGCGGGCCGTAGACGTTGTGGAACCGGACCGAGCGCGTCTTGAAGCCATAATCGGCATCGAAGTACTCGCAGAGCTTCTCCATGAAGAGCTTCTCGAGGCCGTATCCCTCCTCCGGCTGGGCGGGAAACGCATCCTCCTCCCGGAGAGGCACGACGTCGGGCTTGTCCTGCAGATACATCGGATAGACGCAGGCCGAAGAGGAGAACAGGAACCGCTGCACCCCGCTCGCCCGCGCGGCTTGGAGCATATGCGCGTTGATCAGGGTGTTGTTGATCGAGATCGTCGCGTGCGAGCCGCTGATGTAACCGATGCCGCCCATGTCGGCCGCGAGGTGGTAGACCTCGTCCACCCCTTCCACGACCCCCTCGCAGTTATCCATTTCACGAAGGTCGCAGAGGGCGAATTCATCGGCAGGCGAAGCCTCGAAAGATGGAGCCTTGATGTCGGCACCACGCACGCGATAGCCTTTTGCCATTAGGTATTTGACCAGATGATGCCCAATAAATCCGCCGGCACCCGTGACAAGAGCAAACTTCCGCGACATCCCTGATCTCCTCTGAGCTTCAGCAATATCTAACGAAGTCAGTACTTTTGATATTGCGCGTAAGGAGTAATTCCTGGAGCACGCGACATAATCTTACCAAACGATGCCGCGAGCCAACGCCCCAGGTACCGTCCCCGCCAGCAGACGCCTAAGCGTGAGCGGCCGTTCGTAGCCGAGCCACGGGATCCTTCGAGGAGGAGAGCAGCGCCTCGAAATACGCGATGGTCCGCGCGAGCCCTGCCTCGAGCGGGACCTTCGGGGCCCAGTGCAGAAGGTCTCGTGCCTTCGAGATTTCGGGGCAACGCTGCCTGGGGTCGTCGACCGGTAGCGGACGCCGCACCAGTTCGGAACGCGAGCCCGTAAGTTCGATGACCTTCTCGGCGAGTTCCAGGATCGTGATCTCGGCCGGATTTCCGAGGTTCACGGGCGTCGACAGGTCTCCGCCGACGTTCATCAGGCGCACGAGACCTTCGACCAAGTCATCGACATAGCAGAAGGAACGGGTCTGCTGGCCCTCCCCATAGATCGTGATCGGCTCGTTCCGAAGCGCCTGCATGATGAAGTTCGACACCACGCGGCCGTCTTCCGGGTGCATGTTGGGCCCGTAGGTATTGAAGATGCGGGCGACGCGGATCGGCAGCTTGTGCTGACGGTAGTAGTCGAAGAAGAGCGTCTCGGCGCAGCGCTTCCCTTCGTCGTAGCAGGCCCTCGGACCGACGACGTTCACTCGCCCCCAGTACTCCTCGACCTGAGGATGGACCTCGGGGTCTCCATAAACTTCGCTGGTCGAACTCTGCAGGATGGGGCAGCGCAGCCGCTTTGCGAGCCCCAGCATGTTGATGGCGCCGAGGATGCTCGTCTTCGTCGTCTGGACTGGGTCGCGCTGATAATGGATCGGCGAGGCCGGGCAGGCGAGATTGTAGATCTCGTCGACCTCCACGTAGAGCGGGAACGTGACATCATGGCGCATCAGCTCGAGGCGGCGAACATCCGTCACGTTATCAAGGTTGGCCCGGCTCCCAGTGTAGTAGTTGTCGACGCAAAGAACGTCGTGACCCTCGGTGACCAGCCTTGCACAGAGATGTGAGCCTATGAAGCCGGCCCCGCCCGTCACGAGTATCCTTTTCATCGCTTGATCCTTGATTGCGCGTGCATAGCAGGCGCCTTCAATGGACCCGCCGCAATCGCGCATGCGGATTGGTATCGACCCACGTCTATTCTGAAAGAGGTACTTCCCATTCTGGCTTGCGGGTCGCAGAGCGCCCGCGTCGTGCAGGGATCACAGGATCCAAGGCCGCCGGCGCAAGTACCCCGAAATGGCCGCCAAGCTTGCCGTCGTTGCACGCCTCACCTGCCGCTCGCTCGCCGTAACGTTCCAGCGGGCCGCATCTGGGCTGGCCCCAGCGTCATCAGGGCGTCAGGAGGCGAGAATGCAGAAGCGGATCAGGCCGCTGATCATGTGCGGCGGGGCTGGAACACGGCTCTGGCCAGCGTCGCGTGAGACGATGCCGAAGCAGTTCCTCCCGCTCCTTGGTAATCGGTCAAGCTTCCAGCAAACCTTGCTGCGCACCCAGGATGCCGATTGGGCCGGCACGCCGCTGATCATCGCCAACGAGGCCTATCGTTTCATCATCGAGCGGCAGCTCAGCGAGATCGACGCGGTCGCGGACCTCCTCCTCGAGCCGATCAAGCGGGACTCAGCGCCGGCCATCATGGCGGGCACCCTCGCCCTCTCGCAGGACGACGCCAAGACGCCCGTCCTGGTGCTCGCGGCCGACCACCACGTGTCCGACGCCGTGGCCTTCAACAGCGCTGTGCGCGACGGCCTTCAGGCTGCCTGCGACGGCTGGATCGTGACGTTCGGCGTGAACCCGACCCGTGCAGCAACCGAGTTCGGCTATATCGAGCCTGGCCCGGCCGCATCGGGCAAGGCCGCGAAGGTCCGCCGCTTCAGCGAGAAGCCTGATCCGGACACGGCCGCCAGGCTGATCGCCCAGGGCGGCCTCTGGAATTCCGGAAACTTCCTATTCTGCGCGGAGACGCTGCTCGGGGAGTGCGAGCGGCTCGTGCCGTCGTCGCTGTCGGCCGTACGCGCCGCCGTCGCCCGGAGCCAAACGATCGCAGGGGCCCGTGTCCTAGCGGCCGACGAATTCAGTCGCGCCGAGGGAACCTCCATCGACTACGCCGTCATGGAGCACACCGACCGCGCGGCCGTCGTGCCGGTCTCCTGCGGATGGTCCGACATCGGCAGTTGGGACGCGTTGTGGTCTCTGTCGGACCAAGACGATGCCGGCAACGTGCCGCGCGGCGAGGTGGCGCTCGTGGATGCGAGCGGATGCTTCGTCTGGACAAACCGCCAGGTCACATCGCTCCTCGGCGTGCACGATCTCGTGGTCGTGGCGGACGAGGACGCAATCCTGATCGCCGACCGCAACCGGAGCGCCGAGGTCAAGCAGGTCGTCCAACTGCTCAAGTCCAAGGGCAGAACGGAGGCGAGTGCCCACGCCCGGGTTCATCGTCCTTGGGGCTGGTATGAGGCTCTCGATCGCGGCGAGCGCTACCAGGTCAAGCGCATCGTAGTCCATCCGGGCGGCCGCCTGTCGCTTCAGAAGCACCGCTTCAGAGCCGAGCACTGGGTTGTTGTGAGCGGCCAGGCCCACGTGACGGTGGGAGAGGAAGTAAGCATCCTCGGCGCCAACGAGCACGCCCACATACCGCTCGGAGCCGTCCACCGGCTGGAGAACTTCGGCAACACGCCGGTCGTGCTCATCGAAGTCCAGTCCGGCTCCTACCTCGGGGAAGACGATATCGTCAGGCTCGAGGACATCTACAACCGCGAGGCCGTCCCGCGTTCGGAAGCCCCATCCCACCTCGGCGAGGAAGCGCGCCGCGACGTCGGCGCGGCCGGCTCGTAATCCTCCAGCGGATCCGGCTCCCCAGAGTAACCCGTAATTGACGTTCTACGGGGGCCCAACAGATGGCAAGATCGCTCTAGTCAACTGTGTAGACACTGAGAATTATGAGGCCTCCACTTCCGCCAAGCGATCATTGAGCTTGGACATTCGGAGGCCTCATCTTCCAGCTACCCCCGCGAACTTGCCCGGAGAAAGAAATGCGCGTTCTCATTTCCGGCGGAAACGGCTATGTCGGACGGGAGCTCGCAACCCTCCTCGCTCCTGGCCACGAAGTCTGCGTCCTCGACAACTTGCGGTACGGGCGGGTCCGGTTCACCGAGCACGACCTGAAGCGGCTCCGGTTCGAGGTGGCGGACATAACCGACCGGACGGCGGTCGACAGAGTCGTCAAGTCGTTCCGGCCGGAGGTCGTCGTCCACCTGGCCGCCATACATTATATTCCCGAATGCGAGGCCGACCCGGCAGGCGCGATTGCGACGAACGTCGTTGGAACGACGAACCTTCTTCTCGCAACCGAGCCCGGCTGCCGGTTCGTCTTCGCCAGCAGCGGCGCGGTCTATGCCCCCGCTGCCGAGCCGCACGCCGAATCCTCCGAGTTGAAGCCGAGCGACATCTACGGCTTCACGAAGCTCCAGGCGGAGGATTACGTCCGACACATCGCACGCGATCGCCGGCTCGAGGCGGTCGTCGTTCGCCTGTTCAATGTGATCGGGCCGGGGGAGACGAATCCCCATCTCGTGCCGGAGATCGTGGCTCAGCTGAAATGCGGCCGGGCGACGATCAAGCTCGGCAACATCTGGCCCAAGCGCGACTATGTGCACGTCGCCGATGCCGCGCGAGGCTTTGCAGCCACGGCGCTCAGCAGCGCCGTCTCCCCGGGAGAGACCGTGATCGTCAATCTCGGGACGTCGCGGAGCTATTCCGTGGCCTCGGTCCTGCGGAAGCTCCGCCGTATCGCCGGGGTACACTTCGTTCTCGAGCGGGACGAGAGCCGTGTCCGGCCCGTGGACCGGCCGTTCCTGGCTGCCGATAACAGCCTGATCCGCCGATTGTTCGGCTGGAGCCCGAACCACACGATCGAGGACGCGCTCGCCGATCTCTGGAGCAATCCGGACCTGTCCGACGCCCTGTTGGCGAGATATCGGTGATGCGCGTTCTCGCCGCGATCGTCATTCCTCCGCACATGAGCGCGAGCGGCGCCGTGCGGGCGGGCGAAAGGCTGAGCGCAGAGCTCTCGCGCCACTGCGACGTCACCGTCGCAAGCATGATGAACGGCAAGGCCGTCGACCGCCGGATCAAGGGTATCGGGTCCGTCGAGCGGCTTGAGATCCGTTCGAGACTGCCGCTCCTCCTTCCATGGTCCCGCATCCCGCAGGGCTACGGCACACCCTTCTACAGCTCCGACATCCCGGAGATCGTACGTCGGGAGAGCTTCGATCTCGTCCACATCCACAACCCGATGCCGGGGCTGGAGATGGAACGGGTCGGCAATGCCTGCCGGCAGCGGGGTATCCCCTACGTGATCTCGACCCACGGCTACAACGAGATCGCCAATGGCGAGGCTATCCACCGCTTCTCGGTGGCGCGACGGCTGGCATGGCGAACGCTGGTCTCGGACCCGGTACGGCGGGTGACGGCCAACGCGGACGGCGTTTTCGCGCTCTCGCCGGCCGATGTGGCGATCGTTCGTCGGATGGGCTTCGAGGGCGAGATCTCGATCGTCACGAACGGGGTCGATCTTCCGCCCGAAAACGCGAGCGCGACCGACGAGGCCGCCCTTCATCGCTACGCCATCCCGCCCCGCGGTGAAGACGACGTTCCCACCTTCATGTTCCTCGCCAACCACACCCCGAACAAGGGACTTCCGGTCCTGCTCGAAGCGTTCCGGGGCGTGCGCTCGCCTTACCGGCTGATCCTTGGGGGCGAGCAGCGCGGCGGCATCGACTACGACGGGGCGAAAAAGGCCTGCGAGCCCGGCCAGGAGATCATCGTCACGGGCCGGCTGGAGGATGAGGAGGTTTCGGCGCTGCTCCGGCGCTCCGACCTGTTCGTGTTTCCCACGCTTGCAGACACGCTGCCTCTGGTCGTGCTGGAGGCCATGGCCCACGGCAAGCCGGTGCTGGCGTCGCGCGTCGGTGGCATCCCCTTCCAGCTCGATGGCGAGAGCGGCGTGCTGGTGCCACCCGGGGACCCGGCCGCCCTGGCTGCCGAGATCGAGAGACTTGCTCGCTCGCCCGACAGGCTCGCCGAAATGGGCCGGCATGCCCGGGGGCGCGTTGAGGCGCATTTCACCTGGCCAATTGCTGCGCAGCAAGCGCTGGCCGGCTACGAGCGCGTGCTCCGCCGGGAGGTCCGCGTACCGGCGAGATCTCGGTCCCGATTGCTCCCCCTCCAGCAGGATACGTTGGGATGAAGGTCGGGTTGGCGCGTCGTGGCGGAACTGGCGGTTCATTTGCTCCAGTTGCCGGCCCGAGGTTCGGAGCTATGGAGCCCGTGCTCCCCCTAGCTTTGTTGCCGATTCCGTCCGTGCCCCTAGCGGCGGGCGCGTACGACCGACGTGGGGTGTCGCCTCGGACGGTCCGGCCAAGCCTCGCGCAGGCTGCCGCTCGATGAGCGGGATCGAGCGGATCGAGGAGGCGCAGCGCGGATTTCCGCGGTGGGTCCCCGTCGTGCCGCCGCAGGTTCTGCGTGCATTCTGGACGCTTTCGGATCAGGCCGTCGTCAGCATCGGCTCGTTCGCGCTCAGCGTCCTCCTGGCACGCCGCTTCGTGCCGGCCGACTACGGGACCTACGCGCTTCTTGTCGGGGGCATGCTGATGCTCCAGATGGCGCTTGCCTCGCTTGTCTTCCATCCTCTTTCCATATTCAGGAGCATGGCGAGCGAGGAACGCCGAAGCCGATACACCTGGACAAGCCTCGTCATCGCCGGCCTTCTTTGCCTGCCTCTCGCGGCCATACTCGCGGCAGGTCTGCTCTCGACCGGGCGAACGGACCTCATCGGGCCTGCGCTCTGTTACTTCCTGAGCTGGCAGGTCCACGAAGCCGCGAGGCGCAACCTGCTCACGGATTTCAGGTTCTGGGATGCCCTGCCCGGTGACCTTATCGGCTACCCGGGCCAGGCGATCGTCGCATTGGGCCTCTTCGGCCTCGGCGATCTAACGCTCCGGGCTGTCCTGATCTGGGGATCGGCGACGTTCCTGATCGGCAGCGCGGCGCATTTTGCACGGCTCGAGCTGAAGCGCGGCAGCATTTCGGAGCTCCTCGGGGACGCACGTGCATTTTGGGCGACCGGGCGATGGTCGCTGCTTAGCAACGCCCTCTCGTTCGTCCGACTCATGGTCTCGCCCTGGACGCTCGCCTTTCTTCACGGTCCCGCCGCGACCGGCATGTTGCAGGCGGCGTCGAATCTCGTGGCGGTGACCAACCCGATCGTCACGGGTCTGTGCAATGTCGTCCCTCAGACGGCGGCGCGGGAGCGGCATCACGGGATAGGACGCGCGCTGAGGGCCTCGGCTTCCTACGGCTTGGTTGGCCTGCCGCTGATCGCGCTCACTTACGGTGTGGCCTTCGCTTTCCCGGAGCAACTCCTGCAGCTCGTGTACGGGGGGAACTCACCCTACGCCGCGTTCAGCAGCGGGGTACGCATCCTGGTCGTCGGCGCTTTCCTGACCTACACGACCGAACTGATCTGCGCGTTCTTCCACGGGATCGACCAGCCGCGCACGGCTTTCCTGACAAACGCCGCCGGCGCGGCCGCAGCCGGAATGCTCGCGTTCCCGATGATCTGGCTGTGGGGCGCCACCGGCGCCTGCTGGGTGGTGGCGGCCACCAGCGCTGTCCGGCTGATCACGGCTTGCCTCCTGCTCTCGAGGATGATGGCGCATGACGCTCGCTAGCGACGCTCGCCCTTTCGCGAGTTCGGGGCATGGGGCGACGTATCCCGCCACTCACAAGCTGCACATCCGGCATGTACTGATCGATGCCCAGGACAGGAGGGCGCAGGCGGGCCGCGCGACCGCGCTCGCTCTCGCCCAGGCGGAGGCCGATGTCGAAGCCGAGGTTGAATTGGTCGTGCTCCGCGCCGGCCAGCATCCGGCCTCCGACATCTGCGAATTGCCCACCCAGTTCCTTCCCGCTGAAATTGATCAGCGGACGGGGCGGATGGGCTCGCTCAATCCGGAGATCATGGCCGTCCTCGACTCCTACCGCCCAGGCACCCTCTTTCACCTTCACGGCGGCAGCGAGTTCGTCTTCCTGCAACTCGGCCGGAGGCTGCGGCGACGCGGCACTCCCTATCTGGTCACGACGCACGGCGCCTATGCCGAGGCGATCGGGAAATCCCGGATGCCCGGGCAGCTTGGCCCTGGCCTTGCCCGCCGGCTCCTCTGGAAGTCGTTTTTCGAGGGAGCGGAGTTGGTCTTCGTCTCCTCACCCGCCGAACGAGACATGCTCCGCGGGATCGCATCCCGCAGCCGGCTATCGCCCAACTGGGGCGTCCCGCGCTTCTCGGCCGGCGCCAGGCCGGCCGAGAGCCTAGCCCCGAATCGCAATTGCCCTGCCCTCGACCTTCCCCTTCCAATGAAGGTCCGCGCTGCCTGAGGAGACGCCAAGGTGATCGTGACCGTTGTCACCCCGACCCTCAATGGCGTCGGCTATCTTCGCCAATGCATCGAGTCCGTGAAACGGAACCATGGGCAAGGCTACGAGGTCGACCACGTTATCGTCGACGGCGGCAGCACCGATGGGACGGTCGAACTCGCCCAGTCCTATGGGCTGCGAATACGCCAGGGGCGCGACGACGGCATCTTCGATGCTATCAACAAGGGCTCTTTCGACTCCAAGGGCGACCTTCTCGGGTTTCTCGGCGCCGACGACGTGATGCTCGATGGAGCGCTGCAGGCGGTGACGGAGGCTCGGCGCAAGCGCGGGCGGCGCTGGATCGTCGGGGGCATCCGCTGGATCGACGAAAAGGGCCTGTCGCTCGGGGAACTCGCCGCACCTCCCGCGTGGATGACGACCCGGATGCATGTGTGTCTCGGCTGGAACCCGATCATGCACATGTCGACGTACATCGCGCGCGACTTCTTCGAAGAGCTCGGCGGCTTCGACAAGCGCTTCCGGGATTCCGGTGATTACGACCTTTTCGCGCGGGCCCTCGCGCGCAGCCCCTACGAGCGGCTGCCGCAACCGCTTACATGCTTCCGGCGGACCGGCGAGAACAACAGCGCCATCCATTTCGCCCGCACGAGGGCCGAAAATCGCTCCGTGCGGGAGGCGTTCGGACCGCGGTCTGAGACCGAGCGCGCGTTCTGGCGGTTCGTCCTGCGGGCCTGGATGAACGGCCGCAATCCACGCTGGATGATGGCCAAGTTCACCGGGGCCGCCCAGCATCGGCTCGGGTTGCAGGAGAAGGCCTATTTTTGAGCGGGCGAGCGCCCGCGCCATGGGTGTGGCGGGGGCTCCATTCGCGGCGATTGCCGGCCCTGCACCGCGGCCGATCTCGCCAGACCGGCCCGATCTCCACGACCGCTATGTCGGCCTCCTGTTCTTTGCCCTGGTCGGCTACGCAACATTGGGGAAGGGTTTCGCATATCTGGGCATCGCGCCGCTCTTCATCGGCGAGGTCGTTCTCGCGCTCGGCCTCCTCGCTCTGCTTCGGTCAGGCTGCCTCGTAGCGATCTGGGCCGGGTTGCCCAATCTCCTGCTTCTCTGCCTTATGACCTGGGTATTGGCCCGCACGGCGCCTTTCGTCGGCGCCTACGGGCTCAATGCCCCCCGAGACAGCATGGTCGTGATGTACGGCCTCTTTGCCCTGATCGTCACGGCATTGCTTATCGAGAAGCCCGCGAGGCTCGGCCGCGTGCTGCAATCCTACGCGCGGTTTGCCTGGTTCTACGGGATCTTCGGCGGCCTGATCTACCACGCCACCAACCCCGGCTTCCTGGGCTCGTCGGGAGCGTTCCAGCTTCCGCAGGTCCGCGCGGGCGAGGCAGCCGTGCACCTCGCGGGAGCTGGAGTGTTCATGGTGGTCGGCCTTGGGAAGTCGACCCGGATGTGGTGGTTCCTCTTCCTGGTCAGCGTCGTCATGGTCGTCCCGAGCCGCGCCGCCATGCTGACCTGCCTTCTGCCGCTCATACTCGGCGTCATTCTCTCTGGGCAGTTGGGACGGGTGCTTCCCGGGCTGGGGATAGGCCTCCTGATCCTTCTTGCGGCCTATGCCGCCGATTTCGAAATCGAGACACCGGGGGGGCGCAGCGTCGGCCCCGTGCAGATGGTGGAGAACGTGGAGAGCATCGTGGGCCGCAGCGAGGCCTCGAACCTCGACGGCACGAAGCTCTGGCGGCTGCGATGGTGGCAAAGCATCCGCGATTACACGTTCGGCGGCGATTACTTCTGGACGGGAAAGGGCTTCGGCGTGAACCTCGCTGAGGCGGACGGGTTCACGCTCGAGGCGGGTCCTTCTGCGCTGAGAAGTCCACATAACGCACATATGACGATTCTCAGCCGCACAGGCGTGCCCGGGCTCTTTCTGTGGAGCGCGACCGGCTTGGCCTGGTTCGGCCTCCTTGCGCTCGCCGCCCTCCGGGCAAAGCTGGAAGGGCTTCACCAGTGGAGCGGGATATTCATCTGGATCCTGTGCTACGGGGCGGGAATCATCATCAATTCGTCATTCGATGTGGCGCTGGAAGGCCCCATGCTGGGCATCTGGTTCTGGTCGATCTTCGGCCTGGGCGTCGGCGCCATGATGATCTTCGCCGCCAGGGACAGGCTCTTGGCGGCCTGAAGGCGACCGCAGGCAGACGCTGGCGCTCCATCGCGCAGGACGGTTTCCACGCCTCCGGTTGTCTCTCCCGGCCGAGAGGGCGGGAGAGCTGGCCGAGTTCCTCGGCTTAGCGCCCCGGATCCGACCAGCGATTGTTCAGCAGCGTATTGAGAGTCGTGCAGGCCCAGTCGTATTCGGCCGAACCCGCAGCAGGCTTTTCCTTGCTGCAGATTTCCGCGAAGCGCCTCAGCGACGCGGGATCGCGCGTCACCGTCCCATGGAGGGAGGCCACATAGGCCTCGAGCGCGGCGACCTTACCCGTGAGGCGCTTCACTTCTTCCGCGAGCACCTGCATGGCTTCCGCTGTGTCGGCGGGTAGCTCTCTCATGTTTTCCTCCCTTTTCAGGATGAAAGCAGATTGCCGCCTGCCTGTTCCAGACTTTTCGTCAGGCGAGCGCCGAGCAAGCGGCCGAGTTTTCGGCGGGGGAGCGCTCGCTCTCCCGGACGGATGAATCAAGGCGGACCTCCAGGCCCGAAGAATCGCACGACGCTAGCGACAATACATCTACAATCGAACGTACCCTTAGGACGATTTGCCTTTATGATCCTGAGATTTGCCCCCGCGGCCGGTTTGTAATTTTGTAGCTAGCGATTGAACGTGGACGGCTACGTTCTCGATTTGGGAGGGCCACGCGATGGTTGCTCCTTCCGACAAGATTTTTCCTCTCGGCGTCCTGATCGACTACTGGAACCTGCAGCCGGATATTCCCGGTTCGGGAAAGATCAGGATTTGCGTCAACAGCTACAAGTGCCGCAATCCGGCCTTCGGTGGGACCGTCAAAGAGGAGATGATCAAGGACGCTTTCCTGGGTGTGAGCAAGTGGAAGATCGTCGCCGAGGCGGGCGGGGCGAAAAAATACGTGGACGCATTTGTCGGGAAGGGATCTCCCGATACGATCACGACGATCCTTGAGCTCGTCTACAAGTACAAGGACGACTTCCTGAAAGCGTATGGAAAATCTCAGACGGAGCCGTACAAGGCCTGTGCCCGCATCCTCAAGGCTGATTCCTCCCCGGAAGCGATGTTGCAGGCCTTCTGCGACGCATTCATCGGGCTCGACTGCAACGGCTTCGTCGGGAACTTCGTTCAACGAGCGAATCACGCGCTGAAGCTGGAGGCATCGTCATCGATCAAGACCGGGTTCTACTCGGCCCGGAAGGCGGTTCGGAAGAGCCCGGAGGAGATCCGGGACCGCGATCTCGTGATCTGGTCGAATTTCCTCCACATCGCCGCCGTCGACCACGTCCAGCCGGAGACCGGGAGGGTGATGGTGGCCCAGTCCACGGCCGGCGGCCCCCAGGCGAACAACCACAAACCGGTTGCGGTCAATGGAGGGCTCTTCCGCTTCGACCCGCCGGCGACGCGGTTCGGCGGCCAAGTCTACATCCTCGATGTGGGATTATCGGAGCCGGCAAAGCAGGCCGTCTCTCCCTAGGCACCCGCTCGGCCTGCAACGCCGAGATAGCGGTCCAGCGCCGCCCCATCCTGCAGGAGCGCCGCGCTGTTGGCGCGATGCGCGATCGCCCCGCGTTCGAGGATGACGGCCTCGTCGGTCACACGCAGGATCTTCTGGGCGTGCTGCTCGACGATGATGGCCGACATGCCTTCTTCACGCAGGATTCTCTGCAACGCCGCGAGCAATTCCTCGATGATGATGGGCGCGAGACCCTCGGTCGGCTCGTCCAGCAGCATGAGCCTCGGATTGAGGACAAGTGCGCGACCGATCGCCAGCATCTGCTGCTCGCCACCAGATAGCTGGTTGCCCATGTTGGAGCGCCGCTCCTTCAGGCGCGGGAACAGGCGGTAGACGCGCTCGACCGTCCAAGGTCCGGGACGAGCGACGGCCGTCATGTTCTCCTCGACAGTGAGCGAGCGGAAGATGTTTCGCTCCTGCGGCACCCAGCCGATCCCGGCCTCCGCCCTCCTTTCGGGGCCGAGCCTGGTGATGTCGCGGCCCGCAAGCACGATCGACCCGCCGCGATGGCGGGTCACGCCAATGATCGTGTTGAGAAGCGTCGTCTTGCCGACGCCGTTGCGGCCGAGGACGGCCAGCGAGCGCCCACCCTTGAGGCGAAGCTGGATACCGTCGATGACGACGGCCTCGCCATAGCCGGCCCGCAGGCCATCGAGAACCAGGAGGTCGTCGCTCAAAGGCCGCCCTCCCCGAGATAGACGGCCCGGACGCGGGGATCCGACGACACCTGGGCCACCGTACCCTCCGCGAAGAGAGCGCCATTCACCAGCACCGAGATGCGTTCCGCAAAGGAGAAGACGAGGTCCATGTCGTGCTCGATCAGCAGAACGGACACATCCCGCGGCAACCCAGCCACCACGGCCAGCAATTCCTGTCGCTCGGCTGCCGGGACGCCCGCCGCCGGCTCGTCAAGCAGCAGCACGCGCGGCCTCGCCGCAAAAGCCAGAGCAATCTCCAGGAGGCGCTGCTTGCCGTAAGGGAGGGTGGCGGTCCGCTCTTCCAGGACGTCGGTCAGGCCAAAACGCGCCGCCGCCTCCTCGATCTCGGCCATGATCGGGCCGCTCGCGCCGAGGTTGCGCCACCAATGCCAGCCGCCGCCGAGCCGCTCGGAGACGACGAGGCCGATCGACTCGAGCGGAGTCAGGCCCGGGAAAAGCTGGTTGATCTGGAAAGTGCGGGCGAGGCCGCGTCGGACTCGGGCATCGGGCGACAGCCGCGTCACCTCCGCACCGTCGAGCAGCACCGAGCCGGCGGTCGGGGTGAGAACGCCCGTCAAGAGATTGATGAAGGTGGTCTTGCCGGCACCATTCGGCCCGATGAGCGCATGACGCGCCCCTTTCTCGAGGCGGAAGCTCACGGCATCAGTCGCCGTGATGCCGCCGAAGCTCTTGCTTAGCCTTATGGTTTCAAGCGCGGCCGTCATGGCTTTCGCTCCCGCCCAGCCCAGGACCGGCGGCCGAGCAGTCCGAGGCCGCCGCCGAGCAGATGGCCGAGGCCGGCGCTGATCCGCTCGCGTCCGACGAGAACCAGGCAGACGAGGATAAGGCCGATCCAGAACAGCCAGTATTGCGGCGTGAGGGTCGCGAAGGCGTCCTGAAGAAGCTTGAAGACGACGGCTCCGATGAGCCCTCCATAGAGGTAGCCGGCTCCGCCGATGACGAGCACGAGCAGAACGTCGGCCGAGCGGTGGAACTCGAGCACATCGAGCGAGACGAACTGGGTGGTCTGTGCGAGGAGCGCCCCGGCAACGCCGGCATAGCCCGCCGAGAGGGTGTAGACGGCCACGAGGCGCCGGTTAGCCGGCACCCCGACTGCCCGCGCGCGCAGGGGATTGTCCCTGACCGCCATCAGCGAAAGGCCGTAAGGCGAGTACACGACCCGGCGCGCGAGCAGAAACAAAAGAAAGAGGATTGCGAGCGTGTAGGCGTGGGCGACCCTGCCGAAAATGTCGAACTCAAACAGGCCGAGGATGGGTCCCATCGACACGCCCTGGAGCCCATCGGCGCCGCCCGTCAGCCACGATGCCTGGTTGGCGATCTCTCCGAACACCAAGGCGACCCCGAGCGTCACCATGAGCCGGGTGAGGTCCGCCCCCCGCAGGACCAGGAAGCTCGTGACGTATCCCGCGAGCGCTGCCGCGAGGGCCGATGCGCCGAGCCCGGCGAGCGGGTCGGAGATCCCATGCTTGGCGAAAAGACCGGCCACATAGGCGCCAAGGCCGAAGAAGGCTGCATGGCCGAGCGAGACGATGCCGGCATAGCCGAGGATGAGGTCGAGCGAGAGGGCGAAGAGGGCGAGGATCGCGATCTCGCTGGCGAGAAGGTGCTTGTCGCTCACCAGGAAGAGCGAGCCAAAGGCGGCGAGCCAGAAGACGATTTCGGGCCAGCGCCAGCGGGAGCGGTGCTGCAGGCCTCCCTCGACGGTCCCGGACAGCGGCATCGCCTCACCGGGCACGGGCGAAGAGCCCCTGCGGCCGAAGCACGAGGACGACGATCATGAGGGTGTAGATCACGAAGGCCCCGAAGGCGGGCACGTAGTACTTTCCGGCGACGTCCGCGATACCGAGGATGAGCGAGGCGACGAAGGGCCCGACGATGCCGGACGTGCCCCCGACGGTCA
This sequence comes from Enterovirga sp. CN4-39, assembly GCF_049446235.1. NCBI lineage: Bacteria > Pseudomonadati > Pseudomonadota > Alphaproteobacteria > Hyphomicrobiales > Methylobacteriaceae > Enterovirga > Enterovirga sp. CN4-39. The sequence goes on along the minus strand of NZ_JBMSEF010000009.1, from coordinate 37,478 downwards.
CCACGATCAGGAAGTAGATCATGAACTTGAGGGGGAAGGTCGGGTCGAGGCCGAGGATCTCCGCCCCGAGCGCGCCGCCGAGCCCGGCAAGGCCGGATCCGACCGCGAAGGTGACGGCGAAGATCGCACCCACATTGATGCCGAGCCCGCGTGCGACCCGAGGATCGTCCACGGCAGCCCGCAGACGGCTTCCGAAACGGGTCTTCGTGAGCGTGAGTTGAAGGCTGACCACCAGGACCGCGCAGACGGCGATGATGAAGGAACGGTAGAGCCCAACCTGCACGCCGGCGACCTCCACACGTCCCTGGAGCCAGGCCGGCAAGCGCATGAACTGCTGCTGCGAGCCGACGAAGTAGTCGACGCCCGCTACCGCCATGAAGGTGAGCCCGATCGAGAAGAGCACCTGGTCGAGATGCGAGCGGCCGTACAGGTGGACGTAGAGCGTCCGCTCCAACAGGAGGCCTATCGCGCCTGGGATGAGGAACGCGAAGGGCAGCGTCGCGATGAACGGGACGCCCCAGCGGTTCAGCATGAGCGCGCTGACATAGCCCCCCGCCATGGCGAAGGCGCCGTGAGCGAGGTTCACGAAATTCATCAGTCCCAGCGTCACGGCCAGCCCGCAGGCGAGCACGAAGAGCAGCATGCCGTAGGCAATGCCGTCGAACAGGATGGTCAGCACGGGACGCGCGAGACGGCGCGCCGGATGCGTCGCGCCGAGCTGGACATCACCCGGCGCCGGTTCAGTTCGACTTCGCGGCCTTCACGGGATCCTTGACGTCCGCGATGGTCTCGAACTCGACGTTGTAGAGTTCGCCCCCTACCCTCTCGACCTTGCGGACATAGACGTTCTGGACGATGTCCCGCGTCTTGGGGTCGATCGAGACGGGGCCGCGGGGGCTGAGCCAACTGAGGCTCTTCATCGCGTCGACGAGCGCCTGGCCGCCCTGCCCGTTCGTCTTCTTCAGGCCCTCGTAGATCACATGCATGCCGTCGTAGCCGCCGACGGCCATGAAGTTCGGCCGCATGTTCGCAGCCTTCCGGAACTCGGCCACGAAGGTCTTGTTCTCCGGGCTGTCATGCGCGGCCGAGTAATGGTGGCTGGACACGACACCAAGCGCCACCTCGCCCATATCGTTGAGGATGTCATCGTCCACGACATCCCCGGTCGAGATGAGCCGGATGCCGGACTTGTCGAGCCCGCGCTCGGCGAATTGCTTCATGAGCTGAGCGCCGACGCCCGAGGGAACAAAGGTGAAGAGAGCGTCTGGCTTCGCATCCGCAGCCCGCTGCAGGAAGGGCGAGAAATCCGGATTGCGCAGTGGCACGCGGAGGTTCTCGACGGTGCCGCTGCCCTTGGCGAGGGTCTCCGAAAAGGCCTTTTCGGCGTCGATCCCCGGTCCGTAGTCGGAGACAAGCGTCACGACCTTCCTGAGCCCGTTCTTGGAGGCCCATTCCGCCATCGGGGTTGCGACCTGCGCGAGCGTGAAACCCGAGCGAACGATGAAAGGCGAGGCTTCGGTAATGGTCGAGGTGGCGGCGCACATCACGACGGCCGGCACCTTCGCCTGGGTGGCGAGCGGGGCTGCCGCCAGCGCAAGCGGCGTCAGGCCGAAGCCTGCGAGCACCGACACCTTGTCGTTGACGATCAATTCCTGGGCGAGCCGCTTCGTCACGTCCGCCGTGCCGGTATCGTCCTTCACGATGACCTGCACCTTGCGTCCGGCAACCGTGTCGCCATGCTGCTGCTGGTAGAGCTTCACAGCCGCCTCGACCTGGCGGCCCGTGGACGCGAAGGGTCCGCTCATCGGGAGGATCAGGCCGATCCTGATCGGCTCCTGCGCCCATGCGTTGCCGCTGGCCAGCGCGGCCGACAGCATCGCTGCGCCGGCCAAGAGCTTGCGCCTGTTCGTCATCCCGATCCCTCCCGGAACTTTGCACTTTCTTATCTTGGCGGCCGCTCGAAGCCGAGACGTTCGGAACGCGACTTTCGTCGCCGGACGAGGGCCGCCGCTTGCGCCTTCAGGCCTGCGGGATCCGCGCGCGTCCATAATAACCGTAGCGTCGGCGAGCTTCCGCCATGTCGTCCGGCGACAGGAGCACGGGCGAGCCGGCCTGAAGCGCCAGGATGTATTGGCGCGCCAGCATCTCCAGCAGGGAAGCCCCTTTCGCGGCCTCGGCCATGCTGCGGCCCACGCTGATCATGCCGTGGTTCGCGAGGAGACAGGCATTGCCTGCTCCCAACGTTTCCGCGGCGCCGCGCGCCAGGTCCGGCGAACCGAAATGGGCATAGGGAGCGCAGGGAATCGCGTCCGTGCCGAAAAAGGCGACCATGTAGTGGAAGGCCGGAAGCGGCTGGCGCAGGCAAGACAGGGCCGTGCAGGCGTCCGAGTGCGTATGGACGATCGCCATTACGTCCGGCCTGGCTTCATATATCGCGGCGTGCATCGGCCATTCGCTGGACGGGATCCCCTGCCCTCCCACCTCTCCGTTCCGGTCGATCAGGACGATCTGCTCCGGCTCGATGGACTGGTCGGCTCCCGTCGGCGTGATGAGGATCCTGTCACCCTCGCGCAGGCTGAGGTTCCCGGCGCTCAGAAGGAGTAGCCCTTCGGCCGCGAGGCCGCGATAGGCATCCACCAGAGCGGTCCGCTTGCTCGCACCATCCGCGACTAGCATCCTGTCTTCCTCCTCCTGGACCGCACCTGCGGTCCGGCGGGAGCCTGCGCCCCTGCCGGCACGGGAGTCGAGATGCTGCACGCGAAACCTGTGGTCTCGGGTGCGCGCCTGCTTTCCGGAGCCTGCCGACTCATGATCGGTGAAACCATGCGGTACCGGCTGGGCATGAAGGACGATGGTTGGCTCGTCGTCGACACGGAGCGGCGGCGCGTCGCCCAGTTCGGCGGCCTCAAGCTCGAGGGGCTCTCGGCCGAGGAAGCGCATATCGGCCTGGGACTGATGGAAGCGTTCGACCGGGGCCTCGCGACCGGGGTGGAACGGGAGCCGTTGCCGCCCCTGGCTGAGAATGCCGGACGGGACGCGTTGCAGGCGTGATCGCCACCCGCTGCCAGAAACAAACCAAAACTCCGGCCAGGAACCAAGCTCGGCTTTAAGGGTTGGAGGCGCAACCGGCCGCCACCTGGCGGCTGGGACGCCATCCTGGAGGGGTCAAGGGGCATTCAGTTGGGCTGGCGCGCACAAGGCGGGTTGCGCTTCCTGGCTTGAGGGCCCATGTAGGGATAGACCTCGATTCGACCCGGCGCAGGCTCGCCCCGGTCTCGAGGCATCTCAGCCTCCATCGATTTGAGGATCTTGTCATACGCCCGACATCGAGCCGGGCCAATAATCATGCCGGCCATGGGAGCCGGTGCATAGGAACGACGTGCAGATTTCATTCATCAAAAGCGACAACCACCATCAGAAGAACGCAGCAGACCGGTCACGCGGCGGCCCGGACATCCCGGTCGTCTCCGGCAAGCGGAGCAAGGGCTGGAAGCCCCAACCCTCAGGTCTGACGAGGGACGAAACACGCGATCTCGTCCGTGAGATGATCGGCTGAGGTCAGCCGCGCCCCACCAGGTTTCGGCTCCTTAGCAGCCCCAGGGACCCGCCGCGCGCCGCAGTCCGACGCTGCCGGCGGGGACCCTTTATCCCCTCATTCCAGCCAGTCGTTGAAGCGGGTCGTCGAGAAGAGAGGGTTGTAGAACGGGTCGTCGTGGATGAGGGGGCGCCACCTCTCCCGGAAGCGCGCGGCCTCTTCCAGAAAGCGAACCCGCTTCGGGCCGCGATCCTTCCCGCGGCTGGCCGATTCCAGGTGCTTGAGGACGACCTGCGGGACGAGCAGGTTCTGGTAGCCCTTCGCCTGCAATCGGAGGCAGAAGTCGACGTCGTTGAAAGCGACGGCAAATGCCTCGTCGAAACCGTCGACCTCAAGGAACTTGCGGCGATCGACAGCGAGGCAGGCTCCGGTCACGGCGGACACCTCGTGAACGGCCTTCATCCTCAACAGGTGGCCGTAATGGCCCCGTACCGGCATGTTGCGATCCCGGTGTCCGGCCTCGCCACCCATACCGATACTCACACCGGCATGTTGGATGCGCTCGTCTCCGTAGAGCAGGAGCGCGCCGACGCCGCCGATCTCCGGCTGCTGCGCCCACCCGCCCAGGCGGGTCAGCCAATCCCCCTGCTCGACCTCGCAGTCGTTGTTCAGCAGCAGAAGGACATCTCCCCTCGCGGCCGCGGCGCCGGTGTTCACGAGCCTCGAGAAGTTGAAGACACCCGGGTCGCGGATGACCGTGAATCCGCCGCTAGTCTCAAGGCCGGCCAGGTACTTGATGGAATCGGGGCTCGTCGAGTCGTTGTCGACGACGATGACTTCGTAGGGACAGGTCCGCTCCGTCGCCGCCGAGATGGTGTCGATCGCGCGGCGCAGCAATTCCACCCGGTCCCGCGTCGGGATGACAATGGATACGATGGGGCCGGGCGGGGCCGGACTGCGCGCGAGGCCGGGGGTGGCAAGCTCCTTGATCGGGCGCGGCTGCTCCGATGCAGTTTTCAGCAGCACGCGCTTCAGGTGTCCGAAGGCTTTGCGCGGCCTATGCCGCCCGGCCGCCACCAACGCCCCCCACCACGGGAGGGCGTCCCCATCGACCCGCTGCGCGGCCTCCGCGAGCACGTCCGCCCGAAACAGGCACAAGCGCCCGACATAGTCGACCTGCTGGAGGAAGACCGGGCTCCAATCGGGCTTCAGTTGCGGATAGAGCCGCCCATCCCACCGGTCGACCTCGGCGCTGTCCGAATAGAGCACGTCGAGCGTCGGATTTGCCTGAAGGTAGTGCCTCAGCAGCAGGATTGCCTTGGGGTCGAGAATGTCGCCGGCCCTGAGCAGGCCGACCCACCCGCACGTTGAGCGCGAGGCGAGACCGAGCGTGATCCGATCGGCAGCCCCGTTCTCCGCAGGAACGAGCTCCACGCATTCCCGAAGCCCAAGCCGCCCGACTTCCGCTCCCACCGACGCCGCCCGATCGGGCCGAAGCGCGATGGTCAGGCGGAATGCCCGGTCATGCTGCGCGGCCAGCGAGTTGAGGGTGCGCGACACTCCAGCCGCGCCTTCTGCCGCCACGCTCATGACAAAGGCGAGTTCGCCGACATCAGGAACGCCCGCGCCCAGCGCCGCGTCCAGACCATCCGGCTCCAGCTTCCGCTCCCGCTCGGCGGCAAAGGCCGCGAAGGCGGGGGTTCGCCTGAGGTCGAGCGCGGTGCGGGCCATCACGGCGCGCTGCCTCATTCCGCGAACCCGACTCAGCAGGTAATGGGGGATGCGAGACGGATGGCGCGTGAAAACCCGCAAGGCGACCGAAAAATCGCCTAGACTGACCAGGCGGTCGACGCGGATATCCTGCCCTGCACCGAGGGGGGCAAGGATGTCCACGCTCACGAGGTCGGTCGGCGCGAGGCCGATCCAGCGCGCACGTCCGAAAGTTGCCGCGGGCAAGAGGCAATCCTGCGCCGCGCCGCCCGAGCGACGGAAGCGCAGAAGTGGCCGCACGGGCTGGCCGACGAAACTCTGGCTGAATTCGATCCGGACCCACCTGGACCGCAAGCTAGATGCGTCCGCGAGGCAGAAAACGGTCCTCATCGAGCCCGATGTGGGAGAAGGAGAAATGGGGAGACTCGTTCCGATCGAACTGAACTGGCTTCAAAGGCGGACGCTTCTCTGAGCCACAGACATCAGCCCCGTGCGCACGCCCCGGTCAGGATCCGCGTCGAAAGAGGCTACTTTCAAGCCGGTCAGGGCGGAGACTGGGCGCTGCTCATTGTGTTTCCTTGTACCTTACAGCCGATCGAAGGCCAATTCGCCGCGGGGCACATCAGGGTTGCAGTACAGTTAGCTTCGCAACCGGGCGGCAGAGCTTCCAAGGCCGGCGCGTCCGCCCCCCTTCCTGTCACGCTGCGCCGCAACTTGGACGCAAATCCAGCGTAGCCGAACCGGTCGGTTTGGAGCCGGGGGGCTTCAGCCAGGATCGAGCTCGGCCATGGGCCGAGGTGACATCTGAGCTTGAGCCGGTCTAAGGATCAGCCACGGACGCTCTGGAAAGGCGAACGACCTTCGAATGCCACAGCTTGAGTACAAGACCCGCTCCGGTGTCGGCCTGACGGAGGAAGGGCGCGCTCGGGGTGCACTCTCGCTCTTGAAGGGCCGGATTGCTGCCCTGCGCCCCGCCTCCTCCGTGGTCCCGCGGCCTATTGCTCGCGGAACCCAGCGCACCCGCAGGAAATCCTGGCTGTTCCGAGCGATGGTCATAGCTCCGACCATTGCCGCCGCCATCTACCTGTTTGCCATCGCATCGGACCAGTACATCTCCGAGGCGCGCTTCGTCGTTCGGAACGCCCAGAAGCAAGGCGGCTCTGGTATCGGCGCCCTCCTGCAAAACGCCGGGGTGAGCGGTGTCCGGGACGAAGCGTATCCGGTCATCGACTTCCTGAAATCGAGGGACGCGGTCCGAGAACTGGAGCAGAAGGTTCCGCTTCGAGAGATGTTGAGCCGCCCCGGCGCCGACTTCCTCGCACGCTTTCCGTCCTTCTACTCGGAAGGGACATTCGAGGAGCTGTATGAGCACCTGTCGAGCATCCTAACCGTCACACACGATGCGACGACCGGCATAACGACGCTCAAGGTACGGGCGTTCGCGCCCAGCGACTCGCAGCGCATTGCCGAGGCGCTGATCGAGTCCAGCGAGCAGCTGGTCAATCGAATGAACGAGCGCTCGCTGCAGGACGCGGTCGGCTTGGCGACCAAGCAATTGGTCAAGGCGGAGCAGCGCTCCGCTGCAGCTCAGCAGGCCATCACCGCCTATCAGATCAAGGCCGGGCTGGTGGACACCGCGTCGACCGCCAAGACCTACCTGGAGCTGATCGGCGGCCTCGAAAAGGAACTTGCGGCCACCAGGACCCAGATCTCGCAAACGCGTTCCGTCTCGCCGAACAACCCCGGTATACAGGCGCTGCTCGACAAGGAGGCGGCCCTCTCCAAACAGATCACGGCCGAGCGGAGCAAACTCCTGGGGGCCGATGGGTCTCTGGTCGGGAGCTTCGCCGAATTCCAGCGGCTGACACTCGAGGCGGAGTTCGCCGCCAAGGCCTTGCTGGCCACGAACACCTTGCTCGAGTCGGCCCGGATGGAGGCTCTGCGCAAGCAGCTGTACCTGGAGCGGGTCGTCGAGCCGAACACCGCCGATTCTTCGCGCTATCCGCGCCGGTGGCTGGCGATCCTGACCATCTTCGGAACCCTGTTCCTCGCCTATGGGATCGTTCGCCTCCTCATCGTGAATGCACGCGAGCACGCCAGCTAAGGCGCGAGCGGCAGTGTCATTTCGGGAAGAGACATGATCCGGGTCGACTCCCTCGTGAAGGAGTACAAGACGGGGCACACGTTCAAACGCGTGCTCGACAACGTGAACTTCGACGTCCGCCCAGGCGAGCGCGTGGCTGTCCTCGGGCGGAACGGGGCCGGGAAATCCACGCTCGTGCGGATCATCGGGGGCGTCGAGTATCCGACCAGCGGCCGGATCGATCGACAGATGTCGCTGTCGTGGCCCCTCGGGCTGAGCGGCGGGTTCCAGGGAAGCCTGACCGGCCTCGACAACGTCCGGTTCATCGCCCGGATCTACGACAAGGACTATCGGGAGGTCCGCGACTACGTTGAAGAGTTCTCCGAACTGGGAAAATACCTGCAGGCGCCGGTCAAGACCTATTCATCCGGCATGCGGGCCCGGCTCGCCTTCGGGCTGTCGCTCGCGATCGATTTCGACTGCTACCTGATCGACGAAGTGATCTTCGTCGGGGACCAGCGCTTTCACCGGAAGTGCCGCTACGAAATCTTCGAGAGGCGGCCCGACCGCGCCCTCCTCCTAGTCAGCCACGACGCCGGGATTATCAATGAGTACTGCACCAGCGCAGTCGTCCTGCATCAAGGGAAGTCGAAGACCTTTTTTGACCTTCAACTCGCCATCGATATCTACAACGCGCTGTGACGATGCGGGTGCAACAAGCTAGCGCCGCCGTTGAGCGCAGACGTGGACACGCCGGGCACACGAGGGTCATCAAACCGTTGAGATCGCGCTGCGAAAGCGAGGGACTCCCTCCTATCGCAGCCAAGAGCACCAAGCCATGCAGAGCGTAGCGAAACCGTCGCCAATCCAACTTGCCCGCGAGCAGATGCGCGTCATAGACGCGTTGATGGTCCGAGAGATCTACACGCGCTTCGGACGAGAGAACATTGGGTTTCTCTGGATCATCGTAGAACCAGCCATGTTCTGCCTGGGCGTTGTCGCCCTCTGGTCAGCGATCAAGCACTCTGGTCATGAAGAGACCGCAATCGTGCCCTTCGTGATCACGGGCTACATGCCACTGCTGTTCTTCCGCCACCTCTGCGGAAAATTGATGCGGTGCATGCAGGCCAACGGCGCCCTCCTCTACCATCGCCAAGTCAAGGTCATATCGCTTTATCTCGCGAGGATCGGGGTCGAATTTTTGGGCACGACGGCATCGTTCGCCGTTGTCATGTTCATGTTTTACATGGCGGGCCTAGCTGAAGCTCCCCATGATCTCTCCCTGATGCTGGGCGGATGGCTGATGTATTGCTGGTTCGGCGCATCGTTTGCCATGCTGATCGGCGCTCTCGCGGAGCGGTCCGAGGTCGTCGAAAAAATCTGGAGCCCAGCAAGCTATATATCGATCCCGTTTTCCGGGACGTTCTACATGCTTTATTGGATGCCCGACGAGCTGCGGCGAGTGCTCGAATGGTCGCCTCAGGTGAACGGCGTCGAAATGCTCAGAAGCGGATACTTCGGACCTGGCATCCCGACTTACTATTATCCTGCCTACACGCTTCTGTGCTGCGCCATCCTCACCTTTGTGGGACTTTATCTGGTCTCCCGAGCTCGCGAGCACATCGAGATCGAGTAGCGGCTACGGCAGCCGCTGATCGGGGCATCGCACACCCCAACGCTGCAGGAAGCAAGTGCGGTTCGGCCCACCGGCCGCACGGCGAAACGCGGGGCGGTGGATCTCCCCGTCACTTCAATCTGGGAACATCCATGACTGCGCTTCGGCCCCTCGTTGCCTTGATCAGCGCCCTTGCGGCCGCGCAGATCGCCATGCTTTCCGCCGGCAGCGCACAGACCTCTTCCGGATACGCGACCGAGGCCCGGAATGGCCCGCTTCCCGCGCCTCGCCGACTTGCGCTGCAGGGAGATGCCGAGAGAGCGCGAAATGCAGATGGCCGAGGTCTCTCTCAGGAACACAGACCGCCGCCCATCGATGCGGTGAATGCCGGAGCTTTATGCGCCGCCAGCCCGGACAGAGACGAAGCCGCTTGCCTGCAGCGAGCGCTGGACGCGGCCTGTGCCGGCTCGAATGCTCGCGGCGGGAACGTCGTTTATCTGCCCCCCGGCACATACACGATCGCCAGCACCGTGACCGTGCATTGCGACGGGGTGCGCATTGTTGGCGCCGGGATCGGCCATCGGGACAGCGCCCAGCGCGGGACAGCGCTGCGGTGCTCGGTGACAAGCGGGCCCTGCATTCGATTCGCGAAGCGCGGGAGCAAGAACTACTCCTACGGAGGAGGAATCGAGCATCTGAGTTTCGTCAACCCAGTCGAGCAAGGCTCGGGGACCGCCGTCTCGCTCCAGGTCGAGCATGCGCAGAACTTCCACGCGCAGAACCTTTATTTCTGGGCGCCCTTCCAGGCGATCAAGGTGATCGCAGGCGCACACAACACCTTCTACGCGATCCATATGGAGGCGATCCTCCCCGGAGGAACCGGCATCGAAGTGACCGGCGCGTTCGCCGGAGGCAGCATCGAGGCGAGCCAGGCGACCCGGAACGATACGACCACCTTCCAGGACATCTTCATGAGCGCCGGTGGTGTCGTCACCCCCTCAGCCAAGCATCCGACCTGCCTCGCGATCCGCGACTTTGCAGCCACTACCGTCGTACGGAGCCTGCAATGTCTGAACCCCCACGATGGGGTTGTGATCTCTTGCGCACCCGGAGCGACGATCGACGCATGTCCGGCGTTCATGGATTTCCGCGACCTTGAGATCGACTTCGCACACGGGCGCAACCTCGTTGCGTCAGACTTCCAATCCCTCAAATGCTTCGGCTGCTACTTCCACGGCTCCGAGAGCACGATCGAGAACGTCGCGCTATTCAATCGGCATTATAATGCAAGCTGGTCCGCGCAGTTCATCGGCGGGAAGGCCGACGGAGCCATCGGAACCTGCTTCGCAAGCCAGGTCGGGGCGACGGTTGTGCAAGGGATGGACATCCATAACTGCAATCGCGGCGGGGCCGGCGCTGCGGGCCTGACGCTTTTTGGGCCCCGCCCTGACGCCGAGGACGCGACCGGGAACAACGTGATTGTTGGGAACACCTTTTGTCGGTTCCGGGGTGCGGCCCCGACCCGGATGGGGGCAATCACGATCAGGCCCGGCGTTGAAGCGACGACCGTAGTGGCGAACGTGTTCGCGGATTGCGCCGCGGGCGTGGCAGGAGCGGGCCCGGAAGCGAACCATCAGGTGGGCCTCAACGCTGGCCCGTAGGGCACCCCTGCTACCCCATCGGAGATCTGCTCCTCTCGACCCGCCTCGAAGCCGAGTCCGCGGTAGAGACCCGCAACCCGCTCGCGGTATCGATCGGTGCTGAACTTCTCGGCCTGAATCTTGCCGCGCCCCGACAACTCGCGGCACAGATCATCGTCCGACGCCAGGGCCACAAGTCCTGCCCGAATGGCGGAGACGTCCGTGGGATCCACCAAAACGGCGGCATCGCCCGCGACCTCTGGCAGGGAGGCAGCATTGGAGGTGAGGACCGGCGTACCGAGGAGCATGGCTTCCAGCACCGGAAGTCCAAAACCTTCGTAGAGGGACGGGAAGGTCACGGCACGTGCTCCCTTGATGAGGCTCACGAGAACCTCGTAGGGCGCGTAGGAGATCGGCTTGAGCTTGGGACGCGGCCGCCGTCCGGCCACCCCGCGCCGCTGAAACCACTTGTCGTCTATGATCCGAAGTTCCTGATCGTTCTGCCACCCTGAAGAACTGACAATCACCAGGGGAAGATCCAGGCCCGATGACAGGAAGGCCTGCAGCAGACGCCCGACATTCTTCTTAGGCTCGATCGCACCGTAGAAGAGGAAATACCCTCCCGGTTCGAGCCCAAACAGGCCGCCGATTTCGTTGGCAACCTCGTCGGAGGTTTTGCTCCGGAGATGCAGGGGAATGTCGACGGCCTGGTACGTATTGGTCACCCGGCTTTCCGGAACCTTCAGCAGGCGGATGATGTCCTGCTTCGAGGCTTCCGACACCGTGACGATATGATCGGCCGTCCTGGCGATCTCCCGATGAAGCCTCAGAAAATATTCCTTGTCGTCCAGCGTGGTGTAGGGGAGGCGCAACGGGACGAGATCATGAACCGTGTAGACGTTTGCAGCCTGCGGAAGCCGCAGCGGCGTCGAGAAGGTGAAATGCGCGATGTCGGGGCGGTCCCGCATGCGCACTTCCGACAGGCATCCATGCGCGAGAAAACTGGACCGAGCGAAGTCGAAGATGCGCTCACCCACTTGGATCTCGTCAAGGACGGGCAGGCGCTCACGGATCGGCCCCGTGGCGACATGACCGCTCGGCGTGGCGTCGGTCAGCGTAAGGCGCCTGTACATTCCAAGCCGCGCTTGAGCCCAGGTCAGCGCTCGATCGAACTTCCTCCGGCGTTCCTTCCGCCCTTCGAAAAGGGCGACTTCTCGCAACATAGGATCGGTCGGCACTGGGCAGGGCAGAGCGTAGGCAATTGAGACGCGATAGCCAATCTGCTTCGCCGTGGCGGCCAAATTCCGGGTGTACGTGGCTATGCCCGTACCCGTGGCCAACGACAGATTCAGACCGTCGTAAAGGATCTTAGAGGGCATTCAGATCCATTCGGCGCTAACCGAAATCCTGTCAACCGAATGCTCCTCCGCGAGCGGCAGGTTATACCCCTGAATTGCCAATACTTAGAGTTGCATCTCTGGACTAACATCTTTGTGCCTCAAAAACGCCTTCCTGCGACCATCCAGCCTCTTCGTTCCACGGGCAGCAAATACGCTCCAGGCTTTCTCCCCAGGGAGGAAATTTGTAGGATCGCTTCGGTACGCAGCTAGCGCTCGTAAACGGTTCTGCTAAAAGCTGCCGCTCGCCCCGCCCGCGAACCTCCATCAGCATGCGGCCGCTCGTCCGGCGCGCCGGATTGAAAATGCGATCACATTCGAGATGCAGGGTCCTGTACGTGAGCGACTCGCTCGGTACGCCCATCCACCCTCGGGGCATTTTCAACTACAGCGTTTCGGTCCTGGAAATTCTCCGGTCCCTTGGGATGAAGGTGACCCTCGCCGTCGAAGGTACGCCTGGCTACGGCGGATACGGCATACGGGGCCGGATGGCGGAGGATCTCGCGCGGATCGCTCCTCGGGCCTTGGACTCGATGCGGCTGGCCGAAATTTACCGCTATTTCAGCGGGAGCCGGTTCAGCCACAGGTTCGAATATCGCCAACGCGCCATGCGTGTCCTGGCCAAGCATGCAGCAGGCCTTGTAGCCGTGGCGCAGAGGCAGCTTGCGACGGTGAAACCCGCGCGGCCTACCCTGGTGCCCAATGAGACCTCGCTCCTAAGCGAAGTGCCGAAGGCTGCGGAACATCTCCTTCTGGCCGATCGGCTGCTCGTGGTAGATGAACTCTACTCGGCCTCGATGCTCCGTGCCGTCAATCGCACGGGCCCGGTGCCCCTCGATGCGACGGGCTACGATATCGTGCTCGTCGATACGCCTCACTACGTCGAGATAACTGGCGCTCGCCGGGACCAGATCATCTCCGTAGTCCACGACCTCATTCCTCTCCAAGATGTTCAGATGTCGAGCGACTGGCGGCTGCTCTTCCAGAGCAAGCTGGACGTGACACTGAAGAACTCAGGCCACCTCATATTCGTGTCCGAAGCCACGCGCGACACGTTCAACAATCTCTTTCCCGATCGAGCCAATACTCCCAACACCATCCTGTACCCTGCGATCAGGTCTGGGCTTCTTGCGTCGGCGGAGGAGCCTGCCGAGCGAGGCTCAGAGTATCTGGAGACGATCGGTGCGCGGATCAGAACGTCCAGAATCGAACGGAACGCCGACCAGATCTCGGATTCGGCCCTGATCGCGCTCGCCCTTGGGCAGGTGAGCAAAGCCGACCTGCGGGCCTCGCTCACGAAAGGCAGTGACTGGGATCCTTCGCTCCCATTCTTCGCAACCGCTGTCTCCGACGAACCGCGCAAGAACATCGCCATCTTCGTGGAGGCGGCGGAGGCGCTCCGCGGGCTCGCGAACCTGGTCGTGATGGGGCAGGTCGATGGCAATCGGTATATGGGTCATCAGCCGGAGCGCTATCCAAACCTCCACTTCACGGGATACGTCACCGAGACCGAGAAGCTGAACATCATCCGGGGCTCTACCGGACTGATTTTCCCGAGTTTTTCGGAAGGTTTCGGAATTCCGGTCGTGGAGGGCGCAGTCTTCGGGCGGCCTGTGATCTGCTCCAACATTCCGGTCTTCCGTGAGATCACCGGCGGGTTGGCGGTCTACATCGACCCCCACCGTCCCGATGAACTGGTCAGCGCTGTGCGCGACATCATCAGCAACCCGGCCGAGGCGACAGCGCGTGCCGCGCCGCTGCAGGCCCTCTGTCTCTCGCGTTACCGCCAATCCGCGATGGCCGAGCGTCTGAAACAGACGCTCGTCACGATGGGGCGGCTCAAGGAACTAGACCAGGCTGCCTAACGTCCCTCAGGCGCGGGCTCTCAATCGAGGTCGAGGATGAAGACGAGACGTCCCAAGGTGCTGCTGGTCAGCCAGAACCTTGGAACTCCCGGCGTGCGGAGCGCTTGGCGTGAGTACAGCGTTGCACTCCTCGAAAGCCTCAAGGCGCTTGGGGCCGAGATCACACTCGTGGTCGAGCGGAGTGCGGAGTACGAGGACGCAGCGTATTCGGGACCTAGCGCTTCCGCGGCTCAGAACGCGGCCCGCCTGAGTTCGGTCTACAGGTACCTCAGCACCGGATCGTTTGAGCCCACTCTGTTCTACCAGGGCCGGCTCTCCCGGATGCTCGCGCTGAAGGCACCGGCTGTGCTGGCTGTCCACGCTCGGCTTAGCCAGCGGCGCGACGATGCGGGGCAGGCTCCGATCTGGAACGAAGCCTCCGAGCTTACCGGAATCCCGGAGCGACTGGATCACCTGAGATCGGCCGACCGCTTCCTCTTCCTCAAGTCCTTCTACTCCTCCGCCAGCCTGCGGGCGGTCTACGGAACCGGTCCGGCCGAGATCGACGCGCAGGGCTATGACGCTGCGATCACCGACGGACTCTTCCCCGTCCGATTCAGGAATGTGCCCGCCGGCTCGGTCGTGACGATCATCCACGACCTGTCGACCCTTGAGGCTCCGAGTACCCCTGCGAAGCTTCGCCGCATCACGGGGCAGGCTCTTCTCACTCTCGCCGATCAGAGGGGCGCCGTCGCCTTCGCGTCGCCAAGCGTCCAAGCGCAGTTCGGGCGCATCGGGGCCGCCATCCCGGTAACCCGCTCTGTCTCGCTCGGGCCTCTTGCCTCCAACCGCTTGCTGAAAATCGCAGCGGAGCCGCCCGTGTTCGAACGCAGCAAACTCCTCGCGCGGGCCGACCTCGCGGCCGAATCCGCCGATCTTTCAGAGATGCGCGCTTCAAAGGTCGTGCGGCATCTTCTGCCTGAGCTCTTCGAGGATGGATCCAGGGAAGAGCGAGCAGGCTCGCGCAAGTGGGATCCCACCCTGCCCTACTTCGTGCTCGTGTGGCCTCCAGAACGGCAGGTCGATCTGGGTCTGGCCGAGAAGCTGGCTTCAAAGGCGGAAGGCCGCGCGAACCTGATCGTCCTCCGCGCACCCAGCCATCGCTCAGCCCACCTCAACCTGTACTGCCCGGAGGTCCGTTCGGAACAGGAGCGGCTTGCCCTGCTCGCGGGAGCCAGCGCTCTCGTCTACCCGGAGCAGACCGGTTCAGGGCCGGCGCTCCTCGAGGGCGTTGCCCTGGCGGTCCCGGTGATCTGTCCCGACGTGCCCCTTCATCGTGAATTCGCGCCGAACGCCGTCTTCTACGACGGCCCCTCAGACGGCCCGCTGCTTTCGGAGATCGTCCGGGTGCTGGACGCCCCGACAGTGAAAGGTGCTACCACTTCAGGACCGCTGCGCGATCACGATGCGTTCGCCCGAAGGTATCGCGCAGAGCCGAGTGCCCGCCTCCAGGAGTTGCTCGGAGCGAACTCGACCTGATCGCGGGCGAGTGTCTAAACCACGGGTCGTCGGTGGACGCCTGTCATCGAGTGGGCTCGTAGCCGGTGGCGGCGCTCTGGTCAGCAGCCGCTGCGCGATGCGGCCAATGCGGGCGTATGACGACGCGAGAGGGGCAAGCGCCTAGCTCGATAGAGGCTCTTCGACGAGCGGCGCAACGATGGGCTGCGTGTCCGGCTCGGCCACCGAGAACTCCACGTACCCCAGAGACAAGGTCCCATCGAACACGCCCCGCTGGGAGGAGAACCGCACCTCGACGGGCGCCGAAGCGTCCTCGTGCTTGAACTCCACGACCATGTCGCGACGGCCCGGGACCTCGATGTTGAACGTAGCTTGAGCCAACGTGTTGGTGCCGAACCCGGCAGTGATCTCGATCCCGAAGGTCTGGCCCACCAGTTGTTCGGCGAAAGCTACGACGGTTCGCGCGCGCCAGATCCCACGAGGCAGATAGGCGTACGGACCATAGAAGAGGATGCGGGCCCGCCCGGTGGCGTCGATGGCGCGATCGACAGCCGCGCCATCTCGGGTGGCATCATGAAACAGGAGCCGCGAGGTCAGGACGGATCGCGGTCGAACGCCCTCCCGAAGCCCGTCGAAGCTTCGCAGCACCGCCCGTACGGTAGCGTCCAGCTCTCGGTTCTGCTCCGATTGGCCTTCCCGGCCCGAAATCTCGCTTTCGGGGCGGACCGATCCCAGGGAGAGATCCCGCAGGCCGAGCCTGCTGCCGACGAATTTGAGCAGTTCCTCAGTGGCTTGCGGCGCGGCGGCATCGATCGTCTGGCAGATGCCGCTTGCTTGCGGCTCGACGAAGCTCGCCAGCCTCATCATCACGGTCCGCGTGCCGTCGAGGAGGCTTTCATGACCGGCGACGAAGGCCATCGGGTCGGCATGCAGATAGGCAAAGGCAGCACCCGACCTTTCGAGAACGCGAGCCCAGTCTTGAGCGGCGTAAGCCACCAAAACGAGCGAATGCGTTGCTTGGGTCGAGATGGCGTGGGCTGCCACGCCGACGAGATCGTCGACTTCGACAACATCAGTCGGGGTACCAGCCGATGTCAGCGCGGCCGCTACGTCGTGAAGCATGTTGCGGACCTGCGGCACAGGCAGGCCCAACACGACAACGAGCATGAAAGGGTTCGAGTTGATGAGTAACGGTCCGATCCGCGTAAAGGACCGGGCAGGCTGCGGCAAGCTCTCAGCAACTCGCCTAAGCCTCCGGACGGCGATCAGCTGACATGCGGGATGGCCTGGCAGGCGAGCGAGGCGGCCCAGCACGCCCCTTCGGAGCGCCCGCTCATCGCCGGCCAGGCCAGAGCGGCCGAGCAGCCAGTTCCTCGTTCTCCGCCGTCAGGCGGCGCTCCGCAGGGCGGCCTTTACCTGCCCGTAGGCGCGTCGCCAGACGGGGACAGCCAGTTCTTCGATTAGCCTCGCGACCTCCTGGCGGGCTGCCGCGAGTTCCCGCTCTTCGGCCGAGATGCGCTCCCGCAGCTGATCATTCTCCTGGCTGGCCGCCGTGAGCTCTCGCTCTGCAGCCGAGATGCGCTCTCGTACGTTGTCGATGTCCCGACGCGCCTCGGCGAGCTCCCGCTCCGCGGTGGACAGGCATTCCCTGAGGTGCTCCTTCTCGTGGTAGTATGCGGCCTTGAGGTAGTCGTCGGCGCGGTAGAGGAAGGCCGATTTCAGTTCGGGGTGCTCGGGCGCTACGTAGAAGCGATTGAGGTCGTCCGTGAGGACGAACTCGTAGCCGGCGGCCGTAAGGATCGGCTCCCAGCCCTCGTAGGATGGGGATGACGTCAACGGCTCAGTCGCCTCGACAAGGACGATCCAGGGTCGCCAGCGTGTGAAATCCGCGCCCTTGAGGGCAGCCTCCTCGCCGCCCTCGCAATCCACCTTCAGGAAGTGGACTGGACGGTCCTTGACATGCTCCTCACAGATCGACGCCAGGGTTCTGCACTCGACCGAGTAGGACACCCTCTCGCGGCCTTCGGCTTCGGCGGCAGAGGCATATTTGCTGTTGGAGGTGGACAGGCCCGTGCCGACGATCTCGTGGAACGTCGTCTCGCCGGGGGCGTCCCAGGCTGCTGCCCGGATGTTGATGTCGCGGGGCCGGTCACGCTCGAACAGGGCAAAGGCCGCTGGAGTGGGCTCGATATTGATGCCGCTCCACCCGTGATCGTAGAAGAGCTTCGTCACGGAATCGACCTCCGGATGAAACCCTCCGACGTCGATATACAGGCCATCCTGTACGCGTCCCGAGAGGGCACGCCACAGCAGCACGTCTTCGTAGATCTGCGCGTAGGAGAAGAGCACCTAGAGCCTCTTCGCTTGGACCTCTTGAACTAGCAGCGGGGACTCTCGAGGCGCAACCGCCAACGCGACGGGAATTGGTCTAACAATACCATCGCAAGACGGCGCGCGCTCAACGGAAAGATCGTTGAGACTTCGTACAAAGCCCCCGACCTAACCGGCGATCAGCCCGATACCGCCCTGCTTTCTTAGATTGTTCTTATGATCCCGGGCTCTGCAACAAAGCTGCTCAGAGTGCGCCAGGGGGCAGTGAAGCCCCCGGGTCGGGCGGCTTGATGTCGGCCGCGCCTTGCCTTTTGCTTCCCGGGTTGGCCCAGCTTCCGGAATATCGCGCAGCGGCCATACTGCACCGCGGAGGCAGGGTTCATGTGGCAGCCGGCGAGTCTCTACCCCGATCCGGCGATCGAGATCCTCGACGAGAGCTTCCTCAAGTACCGGGTGTTCAGCGCCGCCGTGGAGCGGCTCGCGACCGGGTTTCGCTGGGCCGAGGGGCCGGTCTGGTTCGGGGATCAGCGGCAGCTGATCTGGAGCGACATTCCCAACGACCGGATGATGCGCTGGGACGAGGAGAGCGGCGCAGTCTCCGTTTTCCGGAAGCCCTCCAATTGGAGCAACGGCAACACCCGCGACCGTCAAGGCCGCCTGGTCACCTGCGAGCACGGGCGCCGGGTGACCCGTACGGAATATGACGGCTCGATCACCGTGCTGGCCGACAGCTTCGACGGGAAGCGGCTGAACTCTCCGAACGACGTCGTCGTGAAGTCCGATGGCTCGATCTGGTTCACGGATCCGGTCTTCGGCATCCTCGGCAACTACGAGGGGCGGGTCGCTCCGCCCGAATTGCCGCAGAACGTCTACCGGATCGACGGCGAGACGGCCGAGCTGACCGTCGTCGCCGAGGATCTGCGCGGCCCGAACGGCCTCGCCTTCTCGCCGGACGAGAGCGTCTTCTACCTCGTCGAATCCCGCGCCACTCCGCACCGGCGGATCCTCGCCTACGACGTCACGGAGGGCGGGCGCGCCATAGCCAACAAGCGCACGTTCATCGACGCGGGGCCGGGCGGTACGCCCGACGGCTTCCGGGTCGATGTCGACGGAAACCTCTGGTGCGGCTGGGGCATGGGCTCGCCCGAACTCGACGGCGTGATGATCTTCAACCCGGACGGGCGACTGATCGGCCGCATCCGGCTGCCCGAACGTTGCGCCAATGTCTGCTTCGGCGGGCCGATGCGGAACCGGCTCTTCATGGCGGCGAGCCAATCCGTCTACGCCCTCTATGTGAATACTCAGGGCGTCGCCCGAGGCTGAACCCCGCCGACCATTCGCCGTTGTTGCTCCGCAGCTTCTCGACGAAGCTGAACGGGAGGCGCAGATGAGCGACAGTCGGTTTCCATCCATGACGGCGCTGCTCGGGCTTCTGGCTGTGGCCGGGTACCAGAACCGGGACAAGATCGCCGAGATGCTGGGCAGCCTCGGCGGCCATGGCGGATCCGGCCAAGGCCAAGGCGGCCAACCGAACCAGGGTGGCCAGCCGGAACAGGCTGGCGGTCTCGGCGGGCTCCTCGGAGGATTGCTGGGGGGCGGCGCGCAGAGCCATGCCACGCCCGGTGGAACAGGCGGCCATGCCGGAAATCCGGGCGGCTTCCTCGGAAGCGGGCTGAGCGAGCTGCGCGACCGCTTCGCCGAGGCCGGACAGCGTGACGCTGTGGAGTCCTGGGTCGGAACCGGACCGAACCGCGAGATCGCCGAGAACGAACTCGAGCAGGCGATCGGCACCGATGTGCTGCAAGCCCTCTCGCAGCGGACGGGCCTGTCCCGCGAGGAGCTCCTCGCACGGCTCACGCGCGCGCTGCCGGACGCGGTCGATCGTTACACGCCGGACGGGCGGGTCCCGGGCTAGAGAACATCGCGGGCGGGCCACTAAGTGAGAGTGGCCCGCATCCGCCGATCCGGCTAACCTTCCGGCCCAGGGCCAGGCATAGGCCGAAGGGACGGGTGGGAGTCAGGATGTCCAAGGGTTTGCGCAAGGGGCTCACGAGCTACGGCGATGCGGGCTTCTCGCTGTTCCTGCGCAAGGCCTTCATCAAGGCGATGGGCTATTCCGACGACGCGCTCGAGCGGCCGATCGTCGGAATCACGGATACCTATTCCGACTACAATCCCTGCCACGGCAACGTGCCGCAGCTCGTGGAGGCGGTGAAGCGCGGCGTGATGCTGGCCGGCGCGATGCCCATGGTCTTCCCGACCATCTCCATCCACGAGAGCTTCGCGCACCCGACCTCGATGTACCTGCGCAACCTGATGGCGATGGACACCGAGGAGATGATCCGCGCCCAGCCGATGGATGCCGTGGTGGTGATCGGGGGCTGCGACAAGACGCTGCCGGCGCAGATCATGGCTGCCGCATCGGTCGATCTGCCGACCGTCGTCGTCCCTGTCGGCCCCATGGTGGTCGGCCACCACAAGGGCGAGGTGCTCGGCGCCTGCACGGATTGCCGGCGTCTCTGGGCGGCCCATCGCGCCGGCGAGATCGACGAGGCGGAGATCGAGACTGTCAATGGTAGGCTTGCCCCATCGGTGGGCACCTGCATGGTCATGGGCACGGCTTCCACGATGGCCTGCATCACCGAGGCGCTCGGCCTATCGCTGCCGATGAGCGCGACCGTGCCCGCCCCGCATGCCGAGCGCATCCGCATCGCGGAGGCGAGTGGCAAGCGCGCGGCCGAGATGGCCGTCTCCGGGAGCCCCCGCCCGTCCGAGATCCTGACCGCGTCGGCCTTTCGCAACGCGCAGATCGTGCTCCAGGCGATCGGCGGCTCGACCAACGGCCTCATCCACCTCACGGCGATCGCGAACCGCACCAAGGAGCGCGTCGACCTGGAGACCTTTGACCGGATCGGGCGCGAGGTGCCGGTGCTGATCGACCTGAAGCCGTCCGGCCAGCACTACATGGAGCATTTCCACCATGCCGGTGGCATGCCGAAGCTGATGCGCGAGCTCGGCGACATCCTCGACCTGGATGCCAGGACGGTCGGCGGCACCACGCTTCGCGACGTCGCCGCAGCCGCGGAAGAGGTGCCTGGGCAGGACGCGATCCGCGCGCGCGGGAATCCGATCAAGCCGATCGGTGCCATGGCGGTGCTGCGCGGCAATCTCGCCCCGCGCGGGGCCGTCATCAAGCACTCGGCCGCGAGCCCGAAGCTGCTGCAGCATACCGGCCGCGCCGTCGTGTTCGAAAATGTGGAAGACATGGCGGCCCGGATCGACGATCCGGATCTGGATGTGACGGCGGACGACGTGCTCGTGCTGCGCAACACCGGCCCGGTCGGCGCGCCCGGCATGCCTGAGGCCGGCTACCTGCCGATCCCCCGCAAGCTGGCCCGGGCCGGCGTGAAGGACATGGTGCGCATCTCGGATGCCCGGATGAGCGGCACCGCCTTCGGCACGATCGTGCTGCACATCGCACCGGAATCGGCCGTCGGCGGGCCGCTGGCGCTGGTCCGGACCGGCGACCGGATCCGCCTCGACGTCGAGGCACGCCGCATCGACCTGCTGGTCGGCGACGAGGAGCTGGCCTCCCGCCGCGCCGCCCTGCCCTCAGCCTCGCGCCCGGATTGGGCGAAGCGTGGCTATGCCCGCCTGCTGCACGACACCGTGCTTCAGGCGGACCAGGGCTGCGATTTCGACTTCATGACCGGCACCGGCAACGACCGGGGCTTCGTGGAAGAGGTTCCTGCCATCGATGGCACGGACAAATAGACCAACAACCACAATGATTTCGGGAGGGACATATGATCAAGGGGAGAGAGCTCACGCGTAGGCGCCTCGCCGCGCTGGCAGGCACGGCCGCCGCCGCCATGGCCGTGTCGAGCCTGCCGGCCGGCGCGCAGGAGAACTGGCCGCAGCGCCAAGTCATCATCGTGGTGCCGTTCACGGCCGGCGGCACGACCGACATGTTCGGGCGCATCTTCGCCCAGGCCATGCAGGCGAAATACGGCCAGCCCTTCATCGTGGAGAACAAGGCCGGTGCAGGAGGAACGGTCGGCGCGGCCTCGGTCGCGCAGGCGCCGAAGGACGGCTACACGCTGCTCGTCGGGACCGCGAGCACGCATGCGATCGCGCCCTACGTCTACAAGCGCCTGAGCTACAACGCCGAAACCGATTTCCAGCCGATCAGCCTCTTCGCCCAGCTGCCGAACCTGCTCGTCGTCAGCCCGAAGATGCCGGTGAAGACCTTCCCGGAATTCGTCGCGTACCTCAAGGCGAACTCGGGCAAGCTCAGCTACGGCTCCTCCGGGGTCGGCGCCTCGAACCACCTGCCCGCCGAGATGATCGCGAACCTGACCGGGACGAAGATGGCGCACGTGCCCTATCGGTCCTCCGGGGACATCATGACGGCCATCGCGGGCGGGCATATCGACCTCGCCTTCGACAACATGACGCTGGCCTGGCCGCAGGCGGAAGCCGGCACCGTCCGGGCGATCGCCGTGACCAGCAAGGACCGGAGCCCGACGGCGCCGGACGTGCCGGCCATCGCGGAGACGATCCCGGGCTTCGACGTCGCGACCTGGCATGGCCTCTTCGCGCCCGCGGGGGTCCCGCGCGCGATCGTCGACAGGATCGCGGCCGACGTGAAGGCGATCTACTCGACCCCGGACGTCCAGGCGAAGCTGAAGGCGGTCGGGGCCGTCGCGGCCCCGAACACCCCGGACGCGTTCACGATGTTCTCGGCCGCGGAGCGCAACAAGTACCGGGACATCGTCAAGGCCTCCGGCATCGAGCCGCAATAGCCGGCCTCGCCTCGCGCGGGACGGTTCTCCCGTCCTCGCGAGGCCCCGAGCAGACGTTATGGGCCGGCTATCGGCCGGCCCGCCTTTCCGGCTTCGCTGCAGCGCGCTATGAGCGGACCACATCAGTCCACGGGGCCTCGAGCCCCAAGCGCAAGGTGAGCGACAATGCCCAAGATCAAGGTGGCCAACCCCGTCGTCGAACTCGACGGCGACGAGATGACCCGGATCATCTGGCAGCTCATCAAGGACAAGCTGATCCATCCCTATCTCGACGTCGACCTCGAGTACTACGACCTCGGAATCGAGTACCGCGACAAGACGAACGACCAGGTCACGATCGATGCCGCCAACGCCATCAAGAAGCACGGCGTCGGCGTGAAATGCGCCACCATCACGCCCGACGAGGCGCGCGTGAAGGAATTCAACCTGAAGGAGATGTGGAAGTCGCCGAACGGCACGATCCGCAACATCCTGGGCGGCGTGATCTTCCGCGAGCCGATCATCTGCAAGAACGTGCCGCGCCTCGTGCCCGGCTGGACGCAGCCCTTCGTGATCGGCCGCCACGCCTATGGCGACCAGTACCGCGCGACGGACTTCAAGGTTCCGGGCAAGGGCCGGCTGACGGTCAAGTTCGAGGGCGAGGACGGCACCGTCATCGAGAAGGAAGTGTTTAACTTCACGGGCTCCGGCGTCGCGATGTCGATGTACAACCTCGACGAATCGATCCGTGACTTCGCCCGCGCCTCGTTCAACTACGGCTTGGCCCGCAAGTACCCGGTCTATCTCTCGACGAAGAACACGATCCTGAAGGCCTATGACGGGCGCTTCAAGGACATCTTCCAGGAGATATTCGACGCCGAGTTCGCGAGCCAGTTCAAGACGCTCGGCCTCACCTACGAGCACCGGCTGATCGACGACATGGTCGCCTCCTGCCTCAAGTGGTCGGGCGGCTATGTGTGGGCGTGCAAGAACTACGACGGCGACGTGCAGTCCGACACGGCCGCGCAGGGCTTCGGCTCGCTGGGCCTCATGACCTCCGTGCTGATGACGCCGGACGGGAAGACCGTCGAGGCCGAGGCGGCGCACGGCACCGTGACCCGGCACTACCGCGAGCACCAGAAGGGCAAGGAGACCTCGACGAACTCGATGGCCTCCATCTTCGCCTGGACCCGCGGCCTGCTGCACCGCGCCAAGCTCGACGACAACGCGGAGCTGAAGCGCTTCGCCGAGACGCTCGAGAAGGTCTGCGTCGACACCGTCGAGTCGGGTTACATGACGAAGGACCTCGCGCTCCTCGTCGGCGCCGACCAGAAGTGGCTTTCGACCACGGGCTTCCTCGACAAGATCGACGAGAACCTGAAGAAGGCCATGGCGGCCTGAGGCAGAGCGATCGGGCCCTGCCTGGACCGAGCCTGCGATGCCGCGGGCTCGGTTCGAATCCATCGCGGCAGGACTGGAAGAGTTTCTGGGTGGCGTACCGCGCTTTGCGCCAACGCCACGCGGAGCAAAGCAATGGATCGGACCGAACGGCAACGTCGTTCGGTTCGACATAAGCCCCGGCCAGTACGGCCGGGAGGGACCGCACATCAACCTAGAGACGGCAGCCCTTCCGAGGAATAATCCGGCCTACGTCAATCGCCACATCAGATTGAGGTGACAGATGGACCCCAATGAGATGCAGGCATTTGCTGATCGATGTGTCCAGACGGGCCGCTTCGAGACGGCTATCGCGATGTACCTGCACATGGCCGAAGGCGATCCATCGCTCGATGGCGGCTCCCTGGGTCACGCGATTGGCGCCTGCTACGAAGGGCTCGGCGATCTGCACGCCGCACGCTACTGGTACGGGCGGGCGGCTGAAGAGAACCCTGCGATCGAGCTTTATCGACGCGATTTCGAGCGCATGGCCAATGTCCGGGCCGAGGATCTTCTGTCCGCCGCCTGACACCCGACCGAGGGCCGTCTTGTCCCTCCGGGCGAACCGAAAGACCTCTGGGAGCGTTCGAAGCCGAAAGGGAGACGTCCGATGCTGTCTGGCGGATGCCAATGCGGCGCCGTGCGCTACCGGCTGCTGAGCGAGCCGACCGGGCCGTCGATCTGCCATTGCCGCATGTGCCAGAAGGCCTTCGGCAACTACATCGCCCCGCTCGCCGGCGTCCCGCGCGCGGACCTGGTTTGGACCAGGGGAACGCCGGGCGCGTTCCGGTCCTCCGAGGCGGTGGAGCGCGGCTTTTGCCGCGATTGCGGCACCCCGCTCTACTACACCGTGCTCGAGCACGACCGTATCTCGATCTCGATCGGCTCGCTGGACGATCCGGACCGGGTTCTGCCGGCGAGCCAGTTCGGCGTGGAGAGCCGCCGCCCCGTCTTCGCCCGCCTGCACGAGCTACCCGACGAGGCGACCGAGGACGGAACCGGCCCGGATCTTCTGGCCCGGATGGCATCACGCCAGCATCCCGACCACGATACGGAAAGCTGGCCGCCGGCTGCCTGAGGCCGGGCGGCTCAGGCCGCCGCAACCGCCTCGATTTCAAGCAGCCAGGTCTCGTCGAAAATCCCGGCGATCACGACCGTGACGGCCGTCTCGCGTGCGCCGAGCACCTCGTTCCGGATCGTGCGGTTCGGGAGCGCGTAGCGGCGATCGGACAGGTAGGTCCGGCTCATGACGAGGTTGTCGAGCGTCATGCCGGCCGCGCGAAGCTGCGCCTCGACATTGCGCCACACGAGCCGGCACTGGGCCTCGAACCCCTCCGGCACCTTGCCGTCGATATCGACGGGCGTCTGGCCGCTGATGAACAGGACGCGCGACTGGCCGGAAATCTCGCGCGCCTGGACGTAGCCGGTGCTCGGCTTGTGCACGCCGGGCGCATTGATGGAGCGGCTCTGCATCTATCCCCTCCCCTGGCGGGCCCTCTCGAGGCCCGCCCGCAGCCGCATGGCGCGGCCGGCAGAGGATAGGGGATCGGCCGGAACTCGGCGAGCCGTCAGGCCGCCGCCAGCGCCGCCTCCACGGCCGCAAGCGCCGCCTCGGCCTGGGCTCCGTCCGGTCCACCGGCCTGGGCCATGTCGGGCCGGCCGCCGCCGCCCTTGCCGCCGAGCGCCGCCGCTCCCGCCCGCACGAGATCGACGGCATTGCGCGCGCCGACCTGGTCGGGCGTGACGCCGACGATGATGGAGGCGCGCTCGTCCTTGTCGACGGCGACGAACACGACGACGCCTGAACCCAGGCGCTTCTTGGCCTCGTCGACCAGGGGCTTCAGGTCCTTCGCGGGCACGTCGCGCAGCACCTTGCCGAGATAGTTCACGCCGCTGACGACCCGGATCTCGTCGGCGGAGCCGGCGCCGCCACCGCCCATGGCGAGCTTGCGACGCGCTTCCGCGAGCTCGCGCTCGAGCCGCCGGCGGTCCTCGACGAGGGCGGACAGGCGCTCGGGCGCCTCCGCGACCGGTGCCTTCAGGATCCCGGCGATCTCGCGCAGGGTGCGGCTCTCGCCCGCGAGGTAGCGCCGCGCCGTCTCGCCGGTCAGCGCCTCGATGCGCCGGACGCCCGCCGCCACCGCGCCCTCGGACACGACCGCGATCAGCCCGATATCGCCGGTCCGGACGACATGGGTGCCACCGCAGAGCTCGACGGAGAACCACTTGCCGTCGGCCTCGCGGTCCGTGCCCATGGAGACGACGCGGACCTCGTCGCCGTATTTCTCGCCGAACAGCGCCCGGGCGCCCGATTCGACGGCCTCGTCGACGGCCATCAGCCGGGTCACGACGGGCTCGTTCTGCAGGACGAGGCGGTTGGCGATGTCCTCGACCTCGCGAAGCTCGGCATCCGTCATCGGCTTCGGATGGCTGAAATCGAAGCGAAGGCGCTCGGCCTCGACGAGCGAACCTTTCTGGGCGACGTGGTCGCCAAGGACGCGGCGGAGCGCCTCGTGGAGGAGGTGCGTCGCGGAATGGTGGCCGCGGATCGCCGAGCGGCGGCGGGTATCGACCTGCAGCTCGACCGCCGCGCCGACCGCGAGCGTGCCCTGCTCCACGGTGGCATGGTGCACGAACACGTCCCCGAGCTTGCGCTCGGTGTCGCCCACCTGGACGAGCACGCCCGGACCCCGGATGGTCCCGGTATCGCCGACCTGGCCGCCCGACTGGCCGTAGAACGGCGTCTGGTTCAGGACGACGAGCCCGCTCTCGCCGGCGGAGAGCGATGCGACCTCCTGGCCGTCCTTGAGGATGGCCGTGACGACCCCCTCGGCGGCCTCGGTGTCGTAGCCGAGGAATTCCGTCGCGCCGACCCGCTCCCGCAGGCCGAACCACACGGTGTCGGTCGCCGCCTCGCCCGAACCCGACCAGGCGGCCCGCGCCTTCTCGCGCTGCCGCTCCATGGCGGCCTTGAAGCCGTCCGTGTCGACGCCGATGCCGCGGGACTTCAGGGCA
The DNA here is from genome assembly GCF_049446235.1 of Enterovirga sp. CN4-39. NCBI lineage: Bacteria > Pseudomonadati > Pseudomonadota > Alphaproteobacteria > Hyphomicrobiales > Methylobacteriaceae > Enterovirga > Enterovirga sp. CN4-39. The sequence goes on along the minus strand of NZ_JBMSEF010000009.1, from coordinate 10,569 downwards.
TCCTGCGTGAGGTCGAGCGGGAAACCGTAGGTGTCGTACAGCGTGAAGGCGGTCTCGCCGGAGAGGGACTGGCCCTGGGTGAGGCTACGCGTCTCGTCCTCCAGGATGGCGAGGCCGCGCTCCAAAGTGCGGCGGAAGCGGGTTTCCTCGAGCCGCAGCGTCTCGACGATCAGCGGCTCGGCGCGGGTCAGCTCCGGATAGGCCTGCCCCATCTCGCGGGTCAGGGCCGGCACGAGCCGCCACATCAGCGGGTCCCGCGAGCCGAGGAGCTGCGCATGCCGCATGGCGCGACGCATGATGCGCCGGAGGACGTAGCCGCGACCCTCGTTCGAGGGCAGCACCCCATCCGCCACCAGGAAGGATGCGGCACGCAGGTGGTCGGCGATGACGCGGTAGGAGGCGCGGGTCGCGTCCTCGGGGGCGCGGCCGATCTGGTGCGCGACCGCATCGATCAGGGCCCGGAACAGGTCCGTGTCGTAGTTCGAGTGCACGCCCTGCAGGATGGCGGCCATGCGCTCGAGGCCCATGCCGGTGTCGATCGAGGGGCGCGGCAGCGGGACGCGCTGGCCGGGCTCGATCTGCTCGAACTGCATGAAGACGAGGTTCCAGAATTCCAGGAACCGGTCGCCGTCCTCGTCCGGGCTGCCGGGCGGCCCGCCCTGGAGAGCGGGACCCTGGTCGATGAAGATCTCCGAACAGGGGCCGCAGGGGCCGGTATCGCCCATCTGCCAGAAGTTGTCGGAGGTGCCGATGCGGATGATGCGGTCATCCGGGAAGCCGGCGATCTTGCGCCAGAGGCCGGCGGCGTCCTCGTCATCGGCATAGACCGTGACCAGGAGCCTGTCCTTGGCGAGCCCGAACTCCTTCGTGATCAGGTTCCAGGCGAGCGTGATCGCCTCTTCCTTGAAGTAGTCGCCGAAGGAGAAATTCCCGAGCATCTCGAAGAAGGTGTGGTGCCGGGCCGTGTAGCCGACATTGTCCAGATCGTTGTGCTTGCCGCCGGCCCGCACGCATTTCTGGGCTGTCGTCGCACGGCTGTAGGGCCGCTTCTCGACGCCCGTGAAGACGTTCTTGAACTGCACCATCCCGGCATTGGTGAACATCAATGTCGGATCGTTGCGGGGCACGAGGGGCGAGGAGGCCACGGCCTCGTGGCCGTTCTTCGCGAAGTAGTCGAGGAAGGTGGACCTGATCTCGTTGACGCCGGACATCGCGAGGGGAACCTGAAATGCGCGCGGCCGCCGGTCGGCGGCCATTTGGGCCGAGTTCTAGTGACGGCTCAGGAACTTGTCGAGCAAGGCCCTCGTTCGGCGGCGCACCGATCTGATATTCGGCGCGCTTGGTGGCTTCTGCCCAATCCGGCAGCCCTGGCCTCGCCGCCTCTAGGCCGCGTCGGCCAGCCCGGGAACGGGGAGCAGGGCGGCGGCAGGAATGTGCCAGGCAGCACTGATCCGGGCGATCATTTCAGGCGTGAGCGGACGCTTGCCGTGGAGCACCTCGGATGCCCGGGACCTGGATCCCAGGATCGCGGCAAGCTCGCTCTGGGTCCTCCCGAGTTCCTCTATGGCGTACCGCAAGACCTCGACTGGCCCGGCTGCGGGCACCTGGTGCTCGCGGCTTTCGTAGGCGGCAATCAGAGTCGTCAGGACGTCGAAGCGATCCGCTTCGGGCGTATCGGGTTCGGGCGGCTGGTCGAAATACCGGGATACCTCCGCCAGAGCCCAGTCGAGATCCGCTTCGGTTCGGATGGGTCGGACATCCATCACACCTTCTCCGCGTCGTTCCCGCAGTGGGAACAAGGCCGATCGAAGATGGCGGGTACACGCTCGGTCACGCCCGAGCGTGTACCCATCGTCGGCGCGTCTCCGTCGAGGCCCTGCCTACGGCTCACCCTCGTCCAGGTCGTCCTCCGTCGGCGTCGCATTCTCGAGAATGCGCTCGGCGAGGAGGCCGGAATTCTGGCGGATCGCATTCTCGATGCGGTTCGCCACGTCCGGGTTCTCCTTGAGGAAGGTCTTGGCGTTCTCGCGCCCCTGACCGAGACGCTGGCTGTCGAAGGAGAACCAGGCGCCGGACTTCTCCACGATGCCGCCCTTGACCCCGAGATCGATCAGCTCGCCGACCTTCGAGATGCCTTCGCCGAACATGATGTCGAACTCGACCTGCTTGAAGGGCGGCGCGACCTTGTTCTTGACCACCTTCACGCGGACGGAGTTGCCGATCGCCTCGTCGCGATCCTTGAGCGTCGAGACGCGCCGGATGTCGAGGCGGACGGAGGCGTAGAATTTCAGCGCGTTGCCGCCGGTCGTCGTCTCCGGCGAGCCGTACATGACGCCGATCTTCATCCGGATCTGGTTGATGAAGATGACCATCGCCTTGGAGCGGGAGATGGAGGCGGTGAGCTTCCGGAGCGCCTGGCTCATGAGGCGCGCCTGCGAGCCCGGCTGCACGTCGCCCATCTCGCCCTCGATCTCGGCCCGCGGCGTGAGCGCGGCGACCGAATCGACGACCAGGACGTCGATCGCACCCGACCGCACCAGCGTGTCGCAGATCTCCAGCGCCTGCTCGCCCGTATCGGGCTGCGAGATCAGGAGGTCGTCGAGCTTCACGCCGAGCTTGCGGGCGTAAACGGGATCGAGCGCATGCTCGGCGTCCACGAAGGCGCAGATGCCGCCCTTCCGCTGGGCTTCCGCGACCGTGTGGAGGGCCAGCGTCGTCTTGCCGGAGGATTCGGGGCCGTAGATCTCGATCACGCGGCCGCGCGGCAGGCCGCCGACGCCGAGCGCGATGTCGAGGCCGAGCGACCCGGTCGGCACCGTCTCGATCTCGACCGCCTTCTCGTTCTTGCCGAGACGCATGATCGAGCCCTTCCCGAAGGAACGTTCGATCTGGGAAAGCGCGGCGTCCAGCGCTTTGGTCTTGTCCATGGAGGGGCTTTCGACGATTCGAAGGGCTGACTGGGCCATTGGGCAAGTCCTTATGGCAGGCTGGACGGGTCGGCTCAATGCGTGCTGCCCGGGATTTGTACCTGTTTTGTTCTCATCGCACAAGATCTCGCGCTGTGGGCCGACATGGAAGTTCCTGCTCGCCTTCGCTGGCTCGTGGATCCCGGCTTTCGCCGGGATGAGCGGGTCACGCTCTCCCGTGCGGGAGGGTCGGACGGCGCAGCCGGTCGGGGTGAGGGACCGACCTGGGATGTGAAGCGACACGCTCACAGCAAAGTCGGGTGCGGATGCTTGCCCTGGGGAGTCCTGCCCTCACCCCATCCCTCTCCGGCAGGGGAGAGGGGGCGCGGCGGCGCGCTCGAGCCAGATCCTGAAATCGCCCACGCCGAGACTTCCCCTCGGGGATCCCGAGAGGGTGGTGCGGGAGGTCGGGCGGCACCGCTCCGGCGGGCGGATCGGATGCCGGAAGGGAGTGTCGGAACCCGCGGGCGCTCTCGCCCGGACCTCCCGCACACGGTGTTTGAGGCTTGCTTCGGCGAACCCCCGGGAGGGTGACCTTTCTATCCTCCCGCTGCGTCCTCCTGGACCCGCGAGGGCCCCGGGACAGTGACCGGCAGGCTCAGCCAGCCGGGATTGCCGACTTGGGCCGCCCGGGGTGCCGGTGCGTGACGCCGACTTCCCCGGACCACCGTTCCCGACCCGCACGAGCCACGCTGCGCACACGCCCCTCTGTGGGCCGGGACAGGCAAGGACATAGGATAATATTCTGGTTTTGTCAAGACTGCCCGCCGCTCACATCGGGGAAGCCCGGTACCAGGCCCGACCGGCTGCCGGATCCCGGCTTGCGCCGGGATGAGCGGAGGCGGAGGCGGCGGCCGCTCAGCGCTGGATCGCGCCCTTCACGGTCTCGACCAGCTGCTTCAGGCTGAAGGGCTTGGCGAGGAACGAGAAGCTCTCGCCCTCGGGCAGGTGCTTGGCGAAGGCGTCTTCCGCATAGCCCGACACGAAGATGATCTTCAGGTCCGAACGGCGCTTGCGCAGCTCTCCGAGCAGCGTCGGGCCGTCCATCTCCGGCATCACGACGTCCGACACGACGAGGTCGATCGCGCCCTCGTGGGCATCGACGATCTCCAGCGCCTCGACGCCCGATGCGGCCTCCAGCACCGTGTAGCCGCGGGCGGACAGCGCGCGCGCATTCACCGCACGGACGGCGTCCTCGTCCTCGACGAGCAGCACGGTGCCCTGCCCTGTCATGTCGGCCGCGCGCTTCTCCTCCTTCGGGTCCTGCTTCGCCGCCGCCTCAACCTCCGGGACGAAGCGCGGGAGGTAGATCGAGAAAGTGGTGCCCTTGCCGACGGCGGAATCGACGTAGATGAACCCGCCCGACTGCTTCACGATGCCGAACACGGTCGAGAGGCCGAGGCCCGTGCCCTTGCCGAGCTCCTTGGTGGTGAAGAAGGGCTCGAAGATCTTGTCGAGCAGATCGGGCGGTATGCCGGTCCCGGTATCCCCGACGTCGATGCGGACATAGTCGGCCGCCGGCATGCCGCTGAGATCGAGCCTGCGGGCTTCGGCCTCGTCGACGTTCTCCGTCGCGATCGACACCGTCCCGCCGTCGGGCATGGCGTCGCGGGCATTCACCGCCAGATTGATGATCACCTGCTCGAGCTGGTTCACGTCCGCCTTGACGAACCAGAGGTCGCGGCCCTGCCGCATCTCCAGCTGGACACGCTCCCCGAGCAGACGCTTCAGGAGCAGCGAGAGATCGGACAGCGTTTCGCCCAGCTTCACGGTCTCGGGGCGCAGCGTCTGGCGCCGCGAGAAGGCCAGCAGCTGGCGCACGAGGCTCGCCGCCCGGTTCGCGTTCTGCTTGATCTGCATCAGGTCCTGGAAGGACGGATCGGTCGGCCGGTGGCTCGCCAGCAGAAGGTCGGAATAGCCGATGATGGCCTGGAGCACGTTGTTGAAGTCGTGCGCGACGCCGCCGGCGAGCTGGCCGATCGCCTGCATCTTCTGCGCCTGGGCGAATTGCTGCTCCAGCAGCCGCTGGTCGGTCGTGTCGAGCGCATAGAGGATGGCGCGGTCGCCTTCGGCGGAATCGCCGTCGGCCACGGCGCTCACCCAGAACCGGGCCGAGCGGCCGCCCTCCCGCGCGAGCGTGACGTCGAGCGCCCCGCTCTCCCCGGAGATCGCGCCGGCGAGCGAGGCTTCGAGCCTCGCGCGATCGGGCGGCGCCACGAGGTCGAGGGCCGAGTGGGACCCGCCGCGCCCGGATCCGAGGCCCGGTCCGAAGAGCTTCGTGAAGGACGGGTTCGAGCCGACGATGCGGTAGCCGGCATCGAGGGTGGCGATGGCGAGCGGCGACGAGTTGAAGAAGCGCGCGAACCGCACCTCCGCGGCGCGCTGCCCGTCCTCGATCTCCGCGCCCGCCGAACGGTCGAGGACCAGGGTGCGGGACGGGCCGGCCTTGCCGTCCGGCCCGAAGGCGACGCGGTGATAGAGCCGCACGGGGAGCGTTCCGCCCTGGCGGCGGCGGAGATCGAGGTCGAGCGTCTCCGTCCGCGACTTTCCGGGCGAGCCGGAGGCCGAGATGAGCATCGCGACGACGTCGTCCGGCATGATGTCCGGCAGCTTCAGCCCGCCCGACCCGACCTTGGCGAGATCGTGCCCGAGCCATTCCGCCAGGGTCGCGTTCATGTAGACGATCGAGCCCAGCCGATCGGTGGACAGGAAGCCCGCCGGGGCGTGGTCCAGGTAGTCGATCGCGTGCTGCAGCTCCTGGAAGACCGTCTCGTGCCGCTCGCGGTCGTCGGTGACATCCGTCACCGTCCAGAGCGTCGCGGGCCGGGCTCCCGGCCGGGGGATCGACCGCACCCGCAGGCGGTACCAGCCGAATTCGCGCGCGCCGCCGAGAGCGGGGCTGAGCCGGACCTCCTCCGCGGCGGTCTTGCCGTCCCGGGCCGCCTGGGCGAGCCGGTAGACCGCCTCCGAAATCTCCGGGCCGCCCGTGAAGAGGCGCTCGACCGTCCTCACCTCCTGGCTCTTCTCCGCGCCCGCGAGCCGCAGATAGCGCTCGTTCGCGTAGATGATGCGGCCGGTATCCTCCACGACGAGCAGCCCGTCCGCGGCCGTGTCGGCGAGGACCTTGGTGAGGTCGTTCCGCGCTCCGGAGCCGGCGAACTGCACCGTCCCGATCGCCACGGCGAACACGAAGAACACGCCGATCATCGCCAGGACGGCGAGGAGCCCCAGGATCAGGGGCTGCGCCTGCTCGTTCGGGACGAAGCTCAACCCGGCGAAGGCGGCGACGAAGACGACGCCGAGCACCAGCAGCAACCCGACATAGCCGGGGCGCTCGGACCGATCGATCGCGGATCCGTTCGAAGCTTGCGTATACTCGGCCATGCTGCCGCGTCGTCCTCCGGCTGGGTCCCGTTACGATGCGCGCCGCTTCAGCCGCAAGACGAAGCCAATCACCTCGGCGACGGCCTTATAGTGCTCGACCGGGATCTCCTCGTCGATCTCGACGGTCGCATGCAGTGCGCGGGCCAAGGGCGGGTTCTCGATTATGGGAACCTGATGCTCTTCGGCGACACTCCTGATCCGGAGCGCGAGATCGTCCACCCCTTTCGCGACGCAGATCGGAGCGGCCTGGCCGGCTTCGTACCGCAGCGCGACCGCGAAGTGAGTCGGGTTCGTGACGACCACGGTCGCGTTGGGCACCTCCGCCATCATCCGCTTGCGCAGGCGCTGCTGCCTGATCTGGCGCAGCTTCGCCTTGATCTCGGGATTCCCGTCCTGCTCCTTCAGCTCGTCCTTGAGCTCCTGCTTCGACATCCGCAGGCGCTTCATCCACGAGAACCGCGCGACGATGTAATCGGCAATCGCGACGACGGCGTAGATCGCCAGGATGACGCCCAGCAGCCGCAGGGCGATGCCGACCATCGCACGCACCAGGTCCGCGACGTCGAGCGTGATCAGCGCCTCCGCCCGGTCGTGCTCCGCCCAGAGCGCGACGCAAGCGACGACGCCGACGATGAGGATCTTCAGGAGGCCCTTGCCGAAGCGCCCGAGCGCCTGGAGGCCGAAGATGCGCTTGAACCCCGCCATGGGCGAGAGGCGGCTGAATTGCGGCTTCAGCGGCTGGGTGGTCCAGACGAGCCTGTGCTGGAGAAGCCCGCCCGCGAGAGCCGCCGCGACGAGGATGCCGAGCGGCAGCGCGAGGACCTGAAGCGCGGTCACGAGCGCCCGGCGGCCCGCGCCGAGCATTCCGGCGGGATCGGCCGGGACGAGGTGCGCGTTGCCGAGGTAGTGCCTGAGTTCCAGCGTGAGCGTCTGTCCCGACCAGCCGCCCGCGAGAAGCAGCGCCAGCGTCATGGCGCCGAGCGCCAGGAAGGTCGAGACCTCCTGGCTCTTCGCCACCTCGCCGCGCTTGATGGCATCGTCGAGGCGCTTCTGCGTCGGCTCTTCTGTGCGATCCTCGCGGTCGGCTCCCTCTGCCATCAGCCCATTCCGAGCTGGGACAGGAAGGCGCCGAGCTGGCCGAGATAGACGCTCATCATCATGCCGAGCGCGGCCAGGAGGACGAGGACGCCGATCAGGATCGTCAGCGGCATCGCCAGGAAGAACACCTGCATCTGCGGCATGAGCCGCGACAGGATGCCGAGGCCCAGGTTGAACAGGAACGCGAAGGCGATGAACGGCGCCGAGATCTGGACGGCCAGCCGGAACGCGCGGCCGACCGCGCCGATCGCCAGCTGGGCCGCATCGCCGGCCTCCGGCAGCCGCGCGGGCGGCAGGAGTTCGTAGCTGTTGCCGATCGCCGCGATCGCGAGGTGATGCAGGTCGGTGGCGAAGACGAGCGTGATGCCGAGGAGCGTCAGGAAATTGCCGATCGCGGCTTCCTGCCCTCCTCCCTGCGTCGGGTCGATCGTCATGGCGAAGGACAGGCCGAGCTCCTGCGCCACGATGTTGCCGGCCGTCTGCAGGGCGGAGACGACCATCCGGGTGGCGAGCCCGAGCATGAGGCCGATCGCCACCTCGCCGATCATCGTCCCGATCACGACCTGCGGCGCATCCCCCGCCGGGAACAGGTTCCGCACGATCGGAAGCAGGAGCAGGGTGAGGAGGAACGCGAAGGCGAGCCTGAGGCGCGCCGGCACCAGCCGCTCCCCCGTTCCGGGCAGCAGCATCACCAGCGTGCCGACCCGGGCGAAGGTCAGCATGAACAGCGAGGCGAGTTCCGGGATCGCGAAGGTCACGTCCGTGCCACCCCGCGCCGGAGCCGGACCATGATGCGGATGTCAGCCCCCGGAGGCGATGCGCAGGGCGATCCGCCCCATATAGGACGCGAGCGCATCGGCCATGAAGGGCAGGAAGAGGAGCATGGCGCCGAACACCGCCACGATCTTCGGAACGTAGACCAGCGTCTGCTCCTGGACCTGGGTGAGGGCCTGGACCAGGGACACGATGAGCCCGACCGCCAGGGCGACGAGCATCAGGGGCGCGCTCACCTTCAGGAAGGTGCCGATCCCGTCGCGGGCGATGTCGAGAATGGCCGCGCCGGTCATGTCAGATCGGCATCCGCATGATTTCCTCGTAGGCCGCGATGACCTTGTCCCGCACGGCGACGAGGGTCTGCAACGCCGTCTCGCTCTCGGCGACCGCGGTCACGACCTCGACGAGATCCGCCTTGCCGGAGGCCGCAGCCATGGCCTGGGCCTCGGCCTTGCGGCCCGATTCGGCGACGCTGCCGACCGCCCGCTCGAGCATGGACGAGAAGTCCCCTGCCCCGGCGACGCCGCCGAGCCCGGAGCCCGCCGCCCCGGTCGTGGAGGATAGCAGCCGCTGGGTCGCCGCATAGGCGCCCGCTCCCGCAGTGATCGACATGATCGGCTGACCTCATCTAGGCGCGGAGGATCTCGAGCGTGCGCGAGATCATCCGGCGGGTGGCGGTGACGATGTTGAGGTTCGCCTCGTAGCTGCGCTGGGCCTCGCGCATGTCCATCGTCTCGACGAGCGTGTTGACGTTGGGCAGCTTCACGTGGCCCGTCGCGTCGGCTGCGGGGTTGCCGGGATCGTGCCTGGTGCGGAACGGCGCCTGGTCCCGGGCGACGCGGCCAAGCGAGACGACGCTCGCGCCGAGCTCGCGATCGACATGCTGGCCGAAGGTCGGGATCTTGCGGCGATAGGGATCCGCGCCGGGCTTCTCCCCGACCGAATCGGCATTGGCCACGTTCTCGGCGATCACGCGCATGCGGCCGGATTGGGCCCGGAGGCCCGAGGCCGCGATGCCGAGGGAGCGGAGGAAGTCCATCAGATGCCCCGCCCGCTGACGGCCGTGCGCAGCATCGCCAGGCTCTTCTGGTAGAGCGTCGTCGCGAGCTGGTAGTCGGACTGGTTGGAGGAGACCTTGAGCATCTCGTCCTCGAGGCTGACGGCATTGCCGGAGGGACGGGTCTCGAACCGCGCGCCGTTCGCGGTCTCGACGCTGCCCTGGGACGAGCCGAAGGCGAGGTGCAGCGGGCTCGTCTGCGCGAGCGGGAGGCTGCCGGAAGCGGGGCGGGCGGAGCTCGGCTCCTTCAGCTCCCGCGGCTTGAACCCGGGCGTGCTGGCATTCGCGACATTCTCGGCGAGCACCTTCTGCCGCGCCTGATGCCAGTGCAGCTTGCTCTTCAGCATCGAGACGAGAGGCAGGTCGGTGATCGACATGGGGGCCCGGGCCAACTCGGCAGGTTTTGCCGCCGTTATGGTTAACCGCGGGTTAAGCCGCTGAAGAGACTTGTTTGTATTCCGAGCAGTCCGGCTCCAGATCGCGCGGAGGTTGTGCCGCGGAGCGACAGATCCGCGACATCGCGGAGTTGACGTGCTAGATCGGAACAAGATTGTCCCGTCTCGGGTCTTGCAGCCCGGGGGGGCCGCATGGGACGGACCCCCGTCGCAATCCGAGAGAGTCGCGTCTTGCTGTCGATACCGGGCATCGAGAACCTACCACCAGCCGTGAAATACGTGATCGCGTTCGCGATCATCTTCATGCTCCTGGCGCTCTTTGCGCTGGTACTCCGGCGACTGACCGGCGGACGCCTCACGTTGTCCAACGACCGGGGGCGTGCGCGCCAGCCCCGGCTCGGAATCGTCGACGTCTACGATCTCGACCGGCACCGCCAGCTGATCCTGCTGCGGCGGGACAACGTGGAGCACCTGCTCCTGGTGGGCGGTCCCAACGACGTGGTGGTCGAGACGAACATCGTCAGGGTTCCGGGCGCGCGCCTGCCGGCCGCGGAGATTGCGGAACGTCTCGACGCTCCCGCCGAGCGCCCGCCGGAACCAGCCCCGGTCCGCCCGGTGCTCGAGCCGGTGCCGGCGCCCGTGCGGCCTGCTGCCCGGCAAGCCGAGCCGGTCGTCGCGGGGCATTCCGGCCGTGGGGAGAGCCCGCCTTCCCCCGCAGCGCCAACGCCGATTCGGCCGGCCGTGGTCGCCGGCGGCGGAGCGCAGGAGCGGCCTTCGCAGCCCCCGGCTGCCCGCGGCCCCGACAGAAGCCGCGCGACGCCCGTCGCAGCGCCTCCCCCGACGCCGGCGCCCGCGCCCGCCCCGCGCCCTGCAGCCCCCGCGGCGCCGGCCAATC